>CAZPFL010000001.1:0-147389 GCA_964585785.1 uncultured Rhodospirillaceae bacterium
CGATCACGCTGCAAAACTGCTCAGTGGCCATAGCGCCACCCTGAGCATCAACCCCCGGAAAATCTCCAGCCGGGTGGTCCAACATCGGGTAGCAGCTCAAAGAGAAACGGGGGAAGATAACGATTTCTTGTTGCCTGCACTTTCAATCACATCCTTGGATCGGCGCCGTTACAAACCGGATTAAGGTTGTAAATTCATTTCCCGAGGAGGGATCTGAACCGACGGATATGTCCATTGCTTGAAACAATAGGCCCAATGGTTGCGGATCCGGGATTTGAATTTGTTATCGATTGGAGTCGCCTAAGAGCGAAGTATGGAAACCGGCCGTCAGGCCATGTCGCATAATTGGCCTTATGAAAGGCGGAGCCACATAAGCGTGACTTGCGGAAAGAGGCTGGAATGCGGCTTCCGTCCGATGCATTGCGACGGGTCGAAATGCAGCTTGCGCAAAACGGCACACGTCAGAAACCACGGATGTTGACGTAATCACCTTTGAACCGGAAAGGGTTGGAAAACTGCCGGCTTCAGAGGCCAAAGTGCAGGGCGCCTTTTTGACACACCTCGGCGGGGCCGCTTTACACTCCTCTACCCTCTCTACGTACCTGCCCTACGATGGACACTTATATGGATGCTTGTATCGGCCGACGGAGACGAAACACCATTTGCGCGTGGGGGGCGGGGGTGGTGACGTCGTGGTTTGGGACAATTGCCCTGCGCAATACCAAGCGAGACAGGAATATAATTTGCCGCAACAACCGTTAATGTGGCGAACGACCGTGAAAGTCGAGACGCTATTCTATAGCGGCTTGTTTTCGACGATGGACATAGCCGGTCTGCCGACCGGTGGGCACAAGGACCCAAGCGAATGACCAACGGCGTATCGTCAGGCGACACCCTCCCAGCCCCCCTCAAGGGCCCTGGCGATTTCCCGGACAGCCCGCTCTCCCGCATCCTGCAGCAGCCGCTCATGCTGGGGCTCTTCCTGCCGATCCAGAACGGCGGCTGGACGCCCTCGACATTGCCGCGCACGACGGACTGGACGTTCGACTACAACGCCGGCTTGACTCGGACGGCCGAGACGCTCGGCTTCGATCTCGTCTTCGGCCTCGCCCAGTGGACGCCGAAGGGCGGCCACGGCGGCGAGACGAAGTTCCGCGAGACTTCCATCGACAGCTTCATGACCGTCGCCGCGCTGGCCCCGGTAACCACGCGGATACTGCTCATCTCGACGATCCATATCCTCTACGGGCCGTGGCACCCCATGCATCTCGCTAAGTTCGGCGCCACGCTCGACCACATCTCCGGCGGCCGCTGGGGCGCCAATATCGTCACCGGGCACATCCCGCGCGAGGCCGCCATGTTCGGCATGGTGCGACCCGATCACAGCGCGCGCTACGAAATGGCCGACGTCTTCACCACGCGGCTGGAGCAGCTCTGGGCGGCGACGGAGAACATGACCGTCGATGGCCCGTACTGGTCGATGCAAGATGCCTTCGTCACGCCGAAGCCACGATTCGGCCGGCCTGTGCTGGTAAACGCCACGGGATCGTTTGAGGGCATCGCCTTCGCCGCGAAGCATTCCGACATCGTCTTCATCACCAGCCCGACGGGCAACCAGATGGAGCACGCGATCGAGGGTCTGCCGCCGCATACCGCCACCATTCGCAAGGCGGCGGCGGAAGCCGGACGGCCTCTGCGCACTATTATCAACCCCATGGTGGTCTGCCGCCCGACGGAGAAGGAGGCAATCGAATACCGCGACGCCATCGTCGCGGCGGCCGATACCGGCGCAGTCGAGGGCTTCGCGGAAATCTCGCGCGGCGGCGACGCGGTGGCGTGGCGCAACATGAAGCGGCCCTATCGCGCGCTTGGCGGCAACCTCCACGTCGTCGGCTCGCCCGAGCAGATCGTCGACCACTTTATTAGCCTGAAGAAGGCCGGCTGCGACGGCGTGCAACTCACCTTCTACGACTTCGAGCCCGACCTCGCCTATTTCGGGGAAGCGGTCCTGCCGCTGATGCATCAGGCGGGGCTGCGCGTAGGCGATGCTGCCGCCTGAGGCAATCCATGGCAGGGCGGTGTCAATCTAATGCGAACCAGTCTCTGAATTCTAGCAAGATGCACGTCTCATGCCGCGAGTTCCCGCCACCCGGCCAACACAGCGGAGCGGTTCTGCTTGAAGGTGTCGCGGCGGGTAAGGTTGCGGTCGAGATTGAAGCGGTTGTGCATCGAGGCATGGACGGACGCGAATTTTTGCAGGGTCTTGATGTCCCTGAATTTTGCCATCGCGCCCTCTCGTCGGCGGAACGGCTGGTGTGAATTTTCGGCTCTATTGTTGAGCCAGCGGCCGCTTTCCTGTGACGGCGCATTGCCGATCACCTTCATCGCAGCGCCGTAAGATTGAAGTCGGTCGGTCACGATCGACCACGGCCTGCCATAGCGCTTCATCGCACACTTCAGAAATTTGAGCGCAGCTTTGCGATCCCAGCGCTTCGTTGCAAAAACTTCGAGCGCTTCGCCTTCATGATCAACTGCCCGCCAAAGGAAGTGCCTCTCGCCATTGATGCGGACGAACACCTCGTCCAGATGCCAGCGCCATTGCGAATACGATTGGCTTCGAGCCCGGCGCTCGCGGATCTCTGCGGCGAACATCGGACCGAACCGATTCCACCAGAACCGCACCGTCTCGTGGCAGATGTCGATGCCGCGCTCGGACAGACGGTCCTCGACCTGACGCAACGACAGCGGATAGCGCACGTACATCATGATTGTCAGGCGGATCACCTCGGGCGAACTGTTGAAATAGCGAAAGGGATTCTTCATTCGCCGACGCTACGGGGCGACGACGCCGGCCTCAACCGAAATTGCTCCGACGCCGCCCACTAACGTTCGATACGCTGCCCGATTGGCTCGGCCGCCGCCGATCGTCTAGCATCGACGACCGACACGGGGAAAAGGATGCCACAGGAATGGGTCGAAAGATCCTGTTCGTCACGACCGACCAGCAGCGCTATGACGGTTTGGGTTGCAACGGCGGGCGCATTGCGCGGACCCCGGTGCTGGACAGCCTTGCGCGCGACGGCATCGTTTACCGCCACGCCTATACCCAAAACACCGAATGCATGCCCGCACGGTCGACAATGTTGACGGGACAGTATCCGCGCACGCATGGCGTGACGATGAACGGGATCCCGCTGCCGCTCGACAGCCCGAACATCGCGGCACTGTTGCGCGACCGGGCCGGCTATCGCACCGCGCTGATCGGCAAGGCGCATTTCGAGCCGTCATCGGCTCCTGACCAGTCCTATTTTGAGAACAAGGCAGCCCGCCTCGGGTCCACCGGGCCGCATCGCGGCTTCGAACGGATGGAGCTTGCCGCCCATACCGGCCGGCCCGGACGCAGCATGTATCATTATCCGAAATGGCTTGCCGATCATCATCCGGACGCGGTGGACGGCTTTTTCGAATACATCGACAAAAACCAGATGCCGAGCGCACGCGGTGGCGGCGATACGCTGGCGCCGCAGGTTTGGTTCAACCCGATTCCCCGTGAGCTCTATCACACGGACTGGGTGGCGGACCGCGCGATCGACTGGCTCAAATCGTTGTCGGATGGTGCCGACTGGTTCCTCTGGCTGAGCTTTCCCGACCCCCACCACCCTTGGGATCCGCCGCAATCGGAACTTACCCGATACAACTGGCGCGACCTCGATCTGCCGCCCTTCTATCCCGGCAATCGGGAGCGCTGTGCCGAGCTCCTCGCGCACAAGCCGAGGCATTGGCTCGAAAATTACGAAGGCCGTGGGAGATTCAATTTTTCGGTGCCGCCGACCTTTGTGCCCGCAAACCTGACGTCAGACCAGATTCGCGAGGTCAACGCCGTTATCCATGTCGAGAACGAACTGATCGACGAAGCGCTCGGTCGGGTCGTCGATTGCATCGGGCGCCGTGGCTGGAACGAAGTTACGGACGTATTCTTCACCACGGATCACGGCGAGATGCAGGGCGATTTCGGCATGCTGTTCAAGGGCGCCTTTCACGTCGACGCTTTGATGCGGACGCCGTTCATCTGGCGCCCGGCGCCGGCGGCAGCGGTCGCGCCGGCCGTCATCGACGAGCCGGTGGGCCATATCAACCTGGCGCCGACATTCGCCGAAATCGCGGGCGTGCCAGCAGATCCCGCCTTTCAGGGCGCACCCTTGCCGACCACAGCGTCCGACAAGCGGCATGAACGCGCCATCGTCACGTGGGATGATCAGCCAGGCGAACGCGCCATGTGCCTGAGCACGCTTTACCGGGACGGTTTTCTCTGCACGCTCTACGAGCGCACCGGGTACTACGAAGGAACCGAGGGTGAGCTCTACGATCTCCGGAACGATCCGCGGCAATGGGAGAACCTCTGGGACGATCCGGGCCGGAAGAGTCTCAAATCCGACCTCGCCGCCGACCTAAAGGACCATCTTCCAGCCCGGCGAGAGCCGCCGCTCGAGAAGGTGGCGCGGGTCTGAGCGTATCCGGCTTCGCCGGATATTCCTGTGCCCTGGTCTGCGGCGTCGCGAGCGTGCCGGACATCGGGATAGGAGTTGACGCTGCCTCGACGCCGCAATTGATGAGTACGCAGGTTGGCGCGATAGGCGTCAGGCGGATTGGGCAAACGCCCGCCGAAGCGTTCGTCCGGCGTCAGGCATTCGAATGCTTGAGGTACTGGCCATACCAGTCGCAATCGACATATCTGACGTATGCATCGATCAAACGTTTGGTGATCGGTCCGGGCACCGCGCCGTTACCTATCTTCGCACCGTTGACGCTGCTGACGGGACAGATGCAGAAGCTGGTCGATGTAATGAAGACCTCTTCCGCGTTCAGCGTATCGTAAAGGTCTATGTCCGCTTCCTCGACCCGCAGGTTCTGCTCCCGCGCGAGATCGATTGTCGTCTGGCGGCTGACGCCCGGCAGGACGTAGCGTTCCTTGGGTGTCAGAAGCGCGCCGTCCTTCACGATGAAGATATTACTACCCTTTCCTTCGGCCAGGTTGCCGTTTGTGTCGAGCAATACGGCGTGCGCTTCGGGGTCCCGGTCCTTTATTTCCAGTTCCGCGAGGATGAGATTGAGATAGTTGTGCGTCTTGGCCCTCGGGCTCAGCGTATCGGGTGCGGGTCGCCGCACCGAAGGCGTCATGACGCGCAGCCCGTCGCGATAGAACTTGCCGCGCTCGCGCAACGGCAATGGGCGGGATTCGACCAGGACGGTGCGGTCGGGATAGTCAGACCAAAGCCGACGGTCGGACGCCTCAAGGCCGCGGCTGATGCGCTGCGTCACCCAGATATCCTCGTCCGAGGATACGTTGCGGAGATTGATCGCGGCGACCTCCTCGGTGGCCCGCTTCAGCTCATCCTTCGAGATGCCGGGATCGATGCGAAGATAGGCGAGCGACCGATAAAACCGGTCGAGATGTTCGTCGAGCTTGAAAATTCGGTGGCCGAAGGTGCGCGTGGTGTCGAAAGCCGCATCGCCGTACTTGAACCCGCGGTCGCGAAATGGCACGCGCGCCTCCGTCTCGGGCACGATCTTGCCGTTGAACCAAACGACCCAGTTTTCGCTCATCGCCATGCCTCCCCAGCCTCGAATCCGTCTATTCCGCCGCCTGCGTTGCGCCACGTACCGCTGCGACCGCACCCTTGAAGCAATCGAGGAATGCGTCGATCTCAGCCTCCGTCATCGGCGTCGAAAGCGAGCACACACCTCTTTCGTTTACGAACACGCCGTTGTCCCGCATGTGGCTGACGATCCCAGCCAGCAGGTCTTTTTCCCCCTGCGTCATCAACATCGAGCGATAGTCGCTGAGCGGGCGATTGTGCACATGAATGCGAAACAGCGAGCCCAGCCCTGTGACCTGTCCCGGCATACCTTTTGCGCACATCGTTGCGGCGACACCCTCGCGCGCCCGATCTCCAAGCGCGCCCAGGCGGTCAATCTCGTCCTGCGTCAGCAGGCGCATCGCCGTTTCGCCCGCCACCATCGTGATCGGATTGGCATTGAAGGTGCCCGAGTGCGATAGGGCCGGCTTCCCTTCCCGCGGGTCGAACACGGCCATTACCTCGGCCGAACCCCCAACGGCCCCCACGGGAAAGCCGCCCCCGATGATCTTGCCGAGCGCGGTCAGGTCCGGCGTGATGTCGAACAGGGATTGTGCCCCGCCATAGGCCAGGCGCAACGTGATGACCTCGTCGAGGACGATCAGGACACCCGTCTCTTTCCGCACCCGCTTCAGCATCGCGACGAATTCTGGCGTCGCCGGAATCAGGCCGCCGCGGTTCGGCATCAGGTCGACGATCACGCAGGCGAGCTCCCGCGCGTTTGCGCGCAGGATGTGTTCCGCCTCGTCCGGTTTGTTGAAGGGAATGACGACCACATCCTCGAGCACGCTCTTCGGCGTGCCCTTGACGTAAGCGACAGACTTTGGGTCGGCATTGCCCCAGGTTGAAGGCGTCGGGTCGAGGCTCACCTCCGCATAGTCATAGGAGCCGTGATAGGACCCCTCGCATTTCGCGATCTTCGAGCGACCGGTATAGGCGCGCGCTGCCTTGAGCGCGAACATCACGGCTTCCGATCCCGAATTGCAGAACCGGACCTGCTCGAAGGAGGGAACGCGCTCGCACAGCAATTCGGCGAGCCGGATTTCAGCCTCCGTCGCCATCGGAAAGGCCGTCCCGCGCTCCAGTTGATCCCGCACCGCAGCCGTAATGGCGGGATGGGCGTGGCCGTGGATTAGGGAATTATAATTGTTGGTGAAATCCAGCCGCTCGACGCCGTCGACATCGGTCAGACGGCATCCCTGTCCATAGGCGGCGTAATAGGGGTGGGGCTTCATGAAGACCGTGACCCGGGTGTTTCCGCCGGGCATCACGGCTTTGGCGCGCTCGTAGAGGCTCGCCGAAACCGGTCTCTCGATCATATGGGCGCCTCCGTCGGCGCGAACTGCGAAAGCGAATTCCCGAAGACACTGGGGTTGCTTGACATAGTATGAGGCGGCTGGAGAATTGACAAATAAGGGCGCGTTCGCGCCAGCGGTTTTCCGGAAAATTCATAGAGGAATTCGTTATGCAGATCGGG
Organism: uncultured Rhodospirillaceae bacterium; assembly: GCA_964585785.1. Classification (GTDB taxonomy): domain Bacteria; phylum Pseudomonadota; class Alphaproteobacteria; order UBA8366; family UBA8366; genus WHUA01. The sequence goes on from CAZPFL010000001.1 coordinate 7,114, forward strand.
GTGGACATTGGCGGCACCTTCACCGACCTCGTCTGCATCGACAACGCGGGCGCCCTCCATACGGCGAAGACGCCATCGACCCCGGACGATCCATCGCGCGGCGTCATGGAAGGTCTTGCCCTGCTTGCCGAGCGTATGTCCATGGCGCTCAACGACATGCTGTCCGCGACCGGGCTTTTTATCCACGGCTCTACCGTGGCGACGAATCTGGTCGTGGAACGCAAGGGCGCCCGGCTTGGCCTGATCACGACCGCCGGGTTCCGGGACATCATCGAGCTCCGCGACGGCAGCAAGCAGAACCGCTACAACATCCGCATGGCGCCGCCGGAACCGCTCATCGCGCGTCCGCAGCGTCTGGAAGTGCCGGAACGGATCGACGCGGAAGGCAACGTCGAAACGCCGCTGGATGAGCAGGCTGTTCGGCGTGCCATCGATACCCTCCAGACCATGAATGTCCAGGGACTCGTCGTCCTGTTTCTTCACGCCCACCGCAACGGCATCCATGAGCGGCGCGTGCGGGAGATTGTCGAGGAAAGCGGTTGGTCGCCTTTCGTATCCCTGTCGCATGAGGTCTTGCGCCGCGAAGGCGAGTACGACCGCGTCAGTACCGCTGCGGTCAACGCCTATGTCGGCCCGGGTCTTGGCGGCTATCTCACGCGTCTCGCGGCGAAACTGGGCGACAACGGCCTTGCCGCTCCCGTGCTGGTCATGCAGTCGACAGGCGGAGTTCTGCCGCTCGACCACGCAGTCCAGCATGCGGTCGGAGCGGTGACCAGCGGGCCGGCCGGCGGCGCCATGGCCGGCGCACTGTTCGCCCGCCTGCGCAAGGAGCCGCGTCTTGTCACCTATGACATGGGCGGCACAAGCACCGATATCTGCTTGATCGAGGACGGCAAGCCGCTCGAGCGCCAGGTGACCCAGCTCGGCGAGGTCAAGATCGCCGTCCCCGCTTTGGACATCGAAGCGCTGGGCGCCGGGGGCGGCAGCATCGCCTGGGTCGATCCGGGCGGTATCCTCGATCTCGGGCCGCATAGCGCCGGCGCCTCGCCCGGTCCGGCGTGCTATGGCCAGGGCGGCACGCAGCCGACGCTGACCGATGCCAACCTCGTGCTCGGGCTGATCACGCCGGAAACCTTCCTGGGTGGCCGGCTGCATCTCAGCCGCGAACTGGCCGAGAAGGCGGTAACGGACCATATCGCGGCGCCGCTGGGGCTGCCGGTCGAGGACGCCGCGCTCGCCATCAATGCGCTGGCAAGTGCCCGTATCGCCGAAGGTATCCGCGCGAATACCGTGCGCCGCGGTCTCGACCCGCGCGAATTCACGATCTTTTCATTCGGCGGTGCCGGCGGGCTGCACGCCGCCGCTGTGGCGCGAGAGCTCGAGATACCCCGCGCGGTCATCCCGAGGGAGGCGTCGGTCCTGTGCGCGCTCGGCTTCCTGGCCGCGGACGTGCGTCACGATTACCAGCGGGTGGTCGGCCATCGATTGCCCGAAATTACGACCGCGACCGTTTGCGATCTGTATGCCGAAATGGAGGAGGAAGCGACGACCGCTCTTGGAGCGGAGGGGTTTCCCCCGGACCGGATTCGCTTCACCCGCGTCCTCGACTGCCGGTACATCCGGCAGGTCTACACCATCCCCGTCGAAATCTCCGGCGAAGACCTGGAGGCGGCGCGCGATACGGACTGGCTCGCCGAAGCCTTCGAGAAGGTCTATTCCGCGCTGTATCGGCATGTCCATGAACGCAACGCTATCGTCGTCGACGCTTGCCGGCTGGTCGCCTACGGCATTCTGCCTTCGCTGTCCCTGCCGCATGCAGAGAAAGGCGGGTCCGACGCATCTGCGGCCCGGCGCGGTTCGCGCCGCGTATACCTCGGCGCGCCGATCGAGGCGCCGTGCTACTGGTTCGACGATTTCAAGCCGGGCATGCGCCTCGAGGGGCCGGCGATGGTCGATTCCGAATCGACCACGGTAGTGCTGCCGGCCGGTGCCAAAGCCGAAATCGATGCGTACGGAAGCCTGGTCATTACCCAAACGGGAGGCCTGTCATGAGCGATGACCCCAAGCAAACGGGACAGGAAATCGACGCGTTGACCCTGGCCGTCGTCCGCCAGAAGCTCCTATCGGTTGCGGAAGAGATTGTCGAGACGATGGTCCGTACCTGTTTCTCTCCACTCTTGAACCAGTCGCGCGACCTGTCAGCGGTCGTTCTCGACGGCGCGGCCCAGGTCGTCGCACAGGCGGAGCGGACACCGATTCATATGGGGGCGATGCCCTTCGCGGTCCGCGCCATGGCCGACGATTTCGCCAACAACGTCGGACCGGACGATGTGCTGATGGCGAACGACCCCTACTGGGGCGGCAGCCACCTGCCGGACATCACGCTGGTGAAGCCCGTGTTCCGGGAAGGCCGGCTGCGCTTCTGGGTCGCCATTCGCGCCCACCAAAGCGACACCGGCGGGATATCGGCGGGAGGATACAGCCCGAGCGCGCGCGAGATTTTCCACGAAGGCATCCGTATTCCGCCCGTCAAGCTGGTCGACAACGGACGCCTGCGGGCTGACGTGTTGCGGCTGGTATGCGAGAACACACGAAAACCCGAGGACACAAACGGGGACATCCTGGCGATGCTCGCTTCCGTCAACGTGGGCGCCGAACGGCTGGATGCCCTGTTGGATCGCTACGGCACGGAACGGATCGAATCCTGCAGTGCCGCCATCCTGGACGCCGGCGAGGCGGCGATGCGGGCGCATATTCGCCGCTGGAAGCCGGGGGTCTACAAGACTGTGAGTTACCTGGACCACGACGGCGTCGCGACCGAGCGATATCCGGTTCCGGTAACGGTCACCGTCGGCGACGGTGAGGTCGAGGTGGATTTCCGCGACGTCGGTGACCAGGTGGCATCCTACTTCAACAGTCCGATCGCCAATACGAGCGCCTGCGTCTACATCGCCTTTTTCTATCTCAGCAACGATCAGCAGGTGCTGAACGAGGGAAGCACGCGCGCAATCAGGATTCTCACGCGCAAGGGCAGCCTTGTCGACCCGGTCCCCCCGGCGCCGGTAACCGGATGCACGACCTTTTCCGCCGCCGTCATCATCGAATCCGTGCTGCGCGCGATGGAAGGCGCCGCGCCGGAAGCGGTCGTCGCTGGATCCGCCCGCCGATTCCGCTACGTGATCGCGGGGAACGATCCGAAAACGGGCTCGTACATCTATCATTACTTCTCGAACAAAGGCGGCTTCGGCGCCAACAGCAACGAGGACGGCTGGGTGAACGTCGGCGGTATGCAGAACCCCGGCGGCACGCCGAGCGCGAGCCTCGAACGCGTGGAGGCATCCTACCCCTTCGAGATCGAGGAATACGCGCTCACGACGGATAGCGCCGGTGCTGGCAAGCAGCGCGGCGGCGCCGGCGGCGTGGTCGCGCTGCGCTACCGGGGAAAGGGACCCGCCGTCCTCAACGTCGCGGGCGAGGGCACGGTCGTGGCACCGTACGGTGCGCGCGGCGGCGGCGAAGGCGCACCGCACGCCATCTGGATCGAGCGCGGCAACGAGAAGATCGCCTTGAACGGCCGAAGCAACGACACGCCAATTTTGCCGGGCGATCTCATTGTCCACCACGCGGCGGGCGGCGGCGGCTGCGGCGATCCGCGCGAACGGTCCCGGGCGCTCGTGAAGCGCGACGTCGCCTACGGCTATATCACGCGCGAATCGGCACAGCGCGTCTATGGATTCGAGTGCTGAACGCGCCGTCTTTCGCTGGCAGCGCCATCCGGCGCGCATTAGACGGGCGGCGCGCTCCGACCATACAATAGATCCAAACTGGCTACGTGGGAGAAGCGCTATGGCGGATTTTCGCATGCTGTCGACGAGCGGCATCCTTGGTTACGGCTATCCCGAGGCGTCGCTGGAACGGGGGGTCGCCATGGGCGTCGACGTCATAGGGGCCGATGCCGGCAGTACGGACCCCGGCCCGCACTATCTCGGCTCTGGCAAGCCGCTCAACTCCAGGGCTGCGACCAAGCGCGACCTCCGGCTGATGATGCGCGCGGCGGTCAAGAATAACCTGCCGGTCGTGGTTTCGAGCGCCGGCGGCGGCGGCGGCGAGCCTCAGCTTCAGGACCTCGCCGACATCGTGCGCGAGATCGCCGCCGAGGACGGCCTGCATTTCAAGATGGCGATGATCCATGCCGAGCAGGACAAGGGCTGGGTCAAGGACCGGCTCGCCAGCGGACGGATCAAGCCGATGCGCAACGCGCCACCGATCGACGCCGCGACCATCGATCGCGCCGAACGGATCGTCGGATGCATGGGGCCGGAGCCGTTCATGACCGCGCTCGACGCCGGCGCTCAGATTGTGATCTCCGGCCGTGCAACCGATCCGGCTCCGTGGGCGGGGGCGTCGATGCGCGCGCAGATGCCGGCCGCGCCTTCGTGGTATGCGGGCAAGATGCTCGAATGCGGCGCGGCCAGCGCTTGGCCGAAGGGCGCCGATTGCATTCACGTTACCGTCAACGACGACGGCGTCGTGTGCGAGCCTCCGAATCCGGAGAAGCGCTGCACGCTCGCGTCGGTCGCCAACTTCGCGTTGCACGAGAATTCCAGTCCCGAACTGTTCAAGGAACCGGGCGGGCTCCTGGACGCGCGAAAGGCGCGCTTCGAGCAGGTGACGGACCGCGCAGTGCGTATCACCGGAATGGAGTGGAATCCGGACGATGCCTATACCATCAAGCTCGAAGGAGCAGAGCTGATGGGCTACCGGGCGATCACCATCTGCGGCACGCGCGATCCGGGACTGATCTCCCAGTACGACGACTATATCGAAATCGTGCGCGGGCATATTACGCAGAAGGTGTGCGACGTCGGGATTTCGCCGGACAGCTATCGCCTGATTTACCGCGCCTACGGCCGCGATGGCGTGATGGCGGAACGTGAGCCGCTCGGCGGGGCGTCGGGCCACGAGCTCGGCATTCTGGTCGAGGTGCTGGCCGACGATCAGGAGACGGCGAACACGGTGCTGTCGATCGCCCGGGTCAACACACTGCACAACGATTTTCCCGGTCGCTTGTGCCGAGAGGGGAACATGGCTTTCCCCTTCTCCCCGTCGGACATCGCCTGCGGCCCGGCCTATCGGTTCAGCATCTACCACATCGTGGAACCGGATGATCCGCTGCACATGTTCCCGATCGACTACGAGACGGTGTGAGCGCCATGCCCAAGCTGAAGGACATCGCGCTCGTCCTAAAGAGCAAGAACGCAGGTCCGTTCGAACTGACGATCGACGCCGTCTTCGGCGATCGCGAAACCTTCGACAAGGTCGCGGCGACGGGCGTCCTTAATCCGGCATTGTTCGCGAACCTGTACAACGTGCCGGAGGACAGCGTGCTCTTCACGCCCTATTCCCCGGGCCTCGCGTTCAAGGCGACATTGCCGCGACTGGTGTCTGCCGGCGACGTCGGCGACACCGACGTCTATGGCGCCCAGCAGCACGCACCGCTCTTGAATGTGGAGATTCCGATCTAAAGGTGCCGGCTGTTACACCCGTTGCGGATCAGGGGACTAGACCCATGCGACAGATCCATCTCGTCGGCTTTCTCCAGGCGCAGAATTGCACCACCATTCCCGCCTCCTGGCGCCATCCGGAAGCGTGGACCAACACCTACTCGCCCGATTACTACCAGCACATCGCAAGAGTCCTGGAGGCGGGCAAGATCGACTCCTGCTTCTTCGACGACCGGCTCGCCATGCCGGACATGTATGGCGGCGACCATGCGCACACGGTGGCGAACGGCATCCGCTGCGTGAAGATGGACACCGTTACATGCCTGATGGCAATGGCGGCTGTGACGGAGCGGCTCGGCCTTGGCGCCACTTATTCGACGACTTATTACGAGCCGTTCCACGTGGCCCGTCTCTTCCAGACCATGGATCTGATGACCAGAGGCAGGGCGGCCTGGAACGTCGTGACGTCCCTCAACGACTTCGAGGCGTTGAACATGGGGCGCGAGGGGATGATCGCCCACGACATGCGCTATGACCGCGCCGACGAATTCATGGAGATCGTCCACGGCCACTGGGACTCCTGGGAGGACGACGCCATCGTCTGCGACAAGACGAAGAACCTCTACGCCCGGCCGGACAAGGTTCACCGCCTCGACTACAAGGGGAAGTTTCTCGCCTCCCGCGGCCCATTCACCGTGCCGCGCGGTCCGCAGGGCCATCCGGTGATTATCCAGGCCGGGCAGTCGGGGCGCGGGCGCACCTTCGCCGGCCGTTGGGGCGAGCTGATCTTCACCAACTATTTCGATGTCGCCGCCGCACAGCCGCGCTACGACGAGATGAAGGCGACGGCCGCGCGCTTCGGCCGCAATCCGGACCACATGAAGATCGCGAACTTGTTCTATCCCGTGGCCGCGGCGACGAAGGCGGAGGCGGAGGACAAGCGCGCGCTATACGACACACTGCCAAAGGAGATCGACCAGCTCTCGCTTCTCTCCGAAATCCTCAGCTTCGACTTTGCCAGGAAGGGGCTCGACGATCCCTTCACGGAGGACGAGATCGCGAGCATCGAGGGCGGACAAAGCTGGCGCGACCGCGTGGTCGCCGCCACCGGACGCACGCCGACCGTGCGCGACTTCATGCGGGTCACCGGCCGCGGCACGCTCAAGAACCCAGTTGTCGGCGGGCCGAAGGAAATTGCGGACTGGCTCGAGGAATTCTGGTCCGCGCCGGCCTGCGATGGTTTCGTCATCGGCTCGACCCACAACCCCGGCTGCTTCGAGGATTTCGTCAAATTCGTCGTGCCGGAGCTGCAGCGCCGCGGCCTGTTCCGCAAGGACTACGCCGGCGCTACCCTGCGCGATCATCTGGGCCTGCCGCGCCCGCCGGTCGGGCATTGGCAGCGCAGCGTCGCCGCGGCGGACTAGGGGCCGAAAGGCGCAAATCTGCCACACGCGCGCCGCATCTCGGCGTTGGGGACGAGGTGCTTCATGGCGGCGTTGTCACCCGCACAATAGCAACTGCGACGGCGCGAAACCGACGTTCACCGGTGCCATCCCTCAAGATGCTTGAGGATATCCCACAGCGTTTCTGGCGTTGGCGTGGGGCTTCCCGCATGCACAGGTTCTAGTCAAGTGCGGGCGGCAAGCGTTGTCCTGTCCCCGTGGCCTGCTCGAAGGCATGCGCCAGCTGGAGCACCGAGAGGTCGTCGCGGTGCCGTCCCACGATCTGAATACCCACAGGCCAACCCTCCGCGGTAAACCCGGCGGGCATCGAGATAGCGGGATTGCCGACCGTCGAGATGGCGCTCTTGAGAGCGCCGCCATCCAGGTAATCTCCCATGCGCTTCCCCTCGATTTCCTGAACCGACGTTTGCCCGATCGGCAGGGGTGGCGTCGGATTCGTGGGAAGCACGAGGAAGTCGTACGCGTCCATGAAGGTGCGCATTCGATGAAAGAGCTCAGTGCGCTTGCCCTCGGCGCGCGCCACGTCCTCGGCGGACAATTTGAAGCCTTGTTCGGTATTCCAGACCAGATCCGGCTTCATGACGGCGCGTTTTGCGGGGTCTCTTACGCGATCGCCGTGGGCTAACGTGTATCGCCAGGCGCGTAGCACCTTGAAAACGTCGATGGCGTCGCTCAGGTCCGGTTCTGCGTCGACCACCTCCATCCCGAGCGCCTTGAACGTCGCGTGGTGGCGGTCGCAGACGTCGCTGATCCGCTTATCCACGGGCAGGAAACCGAGGTTCCGGCTGAACGCGATGCGCACGCCCTTGAAGTCGCGCTCGAGCGGCTGCGCGAAGTAGTGCCCGGGTTCGGGCAAGGCAATGGGCGAGCGGGGGTCGGGGCCGGCCTGGACCGAGAGGAGCAAGGCCGTGTCCGCAACGCATCGTCCCATCGGCCCGTCCGTGCGGAGCGTGAACCAGCCGAGTTCGGCGGGATAGGCCGGAATCCGTCCTGGAGAAGGCCGGAAACCGACGACGTTGCAATGCCCGGCGGGGTGGCGCAGCGAGCCGCCGAAATCGCTGCCGTCAGCGAGCGGGGCCATGCGCGCCGCGAGCGCGACGGCCGAGCCCCCGCTGCTGGAACCGCAGGCCCTGTCCAGGTCGTACGGATTGCGGGTATCGCCGCAAACCGCGTTTGTGGTCTGGCCTCCGCCGCAGCCGAATTCGGGCGTATTGGTCTTGCCTATGAAGATCGCGCCTGCCCGGCGGTAGCGCTCGGCGAGCAGATCGTCCACCTCGGGCACGTGATCGGCGTAAAGAAGAGATCCGAAAGTGGTCCGCAGTCCCCGCGTGCGGATAAGGTCCTTTATCGCAAGCGGCAATCCGTGGAGGGCCGGCAGCTCTTCGCCATTGGCGGCACGCTGGTCGGCCGTTTTCGCCTGCGCCAGTGCCTGCTCCGCCGCGACCGTGACGAAGGCGTTGACCTTTGGCTGTACGCGCTCGATCTGCGTCAGGTGCGCTTCCGTGAGTTCGCGTGCGGACAGCTCCCGGGCGCCGAGCATGCGCCTCAGTTCCGTCGCCGGCTTAAGACAAAGGTCGAGATCGGGCATGGCTGTACTCGCTATACCAGAGCTTTAGAAGGGAGTTGTGCCCGCAATCGTGAGGCGGTGCATTAGACGGCGCTGGGGCAGATCATAGTCCAGGATCGCTTTGTGCTGCACCGTGCAATTATCCCACATAACGAGGTCGCCTTGGTGCCATCGATGGCGATAGACGAACTCCGGTCTGACGACGTGGTCCGAAAGCGCCACTATGAGCGCCTCGGCTTCGTCCGTTGCCAAGCCGACGATGCCCGTACAGTCGTCGCGATTGACATAAAGACTCTTCCGTCCCGTCCTTGGATGTGTGCGTACGATCGGGTGACGAACTGCCGGGTAACGGGCGACAACTTCGGGGTCTGGTCGCTCGGAACGCTTGCGGCCGGTGAAGTCGAAAATACCGATGAGGCCGGCTACCTTGCGCTGCATCGGTTCCGGCAGGGCGTCCCATGCGGCGGCGGCGTTCGCAAAGGCGGTGTCGCCCAGGGTCAATCCATGCAGCGCCGGTACCTCTAGCGCGTAAAGCATCGTCGCGCGGGGCGGCTTCGCCGAATAGATCATGTCGCTGTGCCAGTTTTCTCCCGCCCGACGCGACCCGATCGGCTTACCGCCCTCCGTCACGTTCGAGATGACGTAGATCTGCGGACGATCGGGGAGGCCGTACTTCGCGCTGTTGTAATTGATCTCGATCTGACCGAAGCGCTCGGCAAAGGCGATCTGCTGACTAGGTGTGATGTTCTGGTTGCGAACCAAGAGAACGCCATGGATATCGAAGGCTTCTTCGATCGCCGCAAAAGCGGTGTCGTCGAGCGCGTTCGCCAGATCGATGCCTGTAACTTCCGCGCCGGCGGCGCCTGCTAATGGCCGAACTTGGAAATCGTTTTGGGTCATGAAGCGAACTTTCTTTGGCTAAGCGGGCAAAGAGTGACAGGGAAAGCGCTTTTCACGGCATTGATATAAGCGTGTCACAAATACGATGCACGGACGGGACCCGGTTCATGTCCGGACGACGCGGCTGAGCGCATTATTCAAAGGGGCAAGCGACGCGGCCTCCTCGAGCGACTGCGTCAATTCGTATATTTCTTCGGCCAGCGTCCTGCCGATTACGGTGCTGCAGCAATCGTGAAACTTCGCGGCGAGACGATCCTTGGGAAACCAGCGCTCCGGCTTGCCGATGGCTAGCGGCACGAGTTCCTCGAGCGTCTGGCCCTCGCGCGTCTCTATGGTGACAACGGCGCCGAATTCCGTGTTGCCCGCGACACGATTGTCGAGCTCCATCACCACCTTTTCGGGCAAACCCGAGCCATTGATGCGGGAGAGCGCCGCATCCGTGAACGTCGCCAGCGTGACATCGCCGTCCAGAAGTGCGGCGGCGATGCAGTAGCCCATGCAGAACTTGGCTTCCAGCGGCGTGGCGGCCCGGTCGCAGACCATCGGCTCGAAGTGCATTTCGGTTACTCCGACCCGTATGCACCGGATGGCCGACAGCCCGCCGGGAATCCTGTCGCGCAGCCGTACTGCCGCCTCGATGGGCGGATGCGCCGCACCGCAGGCCGGGTACGGTTTCAGGCCAAGTCCAAACTCCGTGAGGATTTCGAGTGGATCGCCCCAGGTGGCAAAATGCTCGGCGGCAATGTTCTGATGATGGTTGAACACGCCGGCAAAGCCGAAGCGGTGGTCAAGGATATCCGTGCTCGCCGTAACCCCTTCACGGGCCATCAGAGCGGCCAGCACACCGTTGCGTGATGCGTAGCCTGCATGCAACGGCTTGGTCATCGTGCCGAAGTTGGCACGTAGGCCGCTGGATGCCGACCCGGCCATCGCGAGCGCCATCGCGAATGGTTCCGGATCCAACGCCAGGAGCGCTGAGGTGGTTGCCGCCGCGCCGAGGCTCCCGAAGGTCGCGGTCGCATGCCATCCGTTCTTGTAATGCGCCGTGTTCAGCGCGCGCCCGAGCTTGCTGATCATTTCTATGCCAAGGATGTAGGCGGTGACGACGGCTTTGCCGGAAGCACCTGCGGTGCCGGCAGTTGCCAGAATTGCGGGAACAAGAGATGCGCCGGGATGGGCATAGGCCGGGTGCGTGACATCGTCATAGTCGATGGCATGCGCGAGTGTACCGTTGTACAGCGCGGCATCGTGTGGGGCCGCGAGACAGCCGGTCCCTATCAGCGGGACGCGCCGCGCACCATCACTGGCGGGGGTGCCGCCCAGGACCTTTGCCAGCTTCTCTGCCACCGGCTCCCCGGCGCCGGCGATGATACAGCCGACACAGTCGGTGATTGCGTCGACCGCCATGGCGCGTGCCTTTGGGGGGAAGGATCCGGCCCGGGAGCGCGACGCGAATTCGACAAATCCTCTTGTGGCATCGGTCATTGGAGCGATCTTTCGAAAGGGCGATTGCGGTCCGCGCGCAAGCCGCGCCGTGAATGCGACGATAGCGGCGTCGGCCATTCTAGTACTGAACCGTCTCTGCACTGTCTGCGATGATTAGATCAATTGGTACAGATCGTGATGGCGAGTCACTAATTGAAGCCGGCACGAGCATAGAGCCTTACGGCGTTGTCCCAGAAGAGCTTCCGCTTCCGCTCGTCGGACATGGTCCAGCCGAGCACGGTTTCGACGGATTTCGGGAACCAGCTCTCGCCATGCGGATAGTCGGAGGCGTACATCAGGATGTCCTCGCCCAGCAGGTCGATCACCGAATTTGTCAGCGCCTCGCCCTCGGGAATTTCGATGCTTTGGAAATACCGCCCGGACTTGACGTAGTCGCTCGGCATCCGCTGCAAATCGTCGGGCAACGCCGCGCGGATCGTGCGGGCATGCTCATCGATCCGCGCCATCCAGAAGGGAAGCCAGCTATGGCCCGCCTCGAGCGTGCCGATCCGAAGATCCGGATAGCGGTCCATCACGCCACTGCCGATCAGCGACGCCATGTTGCGCATGCCGCACCAGGGATGCGACGCCGAGCGCTGAAGGAAAAGGTTTTCCCAGTTGTCCGTTCCGCCGGGCGCGTAGGGCGGCATGACGGTAAATGTGTGCAGTGTCACCGCGAGGTCATGATCGGCTGCCGCCCGCCAGACTGGCTCCAGGTCGGGATGATCGAGCGGCGTGTCTTTTGGCGCGTAGACGAGAATGCCCCAGGCCCAGCGCGCGGGACCCCACCGCTTGATCTCTGTCAGCGAGGCCTCCACGTCCCGCGCCGAACACAGCACGACCCCGCCAATCCGGTCCGGATAGGCCCCGCAATAGGCGTCCATCCAGCGGTGATAGGCGGCGTACATGCTGGTCTCGAGGCCGATGTCCTCCGACAGCGTCCAGGTGCCGAACCAACCGGACGGCAAGGTCAGATTCACGTCAACGCCTTCGAGGTCCATGTCGGCGATCCGTGCCGCGGGATCGTCGTCCACTTTCGGGGAAGGCTCGCGTCCCTTATGCGCGCCGGTGAAACCAGCCATGTACCCGCCCGGCGTCTCCGCCGCCTTGGCGGTTCCCAGTTGCCGTCGGTAGCGGCGCTGCCCGCGGGTATAGGTCACGTGGCCGGTGCGGCGATGGGCCTGCTTGTAGGGCTCCCATTCGGCGAGCGATGTCTTGGTGGCAGCATCGAGATACGGGTCGAGAACGTCGACGAAGGGACCCACATGCGTATCCGAATCGAAAATCTTGAAGCCGGCGCGTGCCATCATCGCCTCCCATCGTCGGGCAGGGGGCTGCCTACCCGTTGTTGTCGTTGCGGTCCTTCGACGCATGATACTTTGCAAGGGCCGCCCCGGAAAAATACCGCTCCTCGAGCGCCCGCTGCTTGTCCGGTCCTTCGCCATCCGGCCCGACGCCGGGAATCGGATACGGGGCATTCTTGCGGCGTTCCGCGAAGTCGTCCCAGGCTTGTATGCCACGTGCCTGGAAATCCGCCATGAAGTCCCAGAGCGCGGCCCAGGTCACGTGATGGGTGAAACCGGGATACCAGGCAATCGTCACGCCGAGGGCCAGATGCTCCTCCAACCCGAGAAAGCGCGGCAGTTTTCCTTTCATGAAGGAGAAGGGACCGTTGACCACCGCGCGTGCCTGTGCGATCTCGTCCGTCGAGTGGGGTGATTCCAGCTGCACCCAGTCGACACCTGCCTCGCGTTCATAGGCGGCCAACCGGACCAGGCAGTCATCGAGACCGCTATTCGCCGCGTCACGCGCGTAGCACTGCGCCATCACGACGAAATCAGGATCCAGTTCGTTCTTCATATCGACGGCGGCGCGATAGCGCGCGATCGCCTGTTCGATCGGGACCACTTCCACGCCGGCGCTTTGGGTCTTCCGTTTCCCCTCGATCGGCTGGTCGTCTATGCGCACGCCGGCAATGCCGGCCCGAATGCAATCGCGGACCATGCGCCGGACCGCCATGATGCCGCCGTGCCCGGTGTCTCCATCCATGATGATCGGGAAGTCGACGCTGTCAGCGATCCAGCCCGCAATGGTGACGCATTCATTCAGGGTCGCCGTGCCGACATCGGCGAGCCCGGTATAGGTTCCGACGACGCCCCCCGTGCCGACAAAACCGCATTCCGCGCCAGCGGCCTCCATGATGCGCGCGTGCGCCGCCGTCGGCGGATGCAGCACGACCAGGACCTTGTCCTTGCGATGGATCAGCTTCTGCAAACGTGTCGAGGGCTTTGGTTTCGGGGGCACGGATCGCCTTTCGAGGCCTGCCATTCTCGCGTCTACCCAGGATATCGCATTCGAGGAAATCGAGAAAATGGCGCGGGGTTTCGAATGACCCATTGCGACGACGGGCAGGGACATGACGAACAGGGCGTCTTTGCGCCCGTAACGGCGCACAAGGCTGTAGGTTGATGGCGTCGTTCTGGAAGGCGTCGCGATGGGACGCCAGCGGTATGCGGATGAGGACACGGTGACGCCGCGGCGGCACAGCAATCCGGACCATCACGGCGGGGGGCGATCACGGGTGTGGCCGTCGCAATGCCGGTATCAGCGACACGATGTGGAATGCGGGGCCCGGGTGTGCAGCTCTCTTGCCGCGAACGGTCTCTCATCCACCGCGCAATCGTGTGACCGACTTAATGCAGCCTTCGCAGCAGGTCAGTCACGTCGGCCATCTGTTCCAGGGCGGCGATGTCTTCGACCATGCGATCCACGCGGCCCGACTCCAGCGCGACGAAAGACATGCAATCCCGGAACTTCGTTTCGATTTCCGCCCAGCCGACGGGCTCGTTCGCGTCGCCGGGAACGCTCTGCACCTGACACGAGCGCGTATCGCCGCTTTTGAGCCGCACCTCGACCGTCGGCATCAGCGAGTTCGACGTCGGATCAGGCCTGTATCGGACCCGTTCCGCCATGGCCAGCACCGCCGGATCGGTCAGCCCTTCGGGGGTATAGTCGCGCAAGGTGACGGTGCCCTTCGTCATGGCGACCGCGGCGGTAAACGGAACGCTGTATTTGGCGTCGATCGCCGTCTGCGGTCGACGTTTCGATTCGATCGGGGTGGACAGTAACTGCGTTGCCTGACTGCCGCCGACGATGTCGATGTGGTCCACCGTCTCCGGGTCAACGCCGTCGCGGCGCAATCGCAAGATGGCGGCGGTGCAGGGCCGAATATGCGCGCAATGCGGCCATACCTTGAAGCCGTGCGACGCGAGGACGGGGAAGCGGCTGCCCAATTCGCCGAGGAGCGCCTGCCAATCCGGGGTTTCGTCCCGCACGTAGGTTTTGAAGAAGCCGTATTTTCCCTCGATGACCGCCTTGGACCCGATGATGCCTCTTTGCGCCAGATCGGCCGCGAGCACCGCGCCCTGACCACAAAAACCCGCCTGCATCGCGCGCAGATCCGTCGATTCGTCGACCGCCATCTGGCGGCTGCCGGCGGTTTGCGTGAAGGCGTTGCCGAAGGCATTTTCCATCCGGTCTGCGTCGAGGCCGAGCATATGCCCCGCCGTTGCGCTGCCGGCGATGTAGCCCAGCAGTTGCGTCGCGAACCAGCCTTCGGTCGAGATCCACTGCGGAATCGTGATCGCGCCGCCGAGGCGGGTCATGACATCCATGCCGGCGGCGATCGCGGCAATGAACGCCTTTCCGTCGATGCCCCCGGCCCGTTCGGCCAGGGCGAAGGCGACCGGAATCGTCACGATGCTCAGATGGCCGGTTTTGCCGACATCGTCATAATCCAGCATGTGGCCGAGGCTGCCGTTGACGAATACGGCGGCGCCGGCCGGTGCCTTGAAGCCGAAGCCCAGGACGGTGCTTTCGGCCGTGCCGCCGCGGTCGCGGACATAGTCGGCGAGATCTTTCCCTTTGGGCGAAAGGCGGCTTGCGCCCAGCGTGACCCCCACCGTATCGAGAACGCATCGTTTGATCAGCGCAACCAGGTCTTCCGGGAGCCTGTCATAGGTGAGGGCCGCCGCGTGTTCGGCGAGTTTCCGTGTGGCGCCCTGTTGTACCGCTGAATCTGTCCTCATGGGTCGATTCGAACCTCGTCGCCGTCTACCGTGAACCGGTGGGCAAAACCATCGGATGCCCATTCCATGTACCGGACGGCATCGTCGAAGCGCGGGTCGCCGTTGTGGAGGACTTCCGGCCGGTATTGCCGGTCGATCAGCATGGGGATGAAGGAAACGGATTTCACGCCGTCCTTGGCGAAGATCGCCTTCGCCATCAGCGTCCGCTTCGCGTCCGCGCCGTAGGGTAACAGCGGGTAGGCCGGATCCTGGTCGGCGTAGTTGCGAATGGCGCCGACTTTCCAGGGTTCTTCCTGCCACCGGAAAGACGGGTCGGGCTTGGTCATGCAGAAATTGCTCAGGCTGTAAAAGCAGACCTTGCCTTTGTAGGTTTCGATCGCTTTCGGCACATGCGCATGGTGTCCGAGGATCAGGTCCGCGCCGGCATCGATCGCATGATGCGCGGTTTCGACCTGGTAGTCGGCAATCAATCGCGGCGCCCACAGGATGCCCCAGTGGAAAGCTACGACAACGATGTCCACCTGCCGCCGCAACGACGCAATGTCCTCGGCGATCATCGCCAGGTGTTCCGGGAAGGCCTTCGAGGTGGCGCGCGGCGGAAAGTTCGGGCCGCGGTCCTCGATAGCGGAGGTTGCGCCCAGCGGCGCGATGCCGATCTTGTCCGGGCCGGCTTCGCCGCCTTTGGGGATGACCGAACAATAGCCGAGGAAGCCGACCGTGAGTCCCTTGCATTCGACGATCGCCGGCAGGCGCGCTTCGGCCAGGTCCTTTCCGGCGCCGGTGACCCGAATGCCCTTGCTCAGAATCAACGCGCGCGTGTCGAGAAGGGGCTCGGGACCGAAATCATACATGTGGTTGTTGGCGAGGGTCACGGCGTCGAAGCCGCATTGATCGAAGATCGCCGCCATTTCGGGTGGCTGGCAGCCGTGCGGGTACTCCTTGTTGACGGTTCCGCGTGTCGAATATTGCCGCTCGCAATTGCCGAACCGCATATCCACGGCCTGCAAGGTCGGCAGCACCAGTTCGCAATAGCGGTCGACCGGCCCATGCACCGGTCCGACGTCACCCACGCCCAAGAAAGAAATTTGCTGATCAACCGAAGCCGTTCCCGACATGACTTGACAGGTTCCCAATCAGTGGTCCGGTTGCAGTGAGAGGGGCCGGACGTTTTCAGGGTATGGCTGTTTGAAGGTATTGGGCAACATTGCTGCAGGTGCCGGTGGTGGGTAGCCGAGCGCCGTATGCGGCCCAAGCGTGTTGTAGTGTCAGCGCCACGTGCAACGGCCACTTGAGGATCGCAGATTTGTGGGCCTATTCCGCGCCGGCGTGTGTATCCGTTTCGATCGAATTGCCTGGATGGTTGTAGGACGGCACCTTCAGAAGGCTGGTGAGCTCCGAGATGTCGTCGAGCTGCGGCAGCGCCTCGATGGTCGCGATGATCTGATCCAGATCGATATCGCGGTCGACCGTGTCGACAAGCGCGCGTGCCTTGCCGACGACGCCCGAATGCGAGAGCGGCCTCTCCGGCGTGCCGAGGCTGTCGAGGATCGTGATCGACTTGACCGAGCCGTCCTTCAGCTCGAGATCGACGGCGTGCGGCATTTTCCGCGGCACCATCGGGTCGAACGCGGCCTCGTGAACGACCTCGACTCGGTCGACGATATCGAGGATCCGGCGGTCGGCGTGATGGTCGTCACCATAAGCGTCGAAGCGGCGCGGCCCGTAGGCCATCGTCGCCCCGACGATGAAGGGCATGCTGTATTGTGCCGCCATCACCGAGTCCGGGCGCGTCATCTGATGCCCGGCAATCGCGGTCTCCGGCGAGTGCACCTTGATCCGCGCGATCGATCCTGTATCGAGATGGAAGCCGTCCGTCGCCTGTTCGAGCGCGTCGATTAGCGAGTGGAACTTTCGGCAGCAGGAATACGGCTTCACGCTGATGTTGTGTATTTCCAAGGGCTCTTTCGCCTTCTTCTTCAGGCGTGACGGGTCGGGGTCCTTGCCGAAGACCTTGAAGAAGCCGAGCTGTCCGTCCAGCGCTTGCATCGGACCGGCAACGCCGATCTCGGAAAGCTGGGCGGCGATGATGCCGTTCTGCGCGGGAATGCCGCCGTGCATCCGCTTGACCATGGTGCCTTTGGGCTCGAACGCGAACTGGTTGACGCCGCTCGTCATCGACAGCGCGAGGCCCCAGGCGCGTGCCATCCCGTCGCTATCGAGGCCCAACAGTTTGGCCGCCGCCGCGGCAGCGCCGAAGGGCCCGAACAGGCAGGTCGGGTGGTGTCCGTGCGTAAGAACGCCAAGCGCGTTCGCCGCCATGCCGATCCGGCCCATCGCCTCATAGCCTGCGACGATCGCCGGCAGGATATCGCGCCCCGGAGAGCCGAGTTCGCTGCCGACCGCCAGCGCGGCGGTTATCACGGCGGCGCCCGGGTGGCTCATCGAGGCGTCATGCGTATCGTCGAGCTCGTAGCCGTGCGCGGACGTGCCGTTGACGAGGCCTGCCGTGGCCGCGCCGGCCAGTCGGCCGCTGCCGATCAGGGGGGCGGTCCCGGCCGCGCCATGGCGCGCCGCCCATGTCGTCAGCATCCGGCCCCAGGGCTGGACCGATCCGGCGATTGCGACGACGACGTGATCGAGGACGAGTTTCTGGACCTGTTGGATGTCCTCCTGCGCCAGGCTACCCGTATCAAGCGCCGTCAGCTCAACGGCCAGGTCTATGGTGAGATTTCCCGGCATATCGCATCTCCTGGTCGCGGCGTATGGGTCGCTCGTGAACCCATCATATTCTGCGCCTTGAGCCTCTCATTCGGCAAATTGCGGGCGCTGTCTTTGGCCGCCGTGCCGGCCTGTATGCGGGGAAGGCCAACGCATGAAAGGCCCGTCGTTTTGCCCCCGATAGCAGACAATGTATAACCGATACCGACCGATTGGATATTCCATGTAGGCCATGCCAAATTGTGAGCTGATCGGGGTAAATCGGCCCGGGTCGGCAAAGCGGCACCACGAGGCTCATCTCCATGCGTCTCGGCGGCGGCGTCCAGCGGCCCATCGCGTCCGCAATCGACGGCAATTCTGTCATGTCGGAGAATGGATTGACGGATTTTGGATATTCGCTTTGTCTGACGTAAAATAACGGACAATGCGAGGATTGATCGCCTAACTCCGTGTTTGCGGAGGCGAGAAAATGGGAGAAACTGTTGTCGCAACGCCTTGACGGTCCTGTGCGAGACCGATCCGCGTGGCGGGCCTCTGATGTCGCCCACGACGAGTCCTGGATCCACCACCTTACGCACACCGAGCTATCAGAACTCGATGCCGCCGTCGCCCAGGTGACCGAGGCCGGCCTCGCGCCGCTCGCTTTCACGCGGGATGCGTTTCCGTTGCCGTCCTTCGGACCAGCCCTCGCCCAAATGCTCGATGAGCTCGAGAACGGTCGCGGGTTTGTTCTAATCCGAGGCATTCCGGTCGAGCGTTACGACGAACCAACGCTCTACCGGCTCTACTGGGGAATCGCCGTCCACTTGGGCGACATGATTTCACAGAATGCCCGCGGCGATCTGATCGGGCGGGTTGAAGACCAGGGCGTCGATATCAAAGCCGTCAACGCGCGGGGCTATACGACGAACGCGGAATTGCATCCCCACAATGATTCTGCGGACTTGGTTGGGCTCCTCTGTGTCCGTCAAGCAAGGCAAGGCGGCGAAAGCACGATAGCCAGCGCGATGGCCATCTATAACGAGATATTGGCCACGCACCCGGAATACCTCGACGCGCTCTACCGCGGCTTTCAATATGACGTGCGCGGAGAAGGGGTAACCGGGGCTTCGAAAGAAGTCACACGCAACCGCGTCCCCGTTTACAGCTATTTCGATGGCCGCCTGTCATGCCGCTACAACAAGCGAGCCATCGAGACCGCGGCCGAGAAGATGGGGCAACCACTTGCAGCACTCGAGCAGGCCGCTATCGACATGATTGCGCGACTGACGCTCGACCCTGCCATGCGCCTCAACATGTGCTTGTGGCCGGGCGATCTGCAGCTGCTGAACAATCACATGATCTTGCACGCTCGGAGTAACTTTTTAGATTGGCCGGAACGCGACCGGCGGCGCTTGCTTCTGCGGCTCTGGGTCAATCGACGGGAAGGTGAGGGACGCCGGCTGGCACCGGAGTTTGCCGATCGGTACAACACCGGGCACCGTCAGGGCGTCGCGGTATCGGCGGCTGAATAGACACGGTCGCTGCTTGGACGAACCTGGCGCGCGATGCGTCACCGAGTCAGGCGGCGGCAGTCGGCCGCACACGGCCCGTAACCGTCGTCAGGCTTGCGGCCCGGACGATGCAGCACGGATTTCGTGAGTGTGATCTCAGCGTTGGTCACGTCCGTCGGCCGGCACTCACCCGCAACCGTACCATTGACGATCAAGGTATAGCCGCCGGGCTCCGTAGGCGGCCAGAACAACGACACGTTGGGCTCGCGCGCGATGTTCTTGGCAGCGGACGCACCCACGGTGCAGCCGATGCTGCCGCCGCGAAGCTCGATGGTCACATGGCTGGTGTGCGGACCATCTTTGGCGACCGTGAGCAGATAGGCCTCGTGGCCGTAGTGGGCGATCGCCTCGGCGAGCGTGCGGATCGGCATGATTGGTCTTTCCTTGGTTCCGGCCTCCGGTGGAGCACTCATACATGGTCGTCGAATAAGCGCGTCTATTTTTAGATTAAGCTTCAAATGATGCATTGGCTATGTGTCTTTAAAACACGCGTGCCAGGGAGAACAGCAATTCGTGTCCCGTTCGGAAAGCCGATCATGACTTTCCGTTCAACGCAGGATTAAGGCACTTATGATGGTTTGAATAAAGGCAGCACCTGCAATGACTGAAACTTGGTCAGGAACGTACGAGTCACTCCCGATCGGCGCGGAAGAGTCGAGCGCCCAGCAGATTGACGGCGCGGCAATTGACGCGTTCGCGAATGCGATCCAAAGCTTCAACCCGATTCACATGGACGGCGACTGGGCGCGTGCCAATACGCCCTACCCGGACAGGATCGCGCACGGCGTCATGACCACGGCGTTGATGTCCAAGCCATTGTTCCAGTTCTGCGAACGCTGGAAGATCCGCACCGCGCTGGTGTCGACGTCATCCAAATACATTCGTCCCGTCATCGCGGGCGATACGATCACGACTGTCGTGCGTCTCGTCGAGAAGATCGACGCCCGCAGGCGCATTCGATTCGAGGTCGAGTCAAAGAACCAGCGCGGCGAGGTCGTGATGGTCGGCGAGATGGTCGAGCAGGCGCTCTGAGCCTGCCCGCTGCCCTAATCACCCGGCGGGATCATGGCCGGCGGCGAGCGTCTGCAGCCATCGGGATTTGTAGCCGCGGACATATTGCGGCGGATAGGAAACCTCTGCACCCAGCGCCGCGGCGGCGCGCCAAGCCCAGTGCGGATCGAACAGCATCCCGCGGGCGAGTGCGACCATGTCGGCGTCTCCGGCGGCGATGATCTGCTCGGCATGGGTCGGGCGGTAGATCATGCCCACGGCGATGACGGGAATATCGACGTCGCGCCGGATGCGCGTGGCGAGAGGAACCTGGTGGCCTTCGCCGATCGGGATTTTCTGCGCCGGCGAAAGACCGCCCGACGATACGGTGATGTAGTCGCATCCCAACGCTTTCAGCTCCCGGCACAGGGTCACTGCGTCGTCGAGCGTCCAGCCGCCGTCAAGCCAGTCGGACGCTGAGATGCGCGTTCCCATCGGCTTTTCGGCGGGCCATCTTGCGCGAACAGCCTCGAAAATCTCCAGTACCAGACGCATCCGGTTCTCCAGTGACCCACCGTAGCCGTCCTGGCGCCGGTTGCTAAGCGGCGACAAGAACTCGTGCAGCAGATATCCATGCGCGGCATGGAGCTCGACAACGTCCACGCCGATACGGTTGGCGCGAACGGCGGCCTCGACGTGGGCGGCGATCACGCCCCGGATGCCTCCGGCATCGAGCGGCTTCGGCACCGGCCAATCATCCGCAAAAGGCAGCCCGGAACACCCGACCGTCGGCCAGGCGCCTTCGGCCGGTGTGAGGGGCATCCCGCGTCTCTCCCAAGGGAGCTTTGCCGAGCCTTTTCGGCCGCTATGGGAAAGCTGCATCCCGATGCGGCACGATCCGTATGTGTGGCAGAAGGCGACGACGCGCGAGAGTGCGGCCTCGTTTTCGTCTGAATACAGGCCCAGACATCCATGGGTAATCCGGCCGCGCGGCTCCACATGGGTGGCTTCAATGACCAGCATACCCGCGCCGGCGACGGCGAACTGTCCCAAATGCATCAGATGCCAGTCGCCGGCCGATCCATCGACCGCACTGTACTGGCACATGGGGGATACGGTAATCCGGTTTGCCAGGGTGAGCGCGCGCAATTGGATTGGGGAGAAGAGTGCTGACATTTGCTTACCTCACTGGCCCTAGCGCGGGCATCGCAGCCGGTGGTGGCCGCGACCGTGCCGCGACCGCTATGCTAGCCTTACGGACGCCCATCGGACCAATTGAGGCATCTAGATCGATTTTTCATTCCTAATGAGGCTTTGCCATGGAGCTGCGCCCAGCCTTCCTCTCAGTTCCTGTGCCGCCAGTTGCGGCAGATCAGCCGCTACATCCCGTCCACGGTCCTCAGGCGTGGTTCGGGCCGGACCTCGCGCGGAGACCCGGGAATTGGACGCATACGCTGTCCGCGACGCAGGTTGCAGAGCTGCGTGAAGCGATCCGGCGGGTCGAGATCGCAGGCGTCGATGTCGTCGACATTCGTGCCACGGACTTTGCCCTCCCATCCTGGGGGTCCCTCCTGCGGCACCTGCGCCAGGATATGTTCGAAGGGCGCGGATTTGCCGTCCTGCGCGGATTTCCCGTGGGCGATCTATCACCACTGCAGCGATGCCTGGGCTATTTCGGGATCGGATCGCATTTCGGCATTGCCACGTCCCAGAACGCGAAAGGACACGCCATCGGACATGTGTGCGATCTCGGCGTCGACGAAGGCAAGGTGACGGGCCGTGGCTATCAGACTAATTTCCGGCTGCCCTACCACACGGACTCGTCGGACATCGTGGGGCTGCTGTGCATCAACAAATCGAAGAACGGTGGGCTCAGCAGTCTCGTCAGCTCGGTCACGCTATACAACGAGATGCTCAAACAGCGGCCGGACCTCGTGCGCGTGCTGATGGGGCCGGTCTACCGGGACCGGCGGGAAGAGATCCCGCCGGGACAGGGGCCCTGGTATGTCATCCCCGTGTTCAACCCTTATGGCGGCCGCATGTTCACGACCTATGTGCGTAGCACGGTTCGCAAGGCACAGCGCTTTACGGAGCTTCCGCGCATATCGCCGCAGCTCGAAGAGGCGATGGATTATTTGGACACGATGGCCGAGAACCCGGCCTACCATCTCGACATGGATTTGCAGCCTGGCGACATTCAGTTCGTCTGCAACCACTTTGTTATGCATTCGCGAACCAGTTTCGAGGACGATCCCGCCCGGTCACTGCGCCGGCATTTGTTGCGTCTGCACTTGGCGTGCGCGGATGGCCCGTCGCTGCCGCCGGTTTATGAAAACCTGCGGGGCTATAACAAGGATGGCCGTCCGGCGGGAATGCTACTAAAGGGGATGCGGGTGAATGCACCGCTGGAACCGATCGATGGTGGACCGGGCGACCCCAGCCGCCGCCTGCGCGATCGATAAGGTGCGGCACCAACGTTGATTTGACGATTGGTGCCTGCAAATTTGCTGACGAGGCGCAAAAAAGCGCAGCCTCCGCCCGTTGAGCCCGTTGTTTCGAAGGCGCCCAAGAGCACGGTATCTGGCCATGACGGACGTTGCGGTCGGTCCAATCGGCGTCCACCTTTTCCCGATAGCGGACGTCAAGCGAACGACATCTGCTTGCCGCCTCGGATGACTGCTCTTACGCCGGAAACGGACATGCAGGTGCCTAGCGATGGCGTCCATCGATGACACTTCGTGGACATCGGCGCCGCCAAGCGGATCACCCCGGGTGAGCCCTCGAGATAGCGAAACCGGGTTTACATCCGACGACGTAACGTGGCGCCGATTCACGCCGCGACCTGCTTTGCTCCAACTCGGCTGCCTAACGTATTCTGATGTACCGCAACGACAGTAGGAAACCCCATGGCATTCTCCATATACGACGCATCCGTTCCAATCTGCGTGCAGCAACTTGGCGCCCTCGCGAACATCATCGATAAGGCTGCCGCTCACTGCGCAGCCAACAAGATCGAGGAAACGGCACTGCTCACCGACCGGCTGTATCCGGATATGTTCTGCTTGGCTCGACAGATCCGTCAGTCGGCGGATTTTGGACGCAATACGCCCGGCCGTCTTGCCGGTGTCACGGGGCCGGAATTCGCGGCCGTCGACGACACCAGCTTCGCCCAGGCCAAAAAGCGCGTCGAGGACTCGCTCGCCTTCGTCAAGACCCTGACACGGGCGCAGATCGAGGGCGCCGAGGATAAGGACATTGTCTGGACCGCCGGCAGCAACACCCGGAAAATGAAGGGAGCTGCCTATTTGCAGCAGTTCGCTCTGCCAAACTTCTTCTTCTTCGTCACGACGGCCTACGACATCCTGCGCCATCGTGGTGTGCCGGTCGGCAAGCGTGACTTTCTCGGTCCGATCTCCATGGGCTGACGACATTCGGTTCCGGACACCGGTCCCAACGCCGTTCCATATGCGAAGCGGCGAAGGGTTCGCTTTTCAAGGAATAGCGAACAGGCTAGCGGCTGGCACCGACGCCGATGGCTGCTATCCGCAGACCTCCGAGCCTGCCAGCTCGACATGCGCTTTGCCGTCGAAGGTAGGCGTCCGCGCGCCAGACGACGATGTCCGATTTTCACCCAATGCGGACATCAGGGGGCAGAGTCTTTCATTGCCCAACATTTTCCCGATGGGCGCACCAAGTAGGTTGCGGCCGCATTTTTCTGGCAAACGGCGCGTACAGCTTTACTGAAATTCGATCAAGACCGCTCACGTTCGGCGCCGCGTTTTGAATCGCTCGCGGCCGGCGGGTCGCGACGCAGGATCTCCTCGATCGCTTCAGGGGCTTCCGCCACTTCCAGGCCGACTCGTTCCAGGGGTAGGGTCATCGCAATCCGGCCGTCCTTGTCGCCGAGCCCCCGGGCGATCGCCTCGGTGTATTCGCCAAGTGCCAGGTTGGCGAAGCGCATCGGCACATTCAGGTCGCGCGCGAGTTCCGTGGCGAGCATCATGTCCTTGTAATAAATCGATAGTGCCGCATTCGGCGGCGAATAATGCCCGGGCAGGAACTCATCGATCATCATGTCGAACGTGCGCCGCCGGCCTGACGCGCCCGACCGGAGCGCCTCCCACAAGGGCAGGGGTTCGGCGCCCGCCTTCAGCCCGAGCGCAAAGATCTCGGCCAGCACCAAGGTAAGCGTCTGACCGGCACAGTTGTTCACCAGCTTGGTGACGATACCGGTTCCGCTTGGTCCGACATGGATCAGCCGGTCGCCGATGGCTATCAGGACCGGCGCGTAACGCTCGAAGGAGGGCTTGTCGCCGCCGACAAAGATCGTGAGCTTGCCCTTCTGGGCGCCGATGGCGCCGCCGGTGATGGGCGCATCGAGAAAGTGGACGCCCTTCTTAAGGAAGGCGGCATGCAACGTCGCGACAACCTTCGGCGAATTCGTCGACATCTCGAAATGCGCCTGTCCCTTGCCGAGCCCGGACAAGACACCGTCCGGCCCAATGGCGACCTGCTCGACCGCTTCGATGGAAGGAAGGCATGTCAGAACGACGTCGCATTGTTTAGCGACATCCTGCGGATTGTCGGCCCATACCGCGCCTTGTTTGAGGTGCGCTGTGGCCGCTTCTTTCCTGATGTCGTTGACGACCAGCCGGAAGCCACTTGCAAGAATATTCAGGGCCATCGGACCGCCCATTGCGCCAAGCCCGATGAAACCGACCGTCGGCGATGCTTCAGTCATGTGCGCTCTTAGTTACCTCCTCCGATGGCTCGAATTTTCGTTTCGACACCATCGTATGTTAATGGCTTAGGGAAAGCGGAGCCATTGACCGAAGGGACTCCAATAAAAGCGTTCCGCCGCAAAGCATATGGCATTGGGTAGTGGGAGCCGCGATCCCTACAGCCCGTCATTTCCGACGTCACCGGTCGCGTGATGTCGTTCCATCAACTGGATTGGGAGAGCTGTGTCATGGACGCCCTCATTGGAATCTGGCGCCTCGTCGAGAGCAAGGCCTGGGACGAAACGGGGAACGGCCTGCCGGCGCCGTATGGGGCGCACCCGATTGGCCAGATTACCTTTACGGTCGAGGGAAGGATGCTGGCCGCTTTGTGTAACGGCGACGCGGATCCCGGCACCGGTGTCGATCGAGGCTACAGCTCCTACGGCGGCTTCTACACGCTCGATGGCACCACCCTGACCGTGGCCGTCGATATGGCGTCGGACGCACGGCGGATCGGCGGCCACCAGGTCCGCGAGGCAATTCTCGACGGCGAGCGGCTTCTGTTGCGGCCACCGCTGCGGCTCTATGGTGGTGTCATGCAGCAGCGCGAGCTTCTGTGGGAGCACATCTGGCGCCCCTGATCTCGTTAAAAAATTGAAAGAAGCAGATCGCCAGGCAGGAGTTGCCCGTCTTCAGTGGCTTGCCGTGGAGGAAAAACGTCGAAAGTTAGGGGACCGGCGCAGGGTGGAGCAGTCGATAGGGGAAAGTCGGGAGCACCTCGGACAGATCATCCAGCACTGGGCGGATGTGATGAATGTGGAGCACTTCCTTGCCGGTGTTGAAATGCGTGCCTCCGGGATATCGGGTGACGAGCGAGACAAGGTACTCGAGAGACTCAAGCTCGCCCGCGAATTCCTCGGAACCCAGGACCCGCTGGATTTCTTTCTGGCGTGGAAGACACCATCGGAGCGGTATCAACCTCGCTATGCTGCGGATGACGCCGTCTCCGATGACGACACGGATGACGAGGAAGATCTCTAGCCGGATGCTCGCTTATCCGCCGAGCGCATGCGAAACGCCATTCATCGATGCGCGCACGTGAGGTGAATTCCCTGTTCCTGCAGAAAATTTCCCTGTTCGGCGATTCAAAATGCCTGTTCTTGCATGTAGGGAAAATCGGCGATTCAACGCCTATTATCAGTGCGGTAAGAGGCACTTCGCTGCGCCAAATTGCCCAATTTCGAGAAAATTCCCTGTATTTTCCCTGTTTAACAGGAAAATGGCGGAGACGGGTTCGCCCCAAACTCCCCGCTCCACCACTAATTTTCTTCTTTTATGTCAATAGCGCTACGAAGCCGCCGTAGCGCTTGCGCCACGTGTCGTAGGTCGCGTCGCTGATGCCGGCCTTGCGACGCGCACTCCCGGCATCGCGCCCACCGTTCAAGTCCACCGTCAGGCGTGTAGCGCCATGCGTAGTTCGGTATAGGCCATCACCAGTGAGTCCAATGTGAAGCTTCTGTTGAGCCCGCTCGGGTTCGGCAGGACCCAGCCCATCGTTCCAGCGAACTCACCAGGAAGCCGGCCCCATGGCAAGTGGGGTTGCCGGAGCATTGCCGACACCGCGCGCTTGCCGAGAAAGGCAACCGAGCGCGGCCCGTAGCGACGTATCTTCGCTTCGAATGTCGGCCGAGCAGCGACGAATTCCGCCAGTGCGATCTCATCGGCCCGTCTGGTCGGCCGCCCAACGACGGCCGTGATGCCGCAGCCATAGGCGAGGAGGCGCTGTTCCTCGTGAGGCAGAAGGCGTCGGTTGGTGAAGCCGGCAAGATGCAGCACGGTCCAGAAACGGTTGCTGCTGTTAGAGAAATTATGTCCCGCCGCGGCTGCACTGGTCGCGGGATTGATGCCGCAGAACACGACCTTGAGGCCTTCGGCGAGAATGTCCGGTTCATAGTTGGCCAATGTCCGCTCCAAACGCCCTGCTCCACCTTTTGAAATTATCATTCCATATCAATAGCTCAACAGGCGATACAGGCGCTGTCTTTGGCTGCCGTGCCGGACCGTATGCGGGCAAGGCCAACGCCACGAAAGGGCCGGCGTTTTGCGCCCGATCGCGGACAATGTTTAGCCGATACCTGCCGATTGGATGTAGCATATGAGTCGTGCCAAATTATGAGCTGATCGAAGTAAAACGGCCCGGGTCGGCAAAGCGGCTCGTCACTGCGATTACGGAAGGGTTGAAACGGAATGTCGATGACGACGATCTATGAGGCGCCGCGGCCCGCGGCGAAGCCGGGCGAGACGGTGGTGACCAGTACCTGCGGCCACAATTGTGGCGGCCGCTGCGTCGTCAACGCCCATGTCGTCGACGGCAAGATCGCGCGTATTTCCACGGATACCCGGCGCTGGAACCCGGACCACCCGCCGCTGCCGGCCTGCGCGCGCGGCGTCGGCCAGATTGAGCGGCTCTACCATCCGGACCGGCTGAAATTCCCGATGCGACGCACCGGTCCGCGCGGCTCCGGCCAATTCGAACGAATTTCCTGGGACGAGGCGCTCGACACCGTGGCGCGGGAGCTGATCCGCGTGCGTGCGCAATACGGGAATGCCGCCATCTTCGACGGCTCGCGATCCGGCAACACCGCCGCGCTGCACAGCCGGGCTGTGCTCAAGCGTTTCCTGCACATGTTCGGCGGCTGTAGCGATGTCTGGTCGAACATGTCCTGCGAGGCCGAGCTTTTTGCCATTCGCAACACCTTTGGCCCGGCGGTGAACTACAAGGCCGCCGGGCGGGAGCCGACCGACTACGCCAACTCGAAGCTGATCCTGATGTGGGGCTGGTCGCCCGGCGACGGCACCTTCGGCACCGGGACCATGGCGTACCTGAAGCACGCCAAGGAACATGGCACCCGTATCGTCTGCGTCGACCCTCGCCGTCACCGCACCAGCAAGCAGCTGGCCGATGAACACGTCTTCATCCGGCCGTCGACGGACGCCGCGGCGCTGATCGCCATGGCCCAGGTGATCGTGGCCGAGGGGCTGCATGACCAGGCCTATTGCGACCGCTTTGTCCAGGGCTTCGATGACGCAACCTTGCCCGATGGTGCACCCGCAGGTTCGTCCTATCGCGCCTACTTGATGGGCGACGCCGACGGCATCGCGAAGACGCCGGAATGGGCCGAGCCGATCACGGGAATCCCGGCCGCAACGCTTCGGCGTTTGGCAATCGAGTTCGCCACCAGCAAGCCCGCTGCCATCCAGGGCGGCTACGGCCCGGGACGCACCGCCCATGGCGAGCAGTTTCACCGCGCAGGCTACGCGCTGGCTGCGATCACCGGCAACGTCGGTATCGCCGGCGGCAACTCGGGTGTGAGCAACGGCGCCACAGGCCGCCTCGGCATCGGCTCCTTGCCGACCGGCAAAAATCCGGTCGATTCTAAGGCGCCGACCGGCTTGCTGGCCGATTGGCTGATGAAGGGCAAGGCGGGCGGCTACCCGTCTGACATAAAGCTGATCTATGCCGCAGGCGGCGATCTGTTAAACCAGTCCTCGAACGTGGCCAAGATGGCGGCGGCGCTGGACAACGTCGAGTTCATTGTTGGCCAGGATCATTTTCTCACGCCGACCGTCCGGCACGCCGATATCGTGCTGCCGGCCACCACCTTCTGGGAGCGCAACGACGTGCACACGCCCTGGGCGGGCGCGGGGCATTACGCCATTTACATGCGACAGGCGATCGCGCCGATGTATGAGTGTCGCGACGATCTCGACATCCTGACCGAGTTGGCGCAGCGGGTCGGCATCAACGGCTACAACCTGAAGACCGAAGAAGAGTGGCTTCGCGACTTTACGGAGGGCGTGATCGACGATTTCGACGCATTCAAGGAGCAGGGCGTCGCGCGGTTGCCCAAGCCTGCCGATGCCGTCGCCTTCGCCGCCCAGATCCGTGACCCGGAAAACCACAGATTCTCGACGCCGTCGGGCAAGATCGAAGTGTATTCGACGGCGCTTGGCGAGAACCCCGACCCGTACGGCCTCGGCAAGATCTCGCCCATCCCGACCTGGGTGCCGCATGCCGAGATCGCGGCGGACTCGCTCTACCCCCTACGGATCTGCAGCTCGAAGTCGCGCGCCCGTACCCACTCGATCCATGGAAACCAGTCCCGGCTGGCCAAGGTCGACCGCGACGATTTGTGGATTCACCCGGACGACGCCGCCCTCCGCGGCATCGAGGACGGCGACCGTGTGCGGGTGTCCAGCGCCCATGGCGCGACGTTGCTCCCGGCTCGCGTGACCGAGGACATCGCCCCGGGCGTCGTGTCGATGAAGGAAGGCGCCTGGTTCACGCCCGGACCCGATGGCGCCGATACGGTGGGTTGCGCCAATTCGGTGACGGCGGATACCACCTCGCCCGCCGGCGCAATGACCTACAACAGCAACTTCGTCCAGGTAGAGCGCGTTGAGACGGCCAGCGTGGCGGCAGCAAAGACGTCGTCGCCTACGACATAGTCGCCATGCGGTTACGTCTCCTTTTCGAGAGTCGTTACCTGGAAGATTCGGCGCCGGGTAAGATAGCCACCCTGCCAGGCACGCCGGCCGCAACAGCGCGATAGGCATCGGCGGCATCCTCCAGCCCCACCGTCCGGGCAATGATAGGGGGTTGGAAGCTTCCGTCCTCGAAACCCGGCGAAAGCTCTTGCAGTAAAAGGGCGGCGGCGGTCATGTCGCGTTTAAGCGTGTCAACGCCGAACAGCTGGCTTTCGTTGTGATAGAAATCCAGCAGATTGAAGTTTTGGCGCGGCTGTCCCGGCGAAGCGAGCACCGCGAGTCGCCCGCGATGGGTCAGCATGTTCAGTGAAGGTTCAAAGGTTGGACCGCCGACGGCGTTTAGAACGACATCGGCGCCCCGGCCGGACGTCAATTCCCGGATCACTTCCGCTGCCTGTTCGGGAGGCGGCGTCACGATTCGATTGGCGAAGCGCGCAGCCGGTGCATCCGCTGGCGGCAATGTACGGTCGATCCCGATGACCTGCGCGCCGATCCGTCGTCCGATCTGGACGGCCGCGCCGCCAACGCCGCCGGCGGCACCGATCACGACGAGCGTTTCTCCAGGCTGGAGGGCCGCATAGGTGACGATCCCGAGCCACGCCGCGGTGAAGGTCACGCCGATGGATGCTGCCTGGGGATAGTTGAGGGACGCAGGTTTGCGTCGCAGGCTGCCGACGGGGACACGAATCAGTTCGGCATGACTGCCGTCAACGGCGAAGCCGCCATCTCCGGTTCCCCACACCGCCTCACCGATCCACTCGGCTGGGCCCGCCACAACAACGCCGGAATAATCGCGTCCGGGAACACGCGGCAAAGTCGTCTGCGGGAAACGCCCCGCTATATTGACAATGTCGGACGGGTTAATCGAGGCTGCCCGCACGGCGACCACCGCATGGTCGCGGTCCGGCTGTGGGTCCGGCACCGTCTCAACCCGCAAAACCTCGGGGCCCCCGAATTCATGGACTCTTAACGCGCGCATGTGCGTCTCCTGGCGATAGTGCGAACGTCCAACGACCTAAAATACCGGCACTCTTCTTCGGAGGCTGGACGCGATCGCTGCGTCGTGCCTTTGGCGTCGTTAGGAACGCGCGCTTATAGTTGTAGAGGCAGGACCGAGGGAGAGCTACTTGGTGTCTCAGGAAAGTATGAACGTGCAGCCGATAACGCCGGCCGTCGGCGCGGAGGTGTTCGGGGTCGATCTCTCGCGTCCGAGCGCCGCCCAGGCGGACACGCTGCGCGCCACGTTGATCGAACGCAAAGTGCTGGTGATCCGCGATCAGGCCATCTCGACCGCACAATTCGCGGATTTCATGCGGATCTTCGGCGAGCCCGTCAAGGAGGACATCGTGGTGGCTGACGGCAAT
This sequence comes from uncultured Rhodospirillaceae bacterium, assembly GCA_964585785.1. Classification (GTDB taxonomy): domain Bacteria; phylum Pseudomonadota; class Alphaproteobacteria; order UBA8366; family UBA8366; genus WHUA01. Next base: position 38,015 of record CAZPFL010000001.1, read on the forward strand.
CCGCCCGAAGTCGGCGCCATCCATATCCGGCTCGACGAGCGGCAGCGGATCAACTTCTGGCACATGGATCATTCCTTCCGCGAATACCCGACGCCGGTGCTGGCTTTGTATACCGACAAATTGCCGCCCTGCGGCGGCGATACGCTGTTCGCCAGTCTGGAGGCCGCCTATGACGGACTGCCGGATCGCACCAAGGCGCGCATCGAAGGGCTGCACACGCTGCACAAGGTGACGCCGACGCAGAATACGAAGCGGCGCTATACCGACGAGGAAGTCGCGGCGATGGAAAGCGCGCCGCCGGTGCGCCATCCGCTCGTCGGTCTGAACCCCGCGAACGGCCGTCGGTTCCTTTTCGTCAACGTGCCGATCTATTGCCGAAGCATCGCAGAGATGCCGACGGCGGAGGGCGATGCGCTGCTGGCGGAGCTCTATGCCCATGTACAAAGGCCGGAATTCCAGTTCCGGCTGGTCTGGCGCCCGGGCACGCTGGTTGTCTGGGAGAATGTGCACTGCCTGCACTATCCGGTGGCGGATTATTTCCCGCACGAACGCCGGCTATGGCGCGTGGTGATCCGGGCGACGGAACGGCCGATGGCGGCTTAGGACTGCTCGCGCGGTTTTAAGCGAGCGTCGGATCCTCACTCACCCGAACCAGGCGCTTGCCCAGGTTGTCGCCGTTCATCATGCCGATGAAGGCATCGATGGTATTGTCGATGCCGTCGACGATGTCCTCGAAATAGACGATCCGTCCGTCCTTGATGCGCTCGGACATCCAAGGCAGGAAGCGGTCGTACTGGTCCATGTGCTCGTAGATGCTGAATTTCTGCAATATGGCGCTCTTCGCCCCGAGATTGCCCATATTCCGCGGCACGTAGCGCTCCGGATTGTCGTATTGCGAGATTTGACCGCAGACGGGGATCCGCGCGCCCTGGTTGATCCGGTCCAGCACTGCCTCCAAAGTCTCGCCGCCCACATTGTCGAAATAGATGTCGATGCCGTTCGGGCAGTGCTCGTCCAGCGCCGCGCCGATCGAGGAGACGGTCTTGTAATTGAAGCCGGCGTCGAAGCCGAGCTTATCGACGATATGGCGGACCTTGCGGTCGGAGCCGGCGCTGCCGACGACGCGGCAGCCTTCCAGCTTGGCGATCTGTCCGGCAACGCTGCCGACTGCGCCGCTGGCGGCCGAAATGAAGACGGTCTCGCCCGGCTTTGGCTTGCCGATGTCGAGGATACCGACGCGCGCCGTCAGCCCCGGCATGCCGATCACCGTGATCGCGTGCGAAATCGGTCCGAGCGACGGGTCGACCACCCGAAGATCGCCGCCGCCCGTTGCCACGGAATAGAGCTCCCAGCCGAGAAAGCCCCAGACGAAGTCGCTCTTCTTGAACTTCGGATTGCGCGAGAGAGCGACCTGTCCCACGACGCGGGACGGGATCACCGCGTTGAGCGCGAAGGTTTTGGCGCCCGGATAGTTCGCCGTGCCGCCCATCCGGCCGCGCATATAGGGATCACAGGACAGATAGATGTTGCGCACCAGAACGTCGCCATCCTGCAGCTCGGGTACCGTCTCGTCGCGGACGTCGTAGCAGGCCGGCGTCACGGGCCCGTCAGGGGGTTGAACGAAAAAGATGCGACGGTTCTGCATGGCGGGGCGCTGCCGAGGTCTCTTCAACGTTGGAATTGTTTCGCGTATTCGGCTTCCTGATCATGGATGCGCATCGCGCGCTCCAGGATGATGTCCTTCTGCTCCGGCGGCACGATGATGATCCCGGTCTCGTCGCCGAAGACGATGTCGCCCTGGCGAATCTGCACGTTGCAGATCGTCACCGGATCCCTGAGCCCAACCGTCTCCAGATCCCACAGGCTCTTCACCGGCGAGAAGCCCTGGCAGAACACAGGGAAATCGAGGGAGCGAATCTCATGTGCGTCCCGCGTTGCGCCGTTGACGACCGCGCCGGCGACACCGCGCGCGCCCGCGCGCATGCAATGGTTTTCGCCCCAGGTTCCCGTGTCGGTCCGCCCGCCCGCATCGATCACGACAACGTCGCCGGCCGACGCCAGCTCGCCGGATACCTTGGCATGGCTGACCAGGGCGTCGGTGCGGGACGCGGTCGCGTGTTTCGGCGCCTGGCGAACGGTAAAGGCCGTACCGACCATCTTGGCCCCCGGCTTGCCCAGATAGGTGAAGCCATGCAGCACGGTGCGCGGCAGGGCCAGGCCCTCCATCGCATCGCTTATATGCCCGCTTTGCAGGATCAGGAACGTGTCGCGGTCTTTGTCACTGAGGGCCATCTTTGCGTATTCCGGTTCATGTGTCGGTTCGTTGCCGGCGCCGGACGGATCAGCCCGGCTCGAAGGATCATCCGAGCAAGTATAGGCAGATTCGAGGATGTCGGAATATCTTCGGCGCCCGGTCCGTGGTTCGGGGAGCTGCACCGCCCATCATCGACGCCGCGGCCCGGCCGGTCGACGTCGCGGATGAGCGATCCTTTGTCCGGCTCGCTACGGCGCCAGCCCGAGCAGCCGGGCCGCGTTGCGATACATCGTCTTTTCCCGCGACTCGTCGCTGAGCGGCAGCGTGCGATACCAGTCCGCATATCCCTTGACCGGGCAGAAGGGATAGGAGCTCGCGAAGATGAAGCGGTCGGCGAGGAAGCCGTTCGCCGCCTTCAGATAGTCGTCCATGCCCGGCATGTTGGCGAGATACATGTCCGGCGAGAGATAGAGGTTCGGCCGCCGAATGGCGAGATGCAGGACCTGGTACACCCAAGGCCAGCCGCCGTGCGTCAGGATCACCGTGAGCTGCGGGAAATCCACCAGGACATGGTCGAGCGCTTCGGGGTTCGTGTAACCGATGTCGGGTCCCGCATTGCCGCCGGCCATCATCAGGACGGGAAGCTTCGCGTCCTCGCAATGGGCGTAGATCGGATACAGCCTGCGGTCGTCCGGGAACATCGGCGCCGGATAGGCGCCCGGCTCGATGTTGACGGCCTTGAGGCCTGCGGCGCGCGCCTCTTCGATCTGCCGGACGGCCTTGCGGCGGTCCGTCGGGTCGATGGCGGTCACGCCGACAAACCGGTCGGGATAGTCTTTGCAGATGGCCATGACGTCCGCGTTGCTGACGGAGCCGAGTGCGCCCGCATGGCGTCCGACCACGACGCCGGTCGCCACGCCGGCTTCGTCCATCTCCTGAAGCAGCAGGTCGATCGATTGTTTCACGGCGGAGGGCGCGGGCTCGAAGCCGAGGCTGCGCGTATACCGGTCGCGCCGTTCCGCTTCCCGGAACAGCGCGAGATTGAGGAATCCCCGGAGCGGCGGCCGGACGCGAAAATCGATGGCCTTGTTCATGATGGTGCCTCCCTGCGATTGGCTCTTTTTATGCTGCTCAGATCATACGCCGAAATCGGCTGCGGCCACGACAGCGCCGCGGCCGGTTATCTGTATAATGGCCCCCAAAACACACGGCCTGGGAGGCAGCGTTATGAAATTCGGCGTGGGCTGCGGCTATATCAACGAGATCGCGTTTGTCTCGCATGCGGAAACCCTCGGCTTCGACTACGCGTGGTTTACCGATTCACATCTGATCCGCTCGAACATCTGGGCGACGATGGCGGTCGCCGCGCTGCAGACCCAGAAGATTCGCCTTGGCTCGGGACTGGCCATTCCCGGGTTGCGATTGGCGCCGGTCGCCGCTTCGGGCATCGCCACGATCAACCGCCTCGCGCCGGGCCGCGTCTTCTTCGGGACCGGAACGGGCAACACGGCGATGCGCACGATGGGACAGGCGCCGATGCGCATCAACGACTACGCGGCGTATATCCGCGTCGTGAAAGCGCTGCTGCAGGGCGAGGAGGTCGACTACACGCTGAACGGCGTGACGCATCCGATCCGGTTTCAGAATGTCGATCTCGGCTACATCGATATCGAGCATCCCATCCCGATTATGGTCGGCGGCTTCGGCCCGCGGGCGCAGGGGCTGGCGGGTGAACTGGGCGACGGTCTGATCACCGGCATCCCGCGCGGCGGGTCGATCCCGAATGCCTTGGCCAACGTACGCAAGGGCGCCGAGCGGGCCGGCCGTTCGCTCGACGGCTTTCAGACCTACGCGCTCGTGAACCTGCTGATGCTGGAGAAGGGTGAAACCCTCGAATCCGAACGGGTCGTCGGCGAATGCGGCCCCGCCATCATGGCCAACGTCCATTACCTCGTCGATTTCGTGCGCGAGACGGGACGCGAGCCGCCGGACTATGTCCTGCCGATCTGGGAAGAATACATGGATTTTCACATGTCGCGCGACGCGGCGACCCGTCACCAGAAGCTGCACGAAAGTCATTACAGTTATCTCGACCCCGAGGAGGCGCGTTTCGTGACGCCGGAAATGATCCGCAACTTCTGCATCGCCGGACATCCGGAAGAGATCGTCGATCAGCTCCGCGCGTTGGAGAAGCAGGGACTGAACGCGGTGACCTTCAGCCTGCCGATCGAGAAGATGTACCGCCAGATCGAGGATTTTTCGCGCAACGTGATGTCGAAGATGTGATCTCAGGTCAGGCGGTGGCGGAACAGCCAGGAAGCGATCGGCAGCGTGATCGCGGCGATCACCGCGAGCGGCCATAGATCCGACGCCAGCTCGGTAAACCCCGCGCCCTCGAGATAGACGCGGTGAGCCATGTCGATGGCGTAGCGCAGCGGATTGATCAGCGTGAGGTATTGCAGCACGGATGGCATGTTGCCGATCGGCGTGGTCAGGCCTGACAGCAGCGTGAAGGGCATGAGCAGCACGAAGGAGAAGAGCATGGCCTGCTGCATGGTCGCGACGAAGGCCGACACCAAGAGACCGATGCCCACGGCGGCGAGCAGGAAGAAGGCGAGCCCGGCATAGAGCGTGAAGAATGAGCCCTCGAACGGAATCCGGAACCATAGCTGCGCGACCAGCAGGATCAGCGTCGCCTGCGTCGTCCCGACGAGCATCGACGGAATCGCCTTGCCGATCATAATCTCCGAAGGATGGAACGGCGTCACCAGCAGCTGGTCGAAGGTGCCTTGCTCGCGCTCGCGGGCGACCGACATGGCGGTCAGCAACAGCGTCTGCAGCATCGTCAGCGTGCCGATAAGCGCCGGGATCATGTTCCAGCGCGTCTCGAGGCTCGGGTTGTACCAGGCGCGCGTGGTCATCCGGACCGGCGGACCGCTCTGCCCGTGCTGCGCCTGCCATTGCGCGCCGAACGCCTCGGCGACCGCGCCGACATAAGCGAGTGCCGTGCCCGCCGTGTTGGAGTTGCGGCCATCCGCGATCACCTGGATTTCCGCTGGCTGCCCCGCCTGAAGGTTTCGCTCGAAGTCCTGGCCGATCTGAACGACCAGCAAGGCGCGCCGATTGTCGATGTAGTCGCGAATATCCGCAGCGCGCCGCAGGCTGGCGACGCGCACGAACACACCGGACCCGTCGAGCCGGCTGAGCAGCTCGGCCGACGCCGCGCTGTGGTCCTGGTCGAGCACCGCATAGGGCACGTTGTTCAGGTCGTAGCTGGCGGCATAGCCGAACAGCAGGCATTGAAGAACCGGCGGCAGAAGCAGGCTCATCCGGGTCCGAGGGTCCTTGAGCAGGGCCAGGAGCTCTTTGCGGATCAACGCCAGGATTCGGAAAAGCGCATCGGCCATCGCCGCCTCACGCCAGCGTCTTGCGGGTCGTCACCCGCGCCAGCAGCATCAACCCCGCCGCCATGACGGCGAGGACGGCCGCATTCGGCAGGATCACGGTCCAGATGTCGCCGGCGAGGAACAGGGTCTGCAGAAGCGCAACGTAGTATCGCGCCGGCAGGATGTAGGTAATCACCTGGATGGCCGTGGGCATGCTGCGCAGATCGAACAGGAAGCCCGACAGCATCATGGCCGGCAGGAAGGTGAGCAGCAGGGCGAGCTGGCTGGCGACGAGCTGGCTCTTGGTCACGGATGAAACGACGAGGCCGATGCCGAGCGCGATGAGCAGATAGAATGTCGAGACGAGGACGAGGATCCAGATCGAGCCGCGCAGCGGCACATGAAAGAGGAACACGCCGCCGAGAACGCAGAGCGCAAGCCCGATCAGCCCCATCACGAAATAGGGAACCGTCTTGCCGAGCAGGATTTCGTCGGCATGCACCGGCGTGACGAACAGCGCTTCGAAGGTGCCGCGCTCCCATTCGCGCGCCACGACCATGGCGGTCATGAAGGCGCCGATCAGCGTCATCACCAGCACGATCAGGCCGGGAACGAGAAAGTAGTGGCTGTCATTTGCCGCGTTGAACCAGAGGCGGCTTTGCACGGTGATCGGGCTCGCCGGCAGCACTTCGCCCGCCGCCGTCCGCCGCGCCATCCATTGCGCTACGGCGCCCTGGGCATAGCCTTGAACGATTCGGGCGGTGTTGGCGTCGGTACCGTGCACGATGACCTGCACGTCGGCGTTCCCAAGCGCGACCTGGCGCGAAAAATCCGGCCGGATGCGAACGATGCCGTCCGCCTTGCCCGCCCGCATCATCGCCTCGGCCTCCCGCATCGACCGGACCAGGTGCGCGTTGAAATAGGGCGACAACTCGAAGCCGGCGGCCAAGGCCCGCGCGCCGGGCGAGGAGTCTTCCAGCGCGATCGCCACCGGCACGTTCTTGACGTCGAGCGACAGGCCGTAGCCGAACAGCAGTACCAGGATCACCGGCATGACGATGCCGATCGCGATGCTGCTCGGATCGCGGATGACCTGGTAGCTTTCTTTCCGGATCAGCGCGCCGATGCGCCGGACCTTATTCCTTCTCCGTGCGTCGGTCCGTGTCGCCGCCTCGGTCATGCCGCGCCTTTCGCATGTGCATTCGCCGCGCTGCTCCGCGCCTCTTCCACGATCGCGATGAAGGCGTCCTCCATCGTCGCCTCGTGGATCGCGCCCGCCTGCGCGCCGGCGCGGATCTCGGCCGGTGTGCCCTCCGCCAAGAGCCGGCCGGCGTCGAGAATGACCGCACGGTCGCAGTACTCCGCTTCCTCCATGAAGTGCGTGGTGATGATTACCGTTACGCCCTGCTCGGCCAGCGCGTTGATCCGGCCCCAGAATTCGCGCCGCGCCATGGGATCGGCGCCGCTCGTCGCTTCGTCGAGAAAGAGGATGTCCGGCTCGTGCAGCAGCGCCGTCGCCATCGCGAGGCGCTGCTTGTAGCCGCCGGGCAGCTGCGCGCTCGGCAGGCGCGCGAAGGACTTCAGCTCGAACTGCTCCATCGCCCATTCGATGCGATGGCGCCGGCGGCGGCCGCGCAGGCCATACGCGCTGGCGAAGAATTCCAAGTTTTCGCTGACGCTCAGCTGCCCATAAAGGGAGAATTTCTGCGCCATGTAGCCGATGCGCTGCCGGGCCGATGCGCGCGAGGTGCGCAGATCGGCGCCGGCGACGCGTAGCGTGCCGCTGGTCGCCGGAAGCAGCCCGCACAGCATGCGGAAAGTTGTCGTCTTGCCGGCGCCGTTCGGTCCGAGAAGGCCGAAGATCTCACCGCGCCGGACGTCGAAACTGATGTGGTCGACGGCGGTGAAGGCGCCGAAATTGCGGACGAGGTCGCGCACCTGTACCGCCAGGTCGCCTCCGTTGCCGGCGGGCGGCCGGTCGAGCGTCATGCCGGCGCTGTGCGGCCGTTGGGCATTTGCCCGCAGGAGGAGCATGAAACCGTCCTCGAAGCGCGGCGGTACGGCTCGAACGTTGCTCGGCGTGAGCGCCGGCTCGCCGGTCGTCACGTCTGTGTCCGCGTCGTTTGGGCGCACGAAGCGGACATGGCCGGCCTGTGGCACGGCATCGACGATTCCCGGACTCTGCAGCAGGCGGGCCTGCAGGCTGCGCGCGGTCTGTCCGTTCTCCGGCTCTGCCAGATAGCTGCAGCCCTTCGCCCGCGCGGTGATGTCGGCGGGAGCGCCTTGCGCCAACACCTTGCCGGCGTAGAGCACGACCGTATGGTCGCAACGCTCGGCTTCGTCGAGGTAGGAGGTGCTGACCAGCACGGTGTGCTTCTCTTCCCGGACGAGGTGAAGGACGATCTCCCAGAGCTCCCGGCGGGAAAGCGGATCGACGCCGACCGTGGGCTCGTCGAGTAGCAGCATCTCGGGCGAGCGGACCAGCGCGCAGGCCAGTCCGAGCTTCTGCTTCATGCCGCCCGACAGCCGCCCGGCGAGCCGGCTGCGGAACGGGCCGAGCGCGGTCATCTCCATCAGCCGGGCGTATCGCTGCACCCGGTCCTGCGCGTCGACGCCGTGCATATCGGCGTAGAGGTCGAGGTTCTCCTGGACGCTGAGATCTTCGTAGAGGCCGAACCGCTGGGGCATGTAGCCGATGCGCTCCTGGACGTCCTGTCGGTGGGCGCCGACGTCGAGACCGGCGACGGTGAGGTCCCCCTCGTCCGGCGGCATCAGGCCGGCGGCGAGGCGAATGAGCGTCGTCTTGCCCGCGCCGTCGGGCCCGACCAGGGCGGTCAACGTGCCGCGTCGCGCTTCGAAGGTGATGCCGTCGAGCGCCTGGACGGTCTCGCCCGTCTCGCGCCGGAACGCCTTGCGCACGTTGCGAACGATGAGAGGCGCGCTTCCGTCGCCGGGGCTCACGGCTTCGTTCCTGCCGGCGCCGCTTCGCCGGTCCCCAGCGTCACGGTGGCCGGCATGCCGAGCCGCAGCGCGTCCGACGGGTCCTTGACGAACACGCGAACCTCGTAGACGAGGCTGGTTCGCAGCGCCTCGGTCTGGACCGTCTTTGGCGTGAACTCGGCGACCGGCGAAATGAACCCGACCCATCCGTCGAAGTGACGGCCCGGTAAACCGTCCACCGTGACGGTCGCCTTCATGCCGGGACGAACCCGCGCGAGGTCGGACTCCGAGACATAGGCGCGGACCCATTTCGGGTCCGTGATCGCGAGCGAAAAGACCGGCCGCTGCGGCGAAGCCATTTCACCAGGCTCCATCAGGCGCGAGCGGATGGTGCCGTTCGTCGGGGCGACGAGCGTGGCGTCGGCAAGCTGCTGGTGCAGATACGCCAGCTGCGCCTCGTTTGCGCGCAGCTGGGCTTCGCCCTGGGCGATGTCCTCGACGCGCGGTCCCGCGACCGAGAGATCGAGCGCCTTTTGTGTCGCCTCGACCTTCGCGTCCGCCATTTCCATGGCGGCCTTGGCGGCGTCCGCGTCCTGCTGGCTGGCGAAGGATCGCCCGACGAGCGCCTTCTTGCGATCGTATTGCCGGCGGGCGTTGACCGCGTCGGCCTTGGCGGAATCGAGATTCGCCCGCGCCTGGGCGATTTCCTCCGGGCGGCTACCGTGGTGCAGCCGGTCGACGACCGCCTGCTGCGCGGCGACCTGGGCTTCGGCCTGGGCGACTTGTGGCTTAAGGCGGCTCGTGTCCAGCCGCGCCAGGGTCTGGCCCTGATGGACCCGGTCGCCCTCCTGCGCCAGGACGGCGGCGATCCGCCCGTCATCGTTGAAGGCGAGGGCGGCCTGCCGAAGGTCGACGTTGCCGTAGAGCGTCAACGCCTGGGACGCGCCGTCGCGGTGCATGAGCCAAAAGGTCAGGCCCGCCGCCGCGCCCATGACGACAACAATTCCAATCAGCAACCGGCGTCGCATGCTTCACCTATTTTGCGCACACGATATGCCCGCGCCAGCCCATAGTCAAATTCAAATTTTAATTTAGAATTTGAATATAATCGAGAAGCCTAGTATTCTGCCTGTTTATGGGAAAGCGTGTGACAATGCGAAGTGCGGGCGTCATGCCGCAAAGGCGCGAACAGGACCGCGCGGACGCGAAGGCCCGCGTGCTGCTCGAGGCCGCGGGCGCCGTCTTTGCCGAAAAGGGCTTTGCCGGCGCGACGGGGAAGGAGATCTGCGCGCGGGCCGAGGTCAACGCGGCCGCGGTGAACTATTATTTCGGCGGCATCGACGGCTTGTACGCGGCGGTGCTGCAGGATGCGCACGACCGGCTCCTGAGCTATCAGGCGGTCAGCGACGCTGTCGCCGGCCAGTCCGATCCCGAAAGCAAGCTGCGCGCGCTGATCGGGCTGATCGTGCGCACGCTGACCGGCCCCGCCTCGTCGTCATGGATGATGCGCGTCCTCGGGCGCGAGTTCCTGTCGCCATCGCCGGCGATGGAGGCGTTGCGGCGGCGGGAACTGCCACGCAAGGCGAAGATCATCCAGAGTATCGTCAGCGGCGTGATGGGCCTGCCCGAAGATCATCCTGCCGTGGCGCGAGGCTGCATCACCGTGATGGCGCCTTGCATCATGTTGCTGGTGGCGGACCGCAGGGCGCTAAAGCTGGCCTTTCCCCAACTGGGGCTCGGCGCGGAGGATGCGGACGCAATCGTCCAGCATATGGTCCGCCATGCGATCGCGGGCCTGACCGCCGTCAGTCGCTCCCTGCGGGAATAATCGGGAACGGGTGCGTCGAGATGGCGCACCGGTCCATTTTTCGTTCCCGGTACGGTTGCCGAAAGGCCTGGAAGCGGCCATTTGTGGCCGCGGGCCGGCAGTTATCACCCTTTTCGGAAACAGAATGGAACGGTCGCAATACGTCGTAGGATGTATTGCAATTGAGGATAAGTCGCAGTACGATCCGCAGCCAATTGGAGACGGACCGTGAGTCCGTGTGCCGACACTGGGGAATTGATCCAAGATATGCATTTGATTTATCGGGTAGTCTTTGTCGTGTTTGCACTGGGATATGGGTCGATCCTTCCGGCCGCGGCGGCTGATACTGTTTCCTTTCAGCTCGTGATCAAGAACCACCGCTTCGAGCCGTCGGAGCTGCAAGTGCCTGCCGGCAAGCGCGTGGAGCTGGTGATCGAGAACCGCGACCCGACGCCGGAAGAGTTCGAGAGCCACGATCTGCGGCGCGAAAAAGTGATCCCGGGCAACAGCAAGGCCTCGGTCTGGGTTGGGCCGTTGCCGGCCGGGGAGTATGGTTTTTACGGCGAGTTTAACCGGGCGACGGCTAAGGGTAAGCTGATCGCGAAGTGAGGTTGGGATGATGGGAGCGGCGCTGATCGTTTTTCGCGAGGTCCTGGAGGCCGCGCTGATCGTTGCCATCGTCATGGGCGCGACGCGCGGCGTCGCCGCGCGCGGCCGCTGGGTCGCCGGCGGCATTGCCGCGGGATTGCTTGGCGCGGCCGTCGTCGCGGTGTTTGCCGGGTCGATCGCCGGCGCGCTCAGCGGACGCGGGCAGGAGGTGCTCAACGCTGGCGTTCTGCTTGCCGCCGTCGCGATGCTGGCCTGGCACAATGTCTGGATGAGCAGTCATGGCCGAGAGCTTGCACAGCGTATGCGGGCGGTTGGCCACGATGTCAGCGTCGGCACGCGCCCGCTCTCCGCGCTCGCGCTCGTCACGATGTTCGCCGTGCTGCGCGAGGGCTCGGAAACCGTCCTGTTCCTGTACGGCATCGCCTCCGGCGGCGCCGGTGCGACAGGCTTGTTTGTGGGCGGCCTGATGGGCGTTGCGGGCGGCGTTGCCGTCGGCTGGCTGCTCTATCGCGGCTTGCTGGCGATCCCGCTCGGCCGCTTCATGTCGGTCATCGGCTGGATGGTGCTCTTGCTTGCCGCGGGCCTCGCCGCGAGCGCCGCCGGCTTCCTGAATCAAGCCGGGCTGGTGCCGGCGCTCGGCATGCGCCTGTGGGACAGCTCGTGGATCCTCGACCAGCGGAGCTGGCTCGGGACGCTGCTGCACATCTTGGTCGGCTATAACGACGGGCCGATGGGCGTTCAGGTAATCTTTTATGTCGTCACCCTTCTCGTGATCGGCACGCTGATGTGGTTTTCGCGGCGTGGCGCCGGCGCGCGGCCGCGCCCCGCCGGACAGGCCGCGGAATGATCGACGGCGCCGGTATCGCTGCGCCGGTCGTTGCCGGCCCGGTTCGTGGTCCCGTGTCGCGGCGAGTCGAGCGGCTGGCCGTCCGGTTTCGCCCGATCTTCCCCTGGATTCACCTTTCCATGTTCGTGTTTTTCCTCGGCCTGATCGCCGCGCCCGCGATCTGGCCGGATGGAGCCCTGGCGCATCGCCTTTCGGGGATGGCGAACTGGCTGATCTGGGGTCTGTGGTTTCCGCTGGTGTTTCTGTCGGTGATTTTCGCCGGGCGGAGCTGGTGCGGCATGCTCTGCCCCATGGGCGCCGCGTCGGAGTGGCTCAATCGGTTCGGACCGAAGCGGCCGGTGCCCGACTGGCTACGTTGGGAAGGAACGCCGATCGTCAGCTTCCTTTTCATCACCATCCTCGGCCAGACGGTCGGCGTGCGCGACTATCCGGGCGCCATCCTGGAAGTCTTCGGCATGACCCTCGCGGCGGCGCTGATCATCGGCTTCCTGTATGGCCGCGGCCGGGAAAAGCGCGCCTGGTGCCGCCATGTCTGTCCGATCGGCCTGCTGCTCGGCGTGTTCTCGCGCCTCGGCATGGTCGATGTGGTGCCGAAACGGCCGAACGAGGGCAGCGACAAATACACCGAGCGCGGGCTTTGCCCGACGATGATCGACCTCAAGCACAAGACCGAAAGCCGCCATTGCGTGATGTGCATGCGCTGTGTCCAGCCTGAGCGGCGCGGCGGACTGGCGCTGCGATTGCGCGCGCCGGGGGCCGAGGTCGCCGACATCCAGAATCATCACCCGTCCGCGTCCGAGGTGTGCTTTCTGCTGCTCGGCACCGGCGTCTCGCTCGGCGGCTTTCTCTGGCTCGTCCTGCCGCAGTATCAGTGGCTGCGCCAGACGTTCGGCGTCTGGGCAATCGACCATGGCTGGAACTGGATCGGCATGCCGGGGCCGTCCTGGCTGATGGTGGTGCATCCGGAGGCGCGCGAGGTCTTCGTCTGGCTGGATTTTCTGCTCATAGTCGGCTGGATGGTCGGCATCATGCTCGCCTTCGCCGCGCTTTTGCTCGCGATCAATGCGCTGGCGGCCTGGCTCGCCGGTCGCTTCGGCGCGCCGGGCGGCTTTGCGTCGCGATTGGTGGCGGTGAGCTATCAGGTCACGCCGCCGGCGATGATCTCGCTGTTGCTCGGGCTCGGCGGCGGCCTGTTCTCCCTGCTGCCGCATGACGCCGCGGCGGCGTTGAAGATTGCGCTGCTCGCGGGGTCCGTTGTCTGGGGCGGCTGGCTCGGCTGGCGTATCCTCGGCCGGATGGGGCTCGCGCCGCGCCATGCGGCCGCGGCGCTTCTTCCCGGTATCGTCGGCAGCATCGTTGTCGCGCTCGCCTGGTGGCCCGCCGTGGTCTGAGGCTGATTTTTTTTGCCAACAATCTGCGATTTCTTCGCAATTGCATAAGAACATGAGAATGAAAAGGAGAAAGATCATGGGGATAAGGGCAGATTGGAAAGCGGTTCTAGTCGCCATGGCGCTGGCCCTGCTGCAGCCCGCATTCGGTGCCGCCGCGGCCGAAATAACCATCGGTAAGCCGTTCGAGAAGAACGGCATGGAGGTCGGCGCCGTCTACCTGCAGCCGGTGGTTATGGAGCCGATGATGCCCGGCATGATGGCCGTCACGGACGTTCACCTCGAAGCGGACATCCATGCCCAGAAGGGCAACAAGAACGGCTTCGGTCCCGGCGACTGGGTGCCCTATCTCGGCATCACCTATCGCCTGCAGAAGATCGGCAGCGATTGGGAGACGTTCGGCGCCTTCATGCCGATGGTCGCGAATGACGGGCCGCATTACGGCGCCAATGTGAAGCTGAACGGTCCGGGCAAGTACCGGCTGACCTACCACATCTTGCCGCCGGTCTATCAGGGCTTCTACCGCCATACCGACAAGGAGACGGGTGTCGCCGCCTGGTGGGCGCCCTTCGATGTGAGCTGGGATTTCGTCTTTACGGGAGTCGGCAAGAAAGGCGGCTATTGATCGAGGCTGCCCGACGCCACCGAGCGTGCCTTTGCGGGAGAGGCCCGGCCGCGGGCTTCTCCCGCTTGCATCGGCCGGGGAGAGCGCGCTCTGCGATGCGGTTCAACGAGTCTGTGATCTACGGTCGGGCACCGTCGCCGGGCACGGCGCCCACGATCTCGCAAACGCAGCCGCCATGGAACACGAGGCGGTTCCAGCAACCCGTCGGCTGCGGAATCTCCGCGCCGGCGTCGCGCCGCGGGTCGCAATAGGCTTGGATCAATGCCTTGTTGACGGCGTCGTGTCCGACAACCACGACGCTTTCATTCCGCGAATCCCCGACAAGACTGTCGAGCGCCGCTATGACGCGACGCTCGAACGCGGCCCGCGCCTCGACCTCTGCCGCCGGCGCGCCGTCGACCGATCCGTAACGCGCCTCCAGCTCTGCCTGGGGCTTGCCAGACCAAGGGCCGTAGTCACGATCGGCGAAGGCGGGTTCCGCGGTCACGGTCAGACCATGCGGTTCCGCGATCGCCCGCGCGGTCTCAAAAGATCGCTCGAGCGGGCTGGAAACCACCTTGTCCAAAGCGACGGACGCGAAGAGCGTGCCGAGACGCAACGCCTCGGATAAACCGACAGCGTCGAGCGGCGCGTCGATCCGGCCGCGCAATAGCCCACTCGCGTTGAGAGCGGTCCGTCCGTGCCGGACCAGAAAAACGGTCGTCGCCATGCGCAAGGGTCCTGCTGCGCGATCATGCCTCGAGCGTTTTGCATTATTGCGCTCGCGGCGGCGCAACGCATCCCCAAAGCCGAAGCCGGCGTAACGCGGTGTGTGGATGCCCGCGTCGCCTGATGTGGGGCCGGCAAGGCTTGAACGAGATCAACGCGCTGTGGCGAAACATGCCTTACCGGTTCCGTTTCGGGGGGCTACAGTGCCGCTTCGGCCGGGCAGGCCAGAGAGGGACGTTGATGTCATTTCGCCAGAGAATTCTGATCGTGGCCGTTTTGGTGGCCGCGGCGGCCGGCGGCGCGTACTACTGGTGGCAGCAGCAGCAGAACACGCTGCCGGCCTATATTGCGGTGGGCAACGGGCGGATCGAGGCGGAAGAGGTTCAGGTCGCTGCTAAATACGCCGGTCGCGTTGCCCAGGTCCTGGTCGACGAAGGGGACATGGTCAAACAAGGCCAGGTCCTCGCCCGCATGGACACCGCGGAGCTCCAGGCAAGCCTCGCCAAGGCCAAGGCGGACGTCGCCCAGGCGACAGAGGCCGTCGCGGAAGCCAGGGCGCTCATCGTTCAGCGCGAAAGCGAGCTGAAATACGCCCAGCAGGAACTGGCACGCGCCCAATTTCTCATTCAGAAAGGGCATATCTCCAAACAATCGGCCGATCAGAAGCAGACCGCGCAGGACACCGCCCAGGCGGCGCTCGAAGCGGCCCGCGCGCGCCTCGTCAGCAGCGAGCGCGCCGTAGAATCCGCGTCGGCGGAGGCGCGGCGGATCCAGACCCAGATCGATGACTCCTCGCTCACCGCGCCGCGGCCGGGACGTATCGAATACCGCCTGGCGGAGCCGGGCGAGGTGCTTGCCAGCGGCGGCAAGGTCGTCACGCTGCTCGATCTCAGCGACGTCTACATGACCATTTTTCTGCCGACCGCGCAGGCGGGCCGTGTCTTCATCGGCTCCGAGGCGCGCATTATTCTTGACGCTGCGCCGCAGCTGGTGATTCCCGCGAAGGTCTCGTTCGTTTCCGCGCAGGCGCAATTCACGCCGCGCGAGGTGGAGACTCAGAGCGAGCGCGAGAAGCTCATGTTCCGGGTCAAGGTCAAGATCGATCCCGCCGTGCTGCGGGCCCATATGGAAAAGGTGAAGACCGGCTTGCCGGGCGAGGCTTACGTTCTGCTGGGCTCAAACGCGACGTGGCCGGAGCGGTTCGCGGTGAAGCTTCCGCCGGTATCGAAGAAATGAACGCGAACGGGCCGCTCGTCGCCCGGCTGCAAGCCGTCACGCACCGCTATGGCAAGACCCTGGCCCTCGACGCGGTCACGCTCGATCTGCCGTCGGGAAGCATGATGGGGCTCATCGGGCCGGACGGCGTCGGCAAATCGACGCTGCTTGCGCTCGTCGCCGGCGCGCGAAAGATCCAGTCCGGCCGCGTCGAGGTGCTGGGCGGCGACATGGCGAGCCGGCGCTATCGCAACCGCGTCTGTCCCCGGATCGCCTATATGCCGCAGGGGCTCGGCAAGAACCTCTACATGGATCTCACGGTCTTCGAGAACCTGGAGTTCTTCGGCCGGCTCTTCGGCCAGGACCGCGCGGCGCGGCGCCGGCGCATCGCCGAGCTTCTGAAGAGCACGGGCCTCGACCCCTTTCCCGACCGGCCCGCGGGCAAGCTCTCGGGCGGCATGAAGCAGAAGCTCGGGCTTTGCTGCGCGCTGATCCACGACCCGGACCTGCTCATCCTCGACGAGCCGACGACCGGCGTGGACCCGCTGTCGCGCCGGCAGTTCTGGGACCTGATCGACCGGATCCGCGCGCGCCGGCCGGGCATGGGCGTGCTCGTCGCCACCGCCTACATGGACGAGGCCGAGCGGTTCGATTTCCTCGTCGCCATGAATGACGGGAAGGTCCTGGCAACCGGCAGCCCGGCGGCGATCAAGGCCGGGGCCGGCGCCGAGACCCTCGAAGAGGCTTTTGTCGGCCTCTTGCCGGAAGCGCAGCGGCGCGGGCACAAGACGCTGGAAATTCCGCCCCGCCAGGTGCATGGGGACCGGCCCGCCATCGTGGCCGAAGGCTTGACGCGCCGGTTCGGTGACTTCGTCGCCGTCGATCATGTGAGCTTCGAGATCGAGCGCGGCGAGATTTTCGGTTTCCTGGGCTCGAATGGCTGCGGCAAGACAACGACGATGAAGATGCTGACGGCGCTCTTGCCGGCGTCCGAGGGCAAGGCGTGGCTGTTCGGCGAGGAGGCCAAGGCGAAGGACCTCGAGACGCGCAAGCGTGTCGGCTACATGTCGCAGGCCTTCTCCCTCTACGCCGAGCTGACCGTGCGCCAGAATCTCGATTTGCACGCGCGGCTATTCCATCTGCCGCGCGAGCGGATTGCCGACCGGATTACGACTTTGATCGAGAGCTTCGGCCTCGCCGGCTATGCGGACGCGCTGACGGAGAAACTGCCGCTGGGCGTGCGGCAACGCCTGTCCCTCGCCGTCGCCATCATTCACGAGCCCGAGATGCTGATCCTGGACGAGCCGACCTCGGGCGTGGACCCGGTCGCGCGGGACAAGTTCTGGGAGCTGCTGATCGACCTTTCGCGCAATCAGGGCGTCACGATCTTCATCTCGACCCATTTCATGAACGAAGCGGCGCGGTGTGACCGGATCTCGCTGATGCATGCCGGCCGGGTCCTGGCCAGCGGCACGCCGGCGGCTCTGATGAAGCAGCGTGGCGTGGACTCGCTGGAGGACGCCTTCGTCGCTTATTTGCAGGACGCGTCCGCCGAGGCGGCTTCCGCGGATGCGGGCGAGACGCCGGTTGCGCCGCCGGCGGAGACCGCGTCCCGCGCAGATGGAAGACCGGCGCTGCATCACGGATTCAGTTTCCGCCGCCTTTTCGCCTATAGCCGCAGGGAAACGATGGAGCTGATGCGCGATCCGATCCGCTTGGCCGTGGCGCTTCTCGGCACGGCGTTCCTGATGCTCGTCTTCGGCTATGGCATCACCTTCGATGTCGAGAAGCTTACCTATGCCGCGCTCGACCGCGACCAGACACCGGAGAGCCGGACCTTTCTCGAAGGGTTTGCCGGCTCGCGCTATTTCCAGGAGCGCCCGCCGATCAAGAATCACGCCGACCTGGATCATCGGCTGAAGAGCGGCGACATCACGCTCGCGATCGAGATCCCGCCGAATTTCGGCAAGGCCCTGCTGCAAGGCCGGCGGCCCGAGGTGGCGGCCTGGATCGATGGTGCGATGCCATTCCGCGCGGAGACCATCCGCGGCTATGTGGAAGGTCTGTACCGGACCTATCTCGCGGCGCTTTCGCGCCGCGCTTATGGCGTCGAGCCGGACCTCCTGCCGGCCGATATCGAGTCGCGCTACCGCTATAACCAGGCCTTCAAGAGCATTTTCGCCATCGTTCCCTCGGTGATCGCGCTGATGCTCGTCTTCATCCCGGGGATCCTGATGGCGCTCGGCGTGGTCCGGGAAAAGGAGCTCGGGTCAATCACCAATCTCTACGTCACGCCGGTCACGCGGCTCGAGTTCCTTCTCGGCAAGCAGCTTCCGTACATCGCGCTGGCGATGGTCAATTTCTTCGTGATGGTCGCGTTGGCGCTTTTCCTGTTCGGCGTTCCGGTCAAGGGCAGCTTTCTCACGTTGACCCTCGGCGCGTTTCTGTATGTGACCGCGACGACCGGGCTGGGACTGCTGATTTCCTCCTTCACCCGGACCCAGATCGCCGCGCTGTTCGGCACGGCTATTGCCACCATGGTGCCGGCGGTCCTGTTCTCCGGCATGATGCAGCCGGTCTCGTCGCTCGAGGGCGGCGCGGCGCTGTTCGGGCAAGGCTTTCCGACCGGTTACTTCATGACGATCAGCGTCGGGACCTTCACGAAGGCGCTCGGCGCGTCCGACCTCTCGACGAAGCTTTTCGCGCTTGCCCTGTTCTTCCCGGTCTTGACGGCGGTCAGCGCGCTGCTGCTCAAGAAACAGGAGCGCTGAGATGCGGCGCCTCGAAAATATCTACCGCCTCGGCATCAAGGAGCTGTTCAGCCTGCGTCACGATGCGGTCCTGCTCGCGCTCATCGTCTGGGCCTTCACTTTCTCGATCTACACGGCCGCCACGGGCATGTCGCACGATCTGCACAACGCGTCGATCGCCATCGTCGACGAAGATCACTCGCAACTGTCGACGCGGATTCGCGAGGCTTTCCTGCCGCCCTATTTCCGCGAACCGAAGATGATTTCCTTCAAAGACATCGACCCCGGCATGGATTCCGGGATCTACACCTTCGTCCTGGTCATTCCCGACAAGTTCGAGGCCGATGTCCTCGCCGGGCGGCATCCGGCGATTCAGGTCGATATCGACGCGACGGCCATGATGCAGGCGGGCATCGGCGACAGCTATATCAGCAACATTCTCTCCCAGGAGATCACGCGGTTCGTCGACGCCGGAAACAGCGAAGACGCCTATCCGGTCAAAATCCAGACACGCTACGCCTTCAACCCGAACATTACGAGTTCCTGGTTCACCAGCGTCATGGAGATCATCAACAACGTGACGATGCTGTCGATCGTGCTGACCGGGGCGGCGCTGATCCGTGAACGGGAGCATGGGACGATCGAGCATCTTCTCGTTATGCCGCTGACGCCGTTTGAGATCATGATGGCGAAGGTGTGGGCCAACGGCTTGGTCATTCTCGTCGCGGCCGGTCTGTCGCTGTGGCTTGTCGTCGAGACGCTCCTCCGGGTTCCGGTCGCCGGCTCGGTGCCGCTTTTTCTCGCGGGCACCGCGCTCTATCTCTTCTTCGCGACGGCGCTCGGCATCTTCCTCGCGACCCTGGCGCGGTCGATGCCGCAGTTCGGTCTCATCTTCATGCTGGTCATCCTGCCGATGGAGCTGCTCTCCGGCGGTAACACGCCGATCGAAAGCCAGCCCCAGGCCCTGCAAATAATCATGCAGGCCGTGCCGTCGACCCATTTCGTGAGCTTTGCGCAGGCTATCCTTTACCGCGGCGCCGGGATCGACATCGTGTGGCCGCAATTCGCGCTTGTCGCCGGCATCGGCGGTCTCTTTTTCGCATTCGCCGCGGTCCGCTTCCGGAAAAGCATCGCCGCCATGCAGAGCTGAGCTTCCCGGCTCGCCCGTGAGTTCAGGCAGCCGGCGCTATCTCGATCCGCCGCAAAGCCAGCGCATCGGCGTCGAAATCGATGCCCAGGCCCGGCCGGTCGGGCAGGTGGAACAGCCCGTTCACCGGAACGGGCGGGTGGTCGAAAAGCGCATGCGTGCGCGTCGTTGGGTCGTTCCACTCACAGGGCTTGGTCGCGTGCATCTGTGTGGCGCAGATATGAAGATTGGCGAGGTGGCCGATCATCGGCTGGGTCTGGTGCGGCACCAGCTCGACGCCATGCGCCTGGGCCAGCGCGGCGGCGCGCAAGAGTCCGGTGACGCCGCCCATCTTGACGATGTCGGGCTGGATCATGCGCACGCCAGCGTCGATCAGCTCGGCGAGCCCGCCCAAGGTGTAAGTCTGCTCACCGGCCGAGACGGTAATGGAAAGCTTCCGCGCCACCTCGCCCGTCGCCCGGACGTGGTAGTGCTGCACCGGCTCCTCGAACCACCAGTAGCCGAGCTCCTCGAGCGCTCGCCCGACCCGGATCGCGCCGCTCGCTGAATAACCATTGTTGGCGTCGAAGGCGAGGGGAAAGCCATCGCCGACCAGCTTGCGAACAGCGCGGGCCTTCGCGATGTGATCCGCAACGCCGTCGTCCAAATCGACGCGGTGGTTGTCGAAACGGATCTTGATGGCAGCCGGTTTGTCTTCCAGCCGTTTCTCAACGATGCGCAGGACGTCGTCTAGGCTGCGCCCGGCGCCATTGCCGCCGATCGAGGCATAGAAGGGGAGCGCGGTCTTCCATGCGCCGCCCAGCAGCTTGTAGAGCGGCTGCCCGAAGCGCTTGCCCTTCAGATCCCACAGCGCGATGTCGATAGCGGCGAGCGCGCCGGTCAGCGCGCCTTCCGGTCCCAGTTTGACGAGCCGGTGCAGGAGCCGATCCTGCAACACGGCGTGGTCCAGCGGGTCGGCGCCGATCAGCGCCGGCGCAATATTGTGCACGATCATGCCGAGCGAAGCGAGCCCGCCCTGCATGGGAGAGGCCTCGCCGATCCCGTGCACCCCGTCATCCGTCCAGATCCGCACGAATGCGCTGCGCTGGTCGGCGCGATCCTCCGGCGACCATTGGACCTGAAAGGCCTCGATGCGATCAATTTTCATGACGTTCCACTCCCTGGTGTTTTTATTGGATGGTAGCGCCTTCGCGGCGTCAGCGCATAGCGCGGCGCCGCAGGGGTGGCTTGGCGTGACGCATTAACATTAATACTTTCGAGTGAGATCCATGCACCGAAGGCCGCCGAGTCAGCTTCGCCCTTGATCCGCGGACCCGGCCGAGGCCGTCCTGCCGGGAGTGCCGGCGCCGGTCGCGGCGCTTGCGGACTAGATCGATCGACGATGTGCGACTAGATCGCAATTGTCTCAAATGTCGCTGTAATTCGACCTACCCTGCCGGGTGGCGGTTTGATCGACCTGCGTCGATCCGTCCCTTTGCTCGCCCGTTCGGTCCGGATGTATGTCTGAGCGGGTCTGTGGAAAGGCTAATGATTCTAGTTCTTTGAGTGGGCGTGCGTGTTGCGGGGCGCTCCGCTGCTGCTGCCGATGAGATGTCTTGTTCGGCAGCGCGCGTGGGCGACCTTTCCGGAGGATCAGGGTTGCGCCGCCGTCACGGAACCGGCGGACGGGCGTTGCGTTTGCCATGTTACCGGCGTTGATCGATGGAAAATGAAATCTTGAATACCGCATCACCCCTGCTTTCCATCGTGCTGCTCACCTATGCGCGTGATGCGGCCGTTCAGGGATTGCTCAGCCATATTCGCCCATTGGTCGCGCAGCGCACCGATGTGGAGATCGTGCTGGTCGACAACAACGAAGACGAGCGTGATCGATCGGCGCTGCTGGCCGGCTTTCCCCAGGCCAAGCTGTACAAGACATACAAGAATCTTGGCGCCACGGTCGGCCGGAATTGCGGTATCGAGATCGCCACCGGGAAATACCTGCTGTTTCTGGATGACGACGCTGTCGTTTATCCGGCCGATTTCGTGGACGTGATCTTTCGGCTGTTCGACCGTTATCCGAAGGCCGGTATCCTGGCCTTCAAGAGCCTCGACTTCGAGACGAAAAAGCTCATCGTCGAGGAATTCCCGCACACCAACAAGCGCCTGCCGGCGGACAAGCCGTTCAAGACGTTTCGGTTCATCGGCGTCGCCAATGCGGTGCGGCGGAAGGTTTTCGAGGAAGTGGGCCATTACCGCCCTGACTTTTTCTATGCCGCGGAGGAATTCGATCTCGCCTATCGCGCCATCAAGGCGGGATATGAGATCTGGTATGCGCCGGACGTCTGGGTCCTGCACAAGCACGATCCCGCCGGGCGCATGCCGTCGATGACCGCGGTCGAAACGAATTACCGCAACAAGCTGCGGGTCGGCTTTCTCCATTTGCCGAGCCATATTCGCCTGATCAACATGCTGGCCTGGACCGCTTTCGTCATCTGGCGGTCCCGCGGCAAGGCGGCATGGCGGAAGGTGCTGTCGGAATTTTATGTCTGGGCCGCGTTGAACCGGCATGACCGGCATCCGCTCGGGCGTGAGGCCCGCCGCTATATCCGGAGCTGCGGCGGCGCGATCTGGCGCTAGCGGTTTCCGCCCTGTCGCGCCGACCGTTGGGCTGACAACGGGGCGCGCCGGGCGAAAATATATTATGCATACGGCAGTCCCGCGGCGCGGGTCGGAAATGGCATTGGTTCGAGAGGCATGGCTCAAGGCGCCCCTAGCTTCGCGCGATTCGGATCGGCGCTCGCCGTTCTGTACCTGGCGGCCGTATTTTTCCTGCTACTTTATCCCTTCGACTTTTCGTGGCCCTTCGCCGCGCAGGACAACAGCGTCGCCTGGCCGCAGGACGGCGAGGGGGCGCAATTCGGCAAGACCGGCCTGCTCGTAAGCGCGTCGCCGCCGGCGAGCCTTTACAAGCGCCTTTCCGTCGGCGACCGGCTCAGTGTCGAGCTTTGGCTCAGTGCCGCATCGGCCTACCAGAAGGGCCCGGCGCGGATCATCTCTTATGCCCGGAATCCCTGGGAGAGCAATTTCACCATCGGTCAGCAGCGCAGGGACCTTATCGTCCGTTTGCGGACGACGAGGACGGACGCGGACGGCATCCCGAGCCTCGACGTGGGCAACGCATTTCATCCGGGCGTGATGCAGCACGTCGTCGTGACGCATGATTCCACGGAAGAGCGCGTTTATATCGATGGCAAGCTGCGTGCGGAATCGGCGACGCCGCGCGGCAATTTCTCCACCTGGGACCCGACGCATCTGCTCGCCTTTGGGAACGAAGCGGACGGGGGGCGGCCATGGGACGGCAGGATCGCCTATGCCGCGATATACGATCGTCCTCTGCCGGCTGAGACGGTTGCCGCCCGCTTCAAGGCGGGCTACCGCGCGGGCGGGCAGCCGGCGGCGCCGGGCCTTCTTCTCGCCTATGACTTTACGCATGGCTTGCCGGCGCAAGGCGCGGAGGGGACGGATCGGCGCTCGTCGATGCCGCGGCTGGAAAAGCCCGCCAAGGTGCCGACCTATTCCCGGCTCTTCTTCCTTTATATCGACGGGAAGATGAACTTTGCCGTGAGCTCCGCTTGGGACCTCATCCGCAACGTCATCCTGTTCGTGCCCTTCGGCGTCTTTGGCTTCGCCCTCGTTGCGCGGCGCACGCGATCCGCGGCCGCGGCGATCGCGGTGACCGTTGCCGCCGCTTTCCTGGTCTCCGCGACCTGCGAGGCGCTGCAGTTCTTCGAGAACGAGCGGACGTCCTCGATCCTCGATCTCGCCACGAACACGGGCGGCGCCCTGCTCGGCGCTTTCGGCTATTGGTGCTGGCTGCGGCTCGGCGGGCTGCGGCGCTGGACCGGGAAGCCCGTTCCCTAGCCGGAGGCGGCGCTTCTCGTATCGTGCGCCAGTGCTGCCGGTTCGCGGGAAGGGCGCGCGACCGGTCCCATCCTATTGACTTTCCTTGTCGTTCACAGTATGAACGACAACGTTCAACATATGAACGTCATCGGCGTCGGGCTGGCGGGAAAGCGTGGGATGGCGGCAACGGCACAGGATGCGAAGGGCGGCAAGCGCGCCGAGAACGAAGATCCGGAAATCGTTCTCGGCCTGCTGAGCGCGATCGAGCTAGACAGCTCGGTCACCCAGCGCTCGCTCTCGAGAGAGCTCGGAATAGCGCTCGGGCTGGCCAATGCCTACCTGAAGCGCTGCGCCAAGAAGGGCTTGATCAAGGTCCGGCAGGTGCCGCTTAACCGTTATGCCTACTATCTGACGCCCAAGGGATTTTCCGAGAAGAGCCGGCTCACGGCGGAATATCTCACGATCTCCTTCAACTTCTTTCGCGATGCGCGGGCGCAATGCGCGGCGCTTCTCGATGGCGCCGCCCGGCAGGGATGGTGCCGCATCGCCTTGATCGGGGCGGGTGAGCTGGCCGAGATCGCAGTGCTGAGCGCCGGCGAAACGCCGGCGGAGATCGTATGCGTGGCGGATGCCAGGGCGGCCGCCGGCCGTTGCGCCGGCGTTCCCGTGGTGAAGGATTTGACCGAGGTGCTGCGGCTTGCCGGTGGCGAGGCCGGGCTCGACGGCTTCCTCATCACCGATACGCAAGCGCCGCAATCCGCCTATGACGCGGCGCTCAAACAGGCGGCCGCGGCCGGCTTCGCGGCGGATCGCGTGATGGTGCCGGCGCTCCTGCGGATAAAGACACCGATGGCGTCGTCCGACGCGGAGGGCGGCCGATGACTCTCTGGTATGTCGTCTACACTCACGCCAACAGCGAGACCAAGGCGCGCGAGCACCTGCTGCGCCAGGGATTTACCGCCATCCTGCCGACCTACAAGCGCTGGCGTCACCACGCCAGAAGGCGGGAGCTCGTCGAGCGCCCGCTGTTCCCGCGCTACTTGTTTGTCGCGCTCGATATGCTGGAACAGCGCTGGCGGCCGATATTGTCGACGGTCGGCGTTTGCGACCTCGTCCGCCGGGGAAATGCGCCGGCGCCCATGCCCTCTGGGCTCGCGGAGGAAATCAGGGAGCGGGCGGCGCTCGGTGATTTCGACCGGTTGTCGCCGATGGACGGCCTCCGCCTCGGGGACGCGGTTCGCGTGGTCGAGGGGCCGTTCACCGACCTGATCGGGCGGTTCATGGGAGTTGCGGACCGGGAGCGGGTCTTCGTCCTGCTCGACCTTCTGGGGCGCCAGGTCAAGACGACGTTGGCGCAGGCCGCGGTCAGTCCGGCCTGAATATTCAGACAAATAAATCTATGGAAAACAAGTATTTTTAAATTAATACTTAGGTAACTATAATTTCACTTTTGGTTTGTCTCAAGAATATACTGTGATATACTTCACACAATATAATAATGGCATTCTTTTACTAAAATGCTGAAACACATGCCTGGGGAAAATTGCAATGCTGGATCTGATTCGGGTGGTGATCCGCGACGAGCGTGGGGCGACAGCCATTGAGTATGGCTTGATCGCCGCATTGGTTTCAATCGCAAGCTTTGCGGCCTATGTGCAGCTGGGAAGTTCGCTCAACGCGTTTTTCGGCTATGTGAACAGCGGGCTGGTAGCCGCGAACGCGGGAAGCTGATCCGAGAGTCGTGATCGCCGCCGGCGTTCGTAGCGACGCGATAGCCGGAAACACGAAGGGCGGGCCGATGGGCCCGCCCCTTGGCTTATGGGAGCCCGGCAGCCCGGGCTCAAGTCGGCCAAAGTTAGTCGAGCAGGGTGAGATTTTCCGCCGCAGATTTGCCGTTTCTGCCGGCGACGAGCTCGTAGGAGACCTTCTGCCCTTCGCGCAGGGTGTTGAGGCCGGCCCGCTCGACCGCGGAAATATGGACGAAGGCATCCTTCGCGCCGTCGTCAGGCTGGATAAAGCCGTAGCCCTTGGTCGGGTTGAACCACTTCACTGTTCCGGTAGCCATAACTACTCCGATCCTTGATAGAGTTTCACGAGACACGCATCTCCCGGTGGATTCGCGTCGATTAACAGGTGTCACGAATTGTTGGAGTAACTTGGCTAGGCGTTGTCGCGTCTACCTAGATACGCCGACGAATTGTGTAACCTTAACTGGATATGCTCCTATATTTTCTCGGGTTATGCAAGGGGACTCAGAGATCGACTCGCTCGGAAACCATCCTGACTACCCCTAAAGAGCCAAGGGAATGCCACTTCCTGCAGGTGTATCGCTGTAACGTTCGTGTCATGTTGCAGGTGCGAAATCGTTCACATCCGGCAGCCGCAAAACTGCCATATTGGGGAACGAATTTCGGCAAGTTGCGTTGGTACCTTGGCCTATGGATCACACAAGAATATACGTCGGATGGGACTGCCGCGACCAGCGCGCGCTCGACGTCTGCCTGTTCTCGATTCAGCGGCATGCCTCCGATCTCGTGGAAATCGTGCCCTTGAAGCCGAAGGCGGTCGCCGCGCTTTGCGGACCGGAGCCGGATCCCGATGGGGCCAAGCAGGCGCGCGCCCGTTTCCTCGTCCCGGCCTTGAATGGCTTTGCCGGCTGGGCGGCGTTCGTCAGCAGCGACATGTTGTTCCAGGCGGATATCTATGAGCTGTGGGACCTGCGGGACGACCGCTACGCGGTCATGAACGTCGCGACCGACGATCGCGGCCGGCTGGGTGCGGCGCCACGCTCGTCGCTGCTGCTGTGGAATTGTGGTCATCCCGCGAACCGCGCGCTGACACCGGAGAAAGTCGCCGCGGCGCGCCTTGATCAGCTCGCCCGATATGAGTGGCTCGACCGTGATCTGGTCGGTGCGTTCCCCGCCGCCTGGTGCTGGCGCGACGGCGTGTCCGACCCGGATCTCACGCCGAAGGCGATTGAGTTCGCGCCGGCGAAGCCGTGGACGGACGAGGCGGAAATCTGCCGTTATGCCGACCGTTGGCTGGACGAAGCGGAGCGCATCTTCGGGGCGCCCGCGCTCAGCCTCATGGGACAGACGGCCTCCGCCTAGAGGCGCAGAGTCGGGCCGATCGCCAACACGCCCCCTTCACTGCAAGGCGAATCGAATCGGGATGCGCACGCTGGCCGGGACGGGCGCGCCGTTGCGGCGTGCCGGCACGAAGCGCCATCGCTTGACCGACTCGAGCGCGGCCTGGTCGAGAATGTCATAACCGCTCGACTCCTCGACGCGAACCACACCTGCCTCACCGCTGGCCAGAACTTCGACGTCCAGCACGACACGGCCGGACTCGCCGCGCAGGCGGGCCAGGTAGGGATAATCGGGCGCGGGGTTGTCGGCGCGTGGCGCCGCGCCCTGCATGCCGTCCGATCCGCTCGATGCATCGGCTGCTGCCGCGGAACCCTTGGGCGCCGCCGAATAATCCACCGCAACGGCCGAGGCTGACGTTTTGTCATGTAAGGCAGGGGCGGTAACGGACGGCGATACGGCAGCCGCTACGGCGTGCGCCAAGGGCGGTGGCGTAGGCTTGGCCGGCGGGTGCGGCACGGGCGACCTAGCGGGCGGCGGCGCGGCGTCCGCCGCTGCGGCCGCGTCCGGCGCGGGCGCTTGATGCGTCGCAACAGGAACCGGTCGCGCGGTCGGCAATAAAGGGGTATCCGCGCCTTCGGAAGCGCCGCCCTTCTGATCCTGCGGGGCCGGTATTTTTTCCGGCGCGGCACTTTCCGCGGGCCGTTGGGCATCGTGAGAGACGGCCCGGTCGGGCGTCCGGGCGGTCAATTCGTCGGCGTGCCGGCTTCGGCTGCCCGCGGGTGGCGCGTCGGGTCCCTGGACCAGCACCACTTCCATCGTGACCGGGCTGCCGGCGCGCAAGGCGATTTCTCGTGTCGGCGCGCCGGAAACCGCCCAGAGGATCAGGCCCGCATGGGCCGCCACGGAGAACACGAGCGCCGCCGCGACCGTCTCCCGCGCGGCGGCTAGGCGTGGCGCGACCGGCGCGATGAGGCTGCCTTCGGTCATGGCGCCGCGTCACTCCCCGGCAGGCGGCGCCACGGCAGCAGATAGGATTCGCCATCATGGCTGCCGCGTAACGCCGCGATCCGATAAACCGCGGCCAGGTTTGCGGCGGACAGGGTCACTTCCGCCGGACCCTCGGCGATGATCAGGCCGCGGTCGATCAGCACGACCCTGTCGCAATACCGCATGGCAAGCGTCAGATCGTGCAGCACCACGGCCACCGCATGGCCACGCCGCGCGAGGGATTCCAGGTGATCCATCACCTCGAGGCTGTGATACGGGTCGAGGTCGGCGACCGGCTCGTCGGCGAGCAGCAGCGCCGGGTCCGATGCCAGGGCGCGCGCCAGCATGGCCCGTGCGAGCTCGCCACTCGACAGCGTGCCGGCGCGCCGGCCGCCGAGATGGCCGACATTCGTCGCCTCCATCGCGCTGCGAATTGCCCGCCGGTCCGCCGCCGCCGGGCGCTGCCAGGCGGCGATATGCGGCAGGCGGCCGAGCGCCACAACACGCTCCACCGTCATCGCCCAATGGCATTCCGGATGCTGCGGCAGATAGGCGACGCGGCGGGCAAGATCCGCCCGTCCCCAATGCGCGAGCGACCGACCGTCCAGCTCGACGGCGCCGCTCTCCGGCTCCAGCAGCCCCGCCATGACGCGCAGCAATGTAGACTTGCCCGCGCCGTTCGGCCCGACGATCCCGAGCATCTCGCCGCCTCTCAGCGACAGGCTGATGCCGTCGACGATGGCACGCGACTCGCGGATGACGCGGATCTCGGACAGGCGCATCTCTGTCATGCCATCTCCCGCCGCGTCTTGAAGATGAGGAAGAGAAAGAACGGCACGCCGATAAGCGCGGTGACCACGCCGAGGCGCAGCTCCGCCGTGGTTGGAACGATCCGGACGCCGATATCGGCCAGCAGCAGCAGGATCGCCCCGCCGAGCGCGCTGGCCGGCAGCAGGCGGCGCGGCTCATATTGGACGAATGGCCGCAGCAGATGGGGGACGACGAGGCCGACGAAGCCGATCGATCCGGAGACCGCGACCGACGCGCCGACGGCGAGCGCGGTGCCGACGATCATCAGGATGCGCGTCCGGGTCAGGCTGATGCCGAGGCTGCTGGCCGTGTCGTCGCCCAGCGTCAACGCATCGAGCGCGCGCCCGCAGCTCGCGATGCAAAGACAGCCAACCGCGATGAACGGCAACGTGAGCCAGACGTGATCCATGCTGCGGTCGGCAAGCGAGCCCATCAGCCAGAACACGATCTCCGTCACGGCGAAAAGATTGTTGGACAGGTTGATCGCGAGCGAGATCAGCGCGGCGCCGAGGCTGCTGATCGCGACGCCGGCGAGGATAATGGTCAAGGCCGACGCTTCGTGGCCGGAGAGCAAGAAAAGAAGGCTTACGGCGATCAGCGCGCCCAGCATCGCGCAGCCCGGCAGCGCCAGCGGGAAGGCCGTGTAGAGGCCGAAATACATCGCGATCACCCCGCCGAGCGCGGCCAGCGAGGACGCGCCGATCAGCCCGGGCTCGGCCAGCGGATTGCGGAAGAGCCCTTGCAGCCCCGCGCCGGAAAGCCCCAGCGTGGCGCCGATCATGACGCCCAGCAGGCTGCGCGGCAGACGGATCTCGTTGACGATGAGGCGTGTCGATTCGGGGCCGCCGCCGAACAGCGCGCGGATAACGTCGTGCAGGCCGAGCGGCGCCGGCCCGACGAGCAGCGACAGCACGAAGGTGCCGAGCAAGGCGGTGCCGAGCGCCAGGTGCAGCGGCAGATCCCGTGGTGTGCGAAGCGCGATCTCCGCCGCGCTCATCGCTTGGGCTCCTGCGCCGGCTTACGTGCGTGCGACAGGCTGGCGCGGAAGGCCGCGAGCCGCTGCACCGCCTCGCCCGCATTGGCGAGACCACAGATCCAGAGCCGGTCGGGGATCACCACGGTCGGCAGCTCGCGCCGGAGTCGCCGCAGCGCCGGGTGGTCCAGCGTTTCCGCCGACAAGGAATCGCGTTCGGTTCCCCGGCTGCCCAGCAGGATTGCATCGGGCGGGTCCGCGACGATCCTCTCGAGCGAAAGCCGCCCCACGCCGTTCAGCCGCGCCGCTGCATAGTTGGCGAATCCCGCGCGCTCGATAATGGCATTACTCAGCGTATCGCGGCCTTGGGAGTAGCCGCCGAAGCGATAGAGCATGAGCTCGGGCCGCCAGCGGTCCGGCGGCGCCTTGACGGCGAGGCTTCGATCAAGCGCGGCGACGAGCTTTTCGCCGCGCGCGATCTCACCGACCGCCTTCGCGACGCGGCGGATGTTGGTTCGTATGCCGTCGAAGTCCTGCTCTACGGGAAGCTCGAGCACCGGAATTCCCAGCCGGCGTAGCAGCGCCTTCGTCGCCGGCGCGGTGAAAGTGCCGGCGAGCACGAGGTCCGGCTTGAGCGGCAGGATCTCCTCGGCCCGGCCGCGGTTGAGCGGGATGCCCGACACGTCGCCGGCGTCGTTGGAAAAGGCGGGGTCGGCGACGAAGCGGTTGAGCGAGACGATCCGGCTGCGGTCTGCGAGATGCAGCAGCAGCTGGTCCGCACAGAGAAAGATCGATGCGATGCGATGCGGCGCCGCGACCGCCGGTGTCGCGGCGATGCCGCAGAGAAATGCAATGGCGGCGGCGCGTCCCAGTCGGCGCCAACCATGACGGGGACCCGCCGTACGTCTCATTTGCTCACCCCGATCGCCTTCAACGGTTCGAAGCTGACGCGAATGCCGCCATAGCCGGCGATGCCGGGTGTGCCATAGGAGAAGACTTCCTCATACTGCTGATCCAGCAGGTTCTCGCCGCGGGCATAAAGCTCGACATAGTCGTTGATCCGGTACGACCCGGCGATATTGAGAAGAAGGTAGTCGTGCAGCGTGACGCGCCGCATCGGGCCGAAGGCGATGTCCTGCTGCGCTCCGTTGTAGATCAGCGCGACGTTGATATTGGCCCGCTTCTTTTCGAGGAAGCCGTAATTGACGATCAGGCTCGCCGCGTTGTTCGGCCGGCGCACGAGCGTGTCGCCGTTGGCGTCGTGATCGGTCATCCAGGTGTAGCTGGCGCTGACGTTCAGGCCGTCCGTCACCTTCGCCTGGGCGGACAGCTCGATCCCGTCGATCTGCGTCGTCCCCGGCTCGTTTATGGCGGTACTGCCGAAGCCTTCGATCAGATCCTTGATGCTGTTGTGAAAATAGGTGACGTCGCCGACCAGCTTGCCGTGTAACAGCGTCTGCTGGAAGCCGACGTCGTATCCGTCGGATTTTTCCGGCTTGAGGTTCGGGTTGCCGCTGAAGCTCGAGGTGAAGCCGAATAGCTCGAACACGGTCGGGTTCTTGACGGCGGTGCCGCCGCTGGCGTGCAGCTTGCCGCCGAACTCCGGGAACAGCAGCGCGCCGGTCAGGCGGTAGGTGGTGGCGTCCTCGAAGAAGCTGTTGCTGTCGTGCCGCCCGCCGCCGGTCAGAAACAGCCGGTCCCACAGGCCGAGCTGGTAGAGCCCGTAGACCGAGGTCGAATCCAGGTTTCGGTCGATCGACGAGAAATCGCTGTGGGTCTGCACGTTCTCGCGCTCGTCGTCCACGCCGAGGCTGAAGGTGTGCGCGGCCTTGGCAATCTTCTGCGTGCCGAGGCTGAGATTGGTCTGGTACTGCAGCGTGCGCCGTCGGCCTTCCGTGCTGGAGTCGCCGAAGGAGCCGCCGCCGCTCTCGAGCTTGTTGTCGAACAACGAGCCCGTGAAGATGTGCTCCCAGTGCTTGTCGAAAAAGGAGAATTTCGCCTGCGCTCGGCCGAAACGCTCGGTCTTGTTGGAGAAGGAATTGTCGTCCACGGCGATCGTGGTGAACGCGTCCGTGTCGTCTCGGGCGCGCTGCCAGCGGCCGTCGAAGTTCAGCTCGACCGTGTCGCTCGGACGGATGCCGAAACGGCCCTGGATCGTCTTGTTGTCGGTGCCGTCCTTTTCCGTATTGCCGTTGGCCGAGTCCGCCGCGGAAATGCCGTCCGAGCGCAGATAGGCGCCGCCGAGCAGGAAGTCGTAGCGCTTGCCGCCGCCGGAAAGCGTCGTGGCCGACTGGACGGTGTTGAAGGAGCCGTACTCCGCGTTGGCGGTCACCTTGGGCGCCGCTTCGCCGCGCTTGGTGATGATGTTGATGACGCCGCCGACCGCGTCGCTGCCGTAGAGCACGCTCTGCGGGCCGCGCAGCACTTCGATCCGGTCGATATCGCTGGTCAGCAGGTTGCCGAAATCGAACTGCGAGCTGAGCGCAGGATCGTTGACCTTTACCCCATCGATCAGCACCAGCGTCTGGTTGGCTTCGGCGCCGCGGATGCGGATATCGGTCGATGAGCCGAACCCGCTGGTCCGGTTGACGGACACGCCCGGCACCTGGCGAAGCCCGTCGGCGACGTATTGTATCTGCCGGCGCTGCAGCTCTTCGCCGGTAACAACGGTGATGGCGCTGCCGATCTGCCGGCTCGGCGTTTCGGTGCGCGTTGCGGTGACGACGGTTTCCGGCAGCAGCGTGGCGCTGCCGGGTGTCGTCGCATCCTGGGCGAGCGCGGCGCCCGGCGCGAGCGCCAGCAGCACCGTCGTTGGCAGGATCGTCCGGAAGGGTCGTCCGGCTCGGCTGGGTCTGTCTTGCATCTCGATGGTCTCCGTCCGTTCTTGTTTTTGCCGAAGACGCAAGCGGACAGCCGGACGCACCACGGCCGTGACGCGGCCGAATGACCGATATCGAGAGAAGGGGTCTCAGAAGGCGTATGACCCAACGACGACATCCCCGGCGGCCCTACCTGCGTTGACGCCACCACAACGGAGATCCGTCCCGCCGGTCTTCCCGCCCGCCGGTTGGGTGACGATGATCGATGGCAGGTCTCCTGGCTCGCGAGTCTTCGCCGGTCGTCCGGCCTTCCCGGGTTATCCCAGTGGCCGCGAAATGGACGACGGCTCGTCGCCTACAGTTGCGGGAGCAGCTACGGTTTTGACCTTCTGCGGAACGCCGCGTCGGGCCGCACCGTATTCCCTTTTCACCCCGTAAGGGGAACCATCAACGGCGGAAGCTTAGCGCTTTTCGGTGGGGACGCTCAACGGCGAAGATGCCGGAGCGCAGGGAAGCGGGAATTTCCGCTTCCCTGCGCGGTGCATGCGGCAGATCAATAGGCCCAGGACGAGCAGACCGCGTCGCGTGCGGGCGCGGCGGATAGGCTCTCCGCCGCCGGATGCTGGCGGCGGAGCGCGGCGATCGGGCGCCGCCGGTCGGTCGATGGCTGATAGACGAGCGAGATTTCGGAAAGCGCGCGCGACCAGTCGGCCGCCTGCTTCTCGTCGGCCACCGCATAGGCGTCGAAGCCGCAGCGATGCATGAACTGGAACTGATCGCGCAACACATTACCCACGGCGCGCAGCTCTTTCGTGAAGCCGTAACGCTCGCGCAGCAGTCGGGCATAAGAATAGGCGCGGCCGTCGCGGAAGGTCGGGAACGCGAGCGCGACGAGGTCGAGACGGTCGAGATCGTCGGCGATGAGCTGCGGCGGCTGGTCGGCGGCGAGCCGCACGCCGAGCTTGCCGTTGCGCTTCATCAAGGTCTCTCGCTGCTCCTTCCAGGT
This sequence comes from uncultured Rhodospirillaceae bacterium, assembly GCA_964585785.1. GTDB lineage: Bacteria > Pseudomonadota > Alphaproteobacteria > UBA8366 > UBA8366 > WHUA01. The sequence goes on from CAZPFL010000001.1 coordinate 71,260, forward strand.
CTCATAGGGCACGAGCAGGAAATCCGCGTCCGGCACCGGCGCATCCGGCGCGGCTTCCGTCCAGGGGTCTTTGACGATCTGTCCGTTCTTAATGAGTGGCATAGAGGGTCTCCTTGAAGGGGGCGAGCCCGACGCGGCGATAGGTATCGATAAAGCTTTCACCGTTCTTCCGGATCTCCAGATAGGTCCCGACGATTGTCTCGACCGCGTCGACGATGTGATGCTCGTCGAAGGCGGGGCCGATGATGTCGCCGACCGCGGTGTTCTCGTCGGCGCTGCCGCCGAGCGTGACCTGGTAGAATTCGGTTCCTTTCTTGTCGACGCCGAGAATGCCGATATTGCCCACGTGGTGATGGCCGCAGGCGTTGATGCAGCCGGAGATGTTGAGCGTGATCCGGCCGATATCGTGCTGGCGGTCGAGATCGGCGAAGCGCCGGCTGATCTGCTGGGCGATCGGGATCGACCGGGCGTTGGCCAGGTTGCAGTAGTCGAGGCCGGGGCAGGCGATGATGTCGCCGATCAGCCCGACATTGGGCGTCGCCAACCCGTGCCGCCGCAGTTCCTGCCACAGCGCGTAGAGATCGCGCTGGCGCACGTCGGCCAGCACCAGGTTCTGCTCATGCGCGACGCGGAGCTCGCCGAAGCTGTAGCGGTCGGCGAGGTCGGCCACCGCCTCCATCTGCTCGGCCGAGGCGTCGCCCGGGATGCCGCCGTCCGGCTTGAGCGAGATCGTGACGATGGCGTAACCCGGGACCTTGTGCGGGTGCATGCTGGTGCTGAGCCAGCGGGCGAAGGCGCGGTCGGCCAGACGCTTTTCGATGAAAACGGGATCGTTGTCGGCGAGATGTTCATAAGCCGGCGGCGCGAAATAGGCTTTGATACGCGCGACCTCGGCCTCGGGCAGGTCGAGCGCGCTGTCCTTGAGCGCCTGCCATTCCGCCTCGACCATATCCGTGAACGCGTCGATCCCGACGGTGTTGACCAGGATCTTGATGCGCGCCTTGTAGATGTTGTTGCGCTGGCCCAGCATGTTGTAGACGCGCAGGATCGCCTCCAGATAGGACAGCAGATGCTGCTTCGGCAGGAAGCCGCGGATGCGCTTGGCGACCAAGGGTGTCCGCCCCTGGCCGCCGCCGACGAAGATGTCAAAACCGGTCTCGCCGTCGTTATTCCGGACCAGCCCGATGCCGATGTCGTGCGTCTTGATCGCCGCGCGGTCGTGCGGCGCGCCGGTCACCGCGATCTTGAACTTGCGCGGCAGGAAGCTGAATTCCGGATGCAGGGTCGACCACTGCCGGATGATCTCGGCGTAGAGACGCGGATCCTCGATCTCGTCGCCCGCGACGCCGGCGAATTGGTCGGCGGTGGTGTTGCGGATGCAGTTGCCGCTGGTCTGGATGGCGTGCATCTCGACCTCGGCCAGCTCGGCCAGCAGATCCGGCACCTCGCTCAGCTTGGGCCAGTTGAACTGGATGTTTTGGCGCGTGGTGAAATGGCCGTAGCCCTTGTCGTAGCGTCGCGCGATATGCGCGAGCTTGCGCATCTGCCGCGAGGACAGCACGCCATAGGGAACGGCGACCCGCAGCATATAAGCGTGAAGCTGAAGATAGACGCCGTTCATCAGCCGCAGCGGCTTGAACTCGTCCTCCGTCAGCTCGCCGGCGAGACGGCGCCGCACCTGGTCGCGGAACTGCTCGACGCGCTCGGCGACAAGCCTGTGGTCGAATTCGTCATAACGGTACATGGCGGTTACTCCGCGGCAGCCTGGTAGCCGAGGTCGGGGCGCACGCTGGGGCCGGCGGCGCGAATCGTCTCGCGCCGGCCAAGCGGCTGAATCCGTCCCTTCTCGATGCTGACGGCGAACAGGTAGGGATCGACGATGAGGCGGCGCTCAACGGCGCGCCGGGCGAGCTCCAGCAGCGTCTTGGCGAACTCGTCGGAGTCCGCGACGATTGCTTCCTGGATGCGCGGGCTCCATTGATCGTCCTCGCGCAGGTAGACGACCTGGCCGTCGACCAGGCGATTGGCGGTGATTGCCTGCAGGGTCATGACAGATTTCCTCGTTACTCGGCGGCGGCCAGCGACCAGGCCGGCGCTATGTTGGCGGCCGCGGCGCGCACCACGTCGCCGATGATGATCAGGGCGGGGCCGGTGATGCCGTTGGATTCGATCAGGCTCTCGAGCGTGATCAGCGTGCCGATGACGGTCTTCTGCGTCGGCAGCGTGCCGTTCTCGACCACCGCGACCGGCGTCGTCGCTGCCATGCCGTTGCCGATGAGGCGGCGCGCGACCGTGCCGGCGGTCGACACGCCCATATAGACGACCAACGTCTGGCGGCCGGTCGCGAGGCCGGCCCAGTCGAGGTCGGGCTCACCATCCTTCGCGTGTCCGCTGACGAAGGTGACAGCGGTGGCGTGGTCGCGATGGGTTAGCGGGATGCCGGCGAAGGCGGCGCAGCCCGTCGCTGCGGTGATGCCGGGAACGATCTCGACGGGGATGCCGCGGGCCAGCAGATAGTCCATCTCCTCGCCGCCGCGGCCGAACACGAAGGGATCGCCGCCCTTCAGTCGGACCACGCGGCGGCCCGCCGCGGCATGGGCGGCCATCAGCGCGTTGATTTCGCCTTGCGGCCGGCTGTGATTGGCTTTCGCCTTGCCGACATAGACCAGCTCGGCGCCGGGCCGCGCGAAATCGAGAATCTCAGGGCCGATCAGCCGGTCGTGGAAGACGACATCGGCCTGACGCAGCAGCTTGAGGGCACGAAGCGTCAGCAGGTCGGCGTCGCCGGGACCAGCGCCGACGATATGGACGATGCCCTGGCCGGGGCTGGCCGGCCGGTTGCTTGATAAGTTGCTCAACGCACCTGTCTCCTCGTGCCGCAAGCCGACCATCCGGGACCGGCTGAAAAAAAAGCTCCGCCGCGGCCGAATGCCGGGCAGAGCCCCATTCGCTTTAGCCGCATTTCTAAAGCGCCCGCAATCTGAAGCGTTCAAATCGGCGCTAGAGCTTAATTAACATTTGTTTCTGGGGTGGTCAATAAAAACACATTTTAATCACGGATTATTTATATTTCACACTATTTTACAGCTAAATCGTAAAACAATTACCGAATATGTTTAAGATGCAATGGGTTAATCTCTAATTTAGGCGGCCGGCAAACTGAGCGGAAGCGCGGGAAAGCACATGCGGACCCGGAGGCCGGGCTCGTTATCTTCCAGGATAAGCGCCGCGTCGTGCAGCCGGGCCGTCGCCGCGACGACACTCAGGCCAAGCCCGCTGCCGCGCGTGCTGCGGCTCTGGTCGAGGCGGGCGAAGCGCTCGAGCACGCGGCCGCGGAACTCGACCGGAATGCCGGGCCCGGTATCGCTCACCTGGATCTCCGGCCGACCGTCCCCGTCGATGCGCGCCGACAGCCGGATCGTTCCGCCGGCCGGCGTATGTTTCAGGGCATTGTCCAGCAGGTTGGCGATCGCTTGGGACAGCAGGTTGCGGTCGCCCATCGTCGCCGGCGCGCCTTCGACTTCGACTTCGAGGCGCTGACCCAGCTCTTCGGCGGCGGCCTGGTAGAGATCCGCCGCATCGCGCACCAGGGCGGCGAGATCGAGATGCTCGAACTTTTCGCGTAGTGCGCCCGATTCGGCGAGCGCGATCGAAAGCAGCGCGTTGAAGGTCTCGAGGATGGTGTCCGCCTCCTCGATCGTCTTCTCCAGCGCGGCGCGGTATTTCACGGGGTCCGGCTTGTCCATCAGGGTGAGCTCGAGCCGGCTGCGGAGCCGCGAGATCGGGCTCCGCAGATCGTGCGCGATGTCGTCCGCTACGCCACGCATGCCGTCCATCAGCCGGCCGATCTGGTCGAGCATCTCGTTCAGGTTCTGTGCCAGCTGATCGTACTCGTCGCCGCTGCCCGTGACCGGCATACGCTGCTTGAGGTCGCCGTGCAGGATGGCGTGGCTGCTCTGGTTGATCGCGTCGAGCCGGCGAAGGAAATTGCGGCTCAGCAGCAGCCCGCCGCCGAGGCCGAGCGCAATGGTGATCACGAGCGCCCAGAACAGGGCTTCGGTAATTGTCTCGCGGAACTCGGCGCGCTCGGTCAGGTCGCGGCCGACGAGGAGGTGGAAACCTCCCGGCAGGCGGAAGGTGCGGGCGCGGGCGATCTGCGGCACGCCCCCGGGCGATTTCGTATGCTGAATACGGAAGTCGACCCAGCGCGGATCGCCCTGCGCTTCCTGCGGCCAACGGGTCAGGTTGCCCGCGAGCGGGGTCAGCAGCGGGTCCACCAGCAGGTAGAGGCCGCGCCGCCGCGTCTCGTCCTTGCTGCGCGCACGGATGATCTCGACCAGCCCCAGCAGCCCGCGCTCGGCATATTGCTCCTCGAGCCCGGCGATCTCCGCCTGGATCGTGGCGTCGCTCTGGGAATCGATGACGCTGACGGTGCTCCAGTACACAAAGGCGAGCACGCCGCAGACCGAGACGCCGAACACTACCATGTAGAGAACGGCATAGCGGAAGGTCGAGGTACGGAGAAGCCTAGTCTGGGGCACGAAGGCAGTACCCCGCACCCCGGACGGTCTGCAGCATCGGCCGGTCGAAACCTTTGTCCAGCTTTTGCCGCAGTCGGCTGATCTGCACGTCGATCACGCCGGTCTTGGGATCGAAATGATAGTTCCACACCTGCTCGAGCAGCATGGTCCGGGTGACGACCTGGCCGGAATGGCGCATCAGGAATTCCAGGATCTGGAATTCGCGGGGCAGGAGGTCGATCGGCTGTCCGGCCCGCGCGACGGTGCGGGACAGGAGGTCCATCTCGAGGTCGCCGACCCTGATCCGGGTCTCGGTCGGCGCCGTCTGGCCCCGCCGCAGCAGCGATTCCAGGCGCGCGTGCAGCTCGGAAAACGCATAGGGCTTGGTGAGATAGTCGTCTCCACCGGCGCGCAGGCCCTTGACCCGGTCGTCGACGCGGTCCATGGCGCTCAGGATCAAGACCGGCGTGGCGTTGCCCTCCTTGCGCAGCAGCTCGACGATATGGAGGCCGTCCATGCCCGGCAGCATGCGGTCGACGATCATCGCGCTGTAGGGCTCGGTCGTTGCCAGGTGGAGCCCGTCGGGTCCGTTGGCTGCATGGTCGACCACGAAGCCGCACTCCTTCAGCCCCTTGGCCAGGAAAGCCGCCGCCTCGGCATCGTCTTCGATGAGCAGAATCCTCATAGTTCGGGGTCACATCCTTCCCGCCGGCCGCGCTCTCCCGATTCGCGCCGGCTTACGCGTAATAGATGCGCAGCCTGGTACGATTTCGCAAGAAGAAGCGGCATATGGGGCAAAAGGCATGTGTGACAGGGCGAAATCATCCGGCTATTGTGCGGGCATCTCCGCTCGGCCGGATGCAGCGGCGGTCTAGGCCGCGCAGGCGCCGGGCAACCCCAACCGACGTTCCGGAACCATTAAGAAGCAAGGAGGAAGCGATGGCTGACATGCAGTTCGGCCTGATGACGCGGGCCCAGTTCCCGGCGGAAGACGACATGCAGGTCCGGTTCCGCGAGCTGATGGAGCAGGCGCGGCTCGCCGATAAGCTCGGCTATGCCAGCATTACCAATGGCATGCACTACAGCTCGGCCCCCTTCCAGGATTTCCAGCAGCTTCCTTTCCTGTCCCGCGTCATGGCCGAGGCGCCCAACCTGCGGCTCAACTTCGGCATTATCCTGCTCTCGCTGCACAAGCCGCTCGACATCGCCGAATCGCTCGCCACCGTCGACGTGATGAGCGGCGGCCGGGTGATCTTCGGCGCGGCATTAGGCTACCGCGAGGTCGAGTTCCTCGCCTTCGGCACCACGGCGAAGGAGAAGGTCAAGCGCTTCGAGGAAAACCTGATCGCGATCAAGCGGCTGTGGACCGAGGACGTGGTCAACATGAAGGGCTCGCATTTCGAGCTGAAGGACGCCTCGGCGGCAACCAAGCCCATCCAGAAGCCGCATCCGCCAATCTGGATCGGCGCCAACGCGGATCCGGCGATCAAGCGGGCGGCGCGCATGGGCGATTGCTGGTACGTCAATCCGCACAACCGCACCGATACGATCATCCGCCAGACCGAGGTCTACAAGCGCGCGCTGGACGAAGCGGGCAAGCCCTTCCCGAAGGAATTTCCGGGACGGCGCGAGGTTTTCGTCGCCAGCTCGCGGGAAGAGGCGGTCCGGCTTTGCAAGCCCTTCCTCGCGAAGAAGTACAAGGCCTATCACGAGTGGGGCCAGGACAAGGTCATGCCGGAAGGCGACAACGATCTCGGCCAGGATTTCGACGAGCTGGTGCGCGACCGCTTCTTTGTCGGCTCGCCCGACGAAGTCGCCCAGCAGATCCTCGACTTCAACAAGGCGACCGGCATCAACCATCTGATCATGAGCATGCAATGGCCCGGCATGCCGCAGAGCCTGGTGCTGGACACCATTACCATGATGGCCGAGGAGGTTTTCCCGCGCGTCCGCAAGGGATAGCCTGACCGGCTAAAGAATGAAGAGGTACCCGACCGAATGAAGAAAATGCAGTTTGGCGTGATGCTGCGCGGCGTGTTTCCGCAGGGCGACGACATGCGGATCCGCTTCGAGGAGCTCATGGAGCAGGCCCGGCTGATGGAGAAGCTGGGCTACGACTCGCTGACCAAAGGCTCGCACTTCTCCACCTATCCGATGCAGGAGATGGTGCAGATCCCGTTCCTCAGCCGGGTCATGGCCGAATGCCCGAGCCTTCGGCTCAACGCCGGCATCGTCCTGCTCGCGCTGCACAAGCCGCTCGAGGTCGCGGAGAACTTCGCGACGATGGATTTGATGTCGAACGGCAAAATGATCTTCGGCTGCGCGCTCGGCTACCGCGACGTCGAGTTCAAGGGCTTCGGAATCGAGCGCAAGGGCGCGGTCCGCCGGTTCGAGGAGAATCTGGAGGCGATCAAGCGGCTGTGGACCGGCGGCCCGGTGACCATGAAAGGCTCGCATTTCGAGCTGGACGAAGCGCGCATCAGCGTCCCGCTGGTGCAGCAGCCGCATCCGCCGATCTGGATGGGCGCCAATGCCGATAAGGCGGTCGAGCGCGCGGCTCGGCTCGGCGACTGCTGGTATCTCAACCCGCATCAGCGGCTCGACACCTTCCAGCGCCAGATCGAGATCTACAAGCGGACGCTCGACGCCTGCGGCAAACCCTTTCCCAAGGAGCTGCCGATGCGGCGCGAGGTGTTCTGCGCGCCGACGCACGAGGAGGCGGTGCGCATCGCCGGTCCCTTCCTCAAGAGCATGTACGAGGCCTACGAGGAATGGGGCCAGGACAAGGTCATGGCCGAAGGCGACAACGACATCAGCATGCGCTACGAGGAGCTTGCCAAGGACCGTTTCATCGTCGGCTCGCCCGACGAGGTGGCCGAGGAGATGCTGCGCTATCATAAGCTGCTCGGCGTGAACCACATCATCATGAGCGTGCAGGGCACCGGGCTGCCGCAGAGCCAGGTGCTGGAGACCTTCGAGCTGATGGCAAAGGAGGTCTTCCCGAAAGTGCAACAGGGCATGTGACGGAAGGAACGGGACAGATGAGCGGCAAGAAGATGCGCTACGGGATCGGCATGCGGACGCAATACCCGCAAGGCGACGACATGGTGCAGCGGACCGAGGACCAGATGGCGCAGGCCCGGCTCGCGGACAAACTGGGCTTCGACAGCCTGATGAAAAGCCAGCATCTCGCCGGGTATCCCTTGCAGGAATTCCAACAGGTGCCGTTCCTGGCGCGCGCCATGTCGGAAGCGCCGAACCTGCGGCTCATCACCGGTATCGTTCTTCTGTCGTTGCACAAGCCGCTCGACCTCGCCGAGCAGCTTGCCACCATCGACGTGATGTCCGGCGGGCGGCTCATCTTCGGTGCCGGCCTCGGCTATCGCGAAGTGGAGTTCAAGGCTTTCGGCACGACCGCGAAAGACCGCGTGCCCCGCTTTGTCGAGAATCTCGAGGCGATCAAGCGGCTGTGGACCGAGGACGAGGTGACCATGAAGGGCTCGCATTTCGAGCTCGACCATGTCCGCGTCTCGCTCAAGCCGGCGCAGAAGCCGACGCCGCCGATCTGGATCGGCGCCAACGCCGACGGCGCGATCAAGCGCGCCGCGAAGCTCGGCGACGCCTGGTTCATCAATCCGCACCAGAAGATGGAGACGATCGCCCGCCAGCTCGACATCTACCGCCGCGCGCTCGACGATCTCGGCAAGCCGTTTCCGAAAGAGCTGCCGCTGGCGCGCGAGATCTTCATCGCGTCCAGCAAGGACGCGGCGATGCAGCGCTGCGGGCGCTATCTCGCCGAGAAGTACAAGATCTATCACGAGTGGGGCCAGGACACCGCGATGCCCGAGGGCGACAACGATTTGTCGCTGGCATTGGAGGAATTGCAGGAGGACCGATTCCTGCTCGGCCCTGCGGACCAGATCGCCGAAAGCCTGATCCAGTACAACAAGCAGCTCGGCGTCAACCACATGGTGCTGCAATTCCATTGGGTCGGTATGCCGCAGGACCTCGTGCTGGAGCAGATGCAGATGTTCGCCGAAGAGGTCATGCCGAAGGTGGCGCAGGGCCTCTGACCGGCGCGCGAGAAAAATGGAACGGGAGTAACGCTCGATGAAGTACGGATTTTTCATTCGCGGGCAGTATCGCCAAGGCGACGACATGGTGGCCCGGTTCAAGGAGCTGATGGAACAGGCGCGGCTCGCCGACAAGCTGGGTTTCTCGGACCTGCTCACCGGCATGCATTACGCGAGCTATCCGCTGAGCCAGTTCCAACTCATCCCCTTCCTGTCGCGCGTGATGGTCGAGGCGCCGAATATGCGCATCGTGACCGGCATCATCCTGCTGTCGCTGCACAAGCCGCTCGATATCGCCGAGCAGCTCGCGACGATCGACGTGATGTCGGAAGGCCGCCTGGTGTTCGGCTCGGGGCTCGGCTACCGCGATGTTGAGTTCAAGGGCTTCGGCACGAACCAGAAAGAGCGCGTGCCGCGGCTAATCGAGAATCTCGAGGCGATCAAGAGGCTGTGGACCGAAGACCACGTCAACATGAAGGGCTCGCATTTCGAGCTTGCGGATTGCACGCTTGCGCTCAAGCCGTTGCAGAAGCCGACGCCGCCGATCTGGCTCGGCGCGAACGCCGATGGCGCGGTGCGGCGTGCGGCGAAGCTGGCCGACACCTGGTTCATCAACCCGCACCAGCGCATGGACACGATCGAGCGCCAGCTCAGCATCTACAAGCAGGCGCTGGCCGAGTTCGATAAGCCCTTCCCGAAGGAGTTGCCGCTGATGCGCGAGATCTTCGTCGCCAAATCGCGCGACGAAGCGGTGCGTCTCGCCCGGCCCTATCTCGAGGAGAAGTACAAGGTCTATCACGAGTGGGGCCAGGACAAGGCGATGCCCAAGGGCGACGATGACCTGTCGCTCGACTTCGACGAGCTGACGCGTGACCGCTTCCTGTTCGGCTCGCCCGACGAGGTCGCCGAGCAGATTATCGGCTACAACAAACGGCTCGGCATCACCCATCTGATGCTCGGCCTACATTGGGTCGGCATGCCGCAGAGCCAGGTCACCGACAGCATGCATCTGTTCGCCGAGGAGGTCATGCCCAAGGTGAAGCAGGCGCTCTGACCGCGGCGGATCTGCCGCATCAGAAGCGCAGCGAGAGCGCGAGCGACCCGAAGTCGTCGAAGCCCTTCTGGCCGTGGAACTCCGGCGAGCGGAAGTCCTGGGTGTAGGAGACGCGGAAGCGCTGGAAGGTGACGGCGACGCCCGCCTGAAAGTCTGCGACGACGGGAATCTTATCGACGCTGCGGCTGTCGGCGAAGGTGTTGCCGTCGAGGAAGATGTTGCGGCCAACCACGCGTCCCTCGACCCCGCCGAAGAAGTACCAGCCGAAGTTATCCTCGGGCAGGAAGAAATCGGATCCGGGCAGGTTGGGACGGATCTTGGGCGGTCCGTAATCCGCCGGTAGGTCCTTGCCGAACCGGCCCATGAACCCGGCGGCGCCATATGTCATGACATTGCCGAGCGCGACGCCGGCATGGGGCGTGAAATCGAACGCCAGATGCTGGATCGGAATGATCTTGGAAACCGGCAGCTCGAACAGGCTGCGGCGGCTGCGCTCGTAATAAAGCTCGAGACCGGGCTCGGTCTTCAGCTGATAGTCCCAGCCGCGCGGTTTCTTGAAGCCGAAGATCCGGTGCCATTCGGTCTGTGTCTGCCGGGCGAAGGAATAGGGCCCGACGATGCCGAGCTCGACGTCGAGCTTGTCGAGCCAGGTGCCGCTGTCGGAAACGAGGCCCAGCCCGCCATAGAGCCAGCCTGCATAGGGCCGGTCCTTGGTCGATGGAACGGCCAAAGTGGTATCCGCGGGCGTGTAGATGTTCTGCCCGATCGAGAAGCTGAACCGCATGTTGTAGGTCGTCTTGAACAGCGGCAGGATCTCGCCGAGCCGGCGCATGGGCGCCGGGACCGCGCCCTCCGGCGACAGGTAGGCCGCGCGCATGCCGTTGGTGAAATGCTTGTCGCTGCCGCCGAAGAAATCGTTGTCGAATTGCAGCGTCACGAAGCTGGACGGATCGAGCGGCTTTTTCGCCTTTTCCGGCGGGTCGTCTGCTTTAGCCGCAGCGATGCTTGCCAGCGTGATCGCTGCGGACAGCAGAAGCGACAGCAGGCTCTGGGATGTTCGGTGTGGCAAGGGCGCCCTGTTGAACGGCATGCAGTTTATTCGGCGGCGTCTAGTCCTGGTCTGACCAGTGGGGTCTGGGCATCATCCGGTCGCTCGTAGCGCACGGCGCGCGGCAGGACGACCGGCGCGAGCGCATCGGCGCCGAAGGACGCGGACACGCGCTCTTCCGGCACGTCCTGATAGAGCGTCGTTCGCTGTTTCGGCGTTCGGCCGGCGGCGCGGATCAAGGCTTCCATCGCCTCGGGCGGCATCTCCTCGCCATGGGATGCGCCGGCCGCGCGGGTGATGGTTTCGTTCATCAGCGTGCCGCCGAGGTCGTTCGCGCCGGCGTTGAGGCAAGCCCGCACGCCGTCGGGTCCCATCTTCACCCAGGAGGCCTGCACATTGCGGAAATGCGGATGCAGCGCCAGCCGCGCGACCGCGTGCATCAGCACGCCTTCGCGGAAGGTCGGACCGTGCCGCGCCTTGCCTTTGAGGAAGATCGGCGCCTCCATGGCGACGAAGGGCAGCGGCACGAACTCGGTGAAGCCGCCGGTCCGCATCTGCAGCGCGCGCAGGCGCAGCAGATGACGGGCCCAGTTCTCCGGCCCGTCGACATGGCCGAACATGATCGTCGCCGTGCTGCGCAGGCCAACGCGATGCGCCGTCTCCATGACCGAGAGCCACTGCTCGGTGTTGACCTTGTCCGGGCAGATGATCGCGCGGATCTCATCGTCCAGGATCTCCGCCGCCGTGCCGGGTAAGGTGCCGAGCCCGGCGTCGTACAATTCCTGAAGAAAGGTCTCGACGCTCTTGCCCAGCGTCTTCGCGCCCTGCCAGATCTCAAGCGGCGTGAAGGCGTGCAAGTGCATGTCAGGCAGCACGGATTTGAGTCGCCGGCAGATGTCGAGATAGGTCTCGCCCGTGTAGTCGGGATGGATGCCGCCCTGCAGGCAGAGCTCGGTCGCGCCGCGCTGCCACGCCTCGCGGCCGCGCCGCTCGATCTCGTCGAGGCCCAGGTCGTAAGGCTTGCCGCGCAAATTCTCGCTCAGCTTCCCTTTGGAGAAGGCGCAGAACTGGCAGCGGAAATAGCAGACGTTGGTGTAGTTGATGTTGCGATTGACGACATAGGTGACCGTGTCGCCGTTGACCGCGCGGCGCAGCCGGTCGGCCGCGGCGCAGACCTCGGCGAATTCGCGGCCGCGCGCGTGGAAGAGCCGGACGATCTCGGCCTCGTCCAGCGTCTCGCCGGCCGACGCCTTGTCGAGGATCGCGCGGAAGCCGGCATCCACCGCGCCAACGCCGGGCGCGAGGTCGGGCGGCGCGCCGGGCGTGCCCGTCGACCAGGTCTCGGCGCGGGCGAAGCCGTCCGTGTCGATCGCGCGCACGACCGGCGTGCGGAAACGCGCGTCGATCCAATCTTCGGCCTTTCGGGCATAGGCGGGATAAAGGGCGAGGCGCTCGGTCAGCAGCTTGCCTGCCCCCGCCGTCTCGCGGGCCAGCGCGTCGAGATGCGGCCAGGGCGCTTCCGGGTTGACGTGGTCGGGGGTCACCGGCGAGACCCCGCCCCAGTCGTTGATGCCCGCGCCGACCAGCTTCGGCAGGACGCCCGGGCTCAGATTCGGCGGCGCCTGGATATTCATCTCCGGCCCGAAGACGAGGCGCGCCACGGCGATGGTCCACAAGAGCTCGTCGAGGTCGGGCTCGGGCGCATCGGCCATGCGGGTGCCCGACTTGGCGCGGAAGTTCTGGATGATGATTTCCTGCACGTGTCCGTAACGCTCGTGCAGGTCGCGGAGTTCCAGCAAGGATTCGATTCTTTCGCGCCGTGTCTCCCCGATGCCGATCAGGATGCCCGAGGTGAACGGCACTCGAAGCTCGCCGGCAAGCCGGATCGTCTCGAGCCGCGCCGCGGGATGCTTGTCCGGCGAGCCGTAATGCGGGCCGCCTTTCGCGCAGAGCCGGGGCGCCGCGCTCTCCAGCATCAGTCCCTGTGAAATCGAGACCGCGCGCAGCCGCACGATGTCGTCTTTCGTCAGGACCCCGGGATTGACATGCGGGAACAGACCCGTTTCTTCGAACACGGCGCGCGCCATCTCTTCGAGGTAGGAAATCGTCGTGTCATGGCCGAGGGCCGCCAGCTCCTGGCGCGCGATCTCGTAGCGCAGCTCCGGCTTGTCGCCGAGGGTGAACAGCGCTTCCTTGCAGCCCGCGGCGGCGCCGGCGCGCGCGACGGCCAGCACCTCGTCCCGCGTCATGTAGGCGCGCTGTCCTTTGCGGGGCGGGTGCGCGAAGGTGCAGTAATGGCAGACGTCGCGGCAGAGCTGGGTCAGCGGAATGAAGACCTTGCGGGAATAGCTGAACGCAACCGGATGTCCCTTGTCGCGCAATCCGGCGGCCGCGGCGGTCAGCGTGGCGGTGTCGTTGACGTCGGCGAGCGCCAGCGCGGCTGCGCGGTCGAGCCGGCCGCTCGTCGTCACGGTCTTCTCCGCGAAATCGCCGCTCATGAACCGGCGCCTCCGGCCCGCCGCGGTTCGTCGCAAAGTCGCGCCGCGATGCCGCTCGACTCGAGATAGGCATGCGTGCGCGTCGCGCCGCCCCGCTCGATCAGCATGCGGAGATCGTCCGGCATATCGATGTCGAGCGCGATGCCCGGCAGGTCGATGATCCGGGGCTCGATCCCGCGCTCGCGGGCGGCGGCGAGGTGCGGCTGGAAGCTGTCGTTGCCGAAGCTGAAGGGGATGAGCCCCGGAGGCGAGAGGGCGATGCAGTTCGAGCCGCGGCGGTCATGCGCCGGCACGATGGTCATGCCCGGCGCTGCGTCATGGGCGGCGAGCACGGCATCGATTTCGGCCGCGGTAATCAGCGGCGTGTCGCCGGGCACCGTGACCATGCCTTTGGCGCCCTCTGCCTTGAGTTCCGCTGCCGCGCGCTCGATCGCGGCGGTCTGGCCCTGGTTTTCCGGCTCCTCGATCAGGCGCGCGCCATAGGCGCGGGCGACGGCGGCCGCTTCCGGGTCGCGCGTCACCACGACGATGCCTTCCAGCGCCTCGGCCCGCGACACCGCCGTCAGCACGTCCTCATACATGGTCCGGAACAGCAAACGGCGCTCCGCGGGACTCAGCGCGCCGGCGAGCCGCTGCTTCGCGTCCACGAGATCTTTTGCCGGCAGCACCGCCCACATGCCAGGATTCCTTGTTTGGTGCGGTCAATTGGCGAGGCCCGGACTATAGCAGGGAGAGCCGGAGGGGGGCCAGTGGGCTAACGGGTGACCGAGCGCGCGACGGTTTGCGCGAAGTCGAGCACCTCGCGGGCGAGCCGGATCTTGTCGTCGAGGGTCCGCATGATCGTGCCTGTTATGTGGACGGCGATGCCGCGCTCCCGAATGGCGTCCGCGCTATCGGCGTCGCAGGCGTCGAGAATCAAGCCGTCGATCAGCCCGCGGTAATGCTCGGCGACCTCGACGGTGCCGCTGGCCAGCCCGAGCTCGGTCATCATCTTGGCGGTCGGCCCTTTGATCGCCCGGCCGCCGACGATCGGCGAGACCGCGACGACAGGCGCGCCGCAGCCTCGCAGCGCCTGGCGGACGCCCGGTATCGCCAGGATCGGATCGATGCTGATGAAGGGGTTGGACGGGCAGATCACGATGGCGTCGAGCGCGTTCTTCAACGCCGCGGCAAAGGCCGGCGCCGGCTTCGCCGTGTCCGCGCCCTCGAAGCGAAAGCCGGTGACGTGCGGCGCGCACTGTTCGCGCACGAAATAATGCTGGAAGGGCAGCGGGCCGTCCGGGGTCTCGACGACGGTGCGGACCGACTGGTCGCTCATCGGTGCGACGCTCGGCCGCACGCCGAGACGCCGGCCGATGTCTTGGGTGACGGCGCTAAGCGTCTCGCCGGCCGCGACCCGCCGCGTGCGCTCCATATGGAGGGCGAGGTCACGGTCGCCGAGGCGGAACCAGGTCTCGCCGCCGAGCGCGGCAAGCGTCTCCATGAAATGCCAGCTTTCGTCGGCGCGGCCCCATCCGGTTTCCGGATTGGCGATCCCGGCCAGGGTGTAGGTGACGGTGTCGATGTCGGGGCAGACCAGCAGGCCGAGATGCTCGAAGTCGTCGCCGGTGTTGGCGACGACCAGAAGGTCTTCCGGCGGCAGGACATGCGCCAGCCCGAGCGCGAGCTTGGCGCCGCCCACCCCGCCGGACAGCGCGAGGCAGCGTTGTCCTGCCCCCGTCGTCATCGGAACAGGTCCTCGTCCTCGCTCCGGATCAGGTCGGCCGCCTGCTGGTCGGCGGCTTCCGGCGCCATGCCGCGGATCAGCGCCACCGGCGTGCCTTCCGCCGCCTCGCCCTGCACCAGGGCCGCGGCGGCGGCAAGCTCGTCGGCAAGGCCGACCTGGGAGACGCGCAGCGTCCGGCCGAACAGGTCGGTCGCACCGCGCAGGTCGAGCAGCGTGGTCAGGCCGGCCGCGCCCAGCGCCGTGCCGATCGTGCCGTGCCGCCAGGCGCGGCCCAGGCTGTCGTTGATGATCACGGTCGGCGCCACCCCCGTCACCCCCCGTAGCCGCCGCCGGAGATCGCGGCAGCTGCGGTCCGGGTCCTCCGGCAGCAACAGTACGCGCTCGCCGGCCGCCGGGTCGGGCTCGACATTCGAAGCGTCGATACCCGCATTGGCGAGCACGTAGCCGTGGCGGTGCTGGACGATCAGCAGGTTGGGGCGGTGCCGCACGACGCGGACGGATTCACGCAGAATCAGCTCGACGAGGCGCGCGTCCTTGCCCGTCTTCTCGGCGAGATCCTTCGCTTCCGCGCTCGGCTCGACGGCAGCCAGCGCCGCGTAACGGCCTTCGGCCTTGGAGACAATCTTCTGCGCTACGACCAGCGTGTCGCCGGCGCGGAGAGCGATGTTGGTGCGGTCGAGTCCGGCCACGATGAGCGCGGCGAGATCGTCGCCCGGCTGCACCAGCGGCATGCCGGGGAGGGCGGTAATCTCCAGACGGCGGGGTGTCACGCGTTGGGCTCGCCGGTAATGCGGATGCCGGCGTGGTGCACGCCGCCGTTGCGGTTGATGAAGATGAGCACCGAGGTCAGCGCCTCGGCGGCGGCCGAGTTGTCGATCGAGCCGGCGTGCCAGGCCTTGAGGCCCGCCGCTTGCGCCAGCGCGACGACGGCGTCGCGCGCCTCGCGCTTGTTGCCGCAGACCAGGACGTCGCACTCGATCTTGCTCTTCTCGTCCTGCAGCAGATCGGCGGCTACATTCTGGAAGGCGGAGACGACCTGCACGCCCTCGCCGAGGAAGTCCTGCGCTTCCTTTGCGGCCGAGCCTGCGTCCGGAAGCTGAACCCGGGCGACCCGGGGCGGGACGAGCGGGACGGTCGCGTCGACCAGGATCTTGCCCTGCGCACCCTCGCGCACCGCCTCCAGCATCGGCTTGTGGTTGGCGTAGGGCACGGTCAAGACGACAATGTCCGCGGCGGCCGCGGCGGCGCCGTTCTCCAGCCCGGAAATCGCGGCGCCGGGGACCGCGACGGCCATCTCCGCCGCCTTCTTGGCCGCGCTCTCCGCCGCGCGCGAGCCGATGATGACGGGGTAACCCGCCCGCGCCCAGCGCTGCGCGAAGCCGGAGCCGAGGGCTCCGGTGCCGCCGATGACGGCGATTGTCGGTTTCTTGTCGGCCATGAATCGTCCTTCCTTGCCCGGTGCTTGACTGGTTGCGAAAGCGGCTCGATCAGTGCTTGTCGAGGAACGCCCTGAGCGCGGCGTTGAAGTCGGCCGCCTGCTCGATGTTGGAGAGATGCGCGGCGTTCTTGAGCACGACCAGCTTGGAGCCGACGATCTCCCGGTGGATGATTTCCGAGTGCTCGACCGTCGTGCTCGGGTCGTCCGCGCCGACGATGATCAGCGTCGGCGTCTTGATGCCCGCCAACAGGTGGGTCTGGTCCATCGCCTGGATGGCCTTGCAGCAGCCGACGAAACCGTCAACCGGGGTGGACGCGATCATCGCGCCGACCCGCTCGACCTCGCGCTTCGCCTTGGCGCGGTAGGGCGCGGTGAACCAGCGCTCGAGCGTCGCGGGCGCGAGTGAGGCCATGCCGTCGCGGCGCGCCGCCTCGGCCCGGGCGTCGAAGGCCGACGGGTCCGGCATCCGGCTGGCGGTGTCACACAGGACGAGGCTGCGCAGCTCTTGAGGATATTTTGCGCCGAATAGCTGGCCCGTCATGCCGCCCATCGACAGGCCGCAGAAATGCACCTTGCCGAGCCCGAGCGCCGCGATCAGCGCCCGGGCGTCCTCCACGAGCATGTCGAAGCTGTAGGGCGGCTCGGTCGCCTGGCTGCCGCCATGGCCGCGCTGGTCGTAGCGCAGAACGCGGTATTTGCCGGCAAGGGCGGGGATCTGCGCGTCCCACATGGTGTAGTTGGACGCGAGGCTGTTGCTGAGCATGACCACCGGGGCGGATTCCGGTCCGTCCAAGCGGTAGGCGATCTCCACGCCATTGGCCTTGATCGTGTCTGCCATCGGCTTTCTCCCTGTTGTCCCGGACCAGCGGGCTGATTGCTCTGTCGCGCCGCCGAAGCGGCATCGCGATGCAATTCGGTAGCGTATTAAGAGAATCTTGGCACGGGCTGGCAAGAGGAGGATAACAGGCGCGGCCAGGCTTTGCAGGGGGGCGAAGAGGTAATGCTTCGAATTCGGGCGAAAATGGTCTTGGCGGCCCTGGTGGGCGTGTTGTGCCTCGGGGGCTTGGGTGGGCCGGGCTTGGCCCGTGCGAGCGACAAGGCGAGCGTTCTTGAGCTCTTGTTCGACGCGCCGCACCGCATGGCGGACAGCCTGATTTCGATGCCGCCGATTGATTCCGTGGAGAAGCCGTTCACCGCGGCACTCGACGGTGTCGTTTCGGGCGACCTCGCCGCGGCTCGCAGCAACGCCGCCGCGGCCGGTTACGACCTTATCGCGCGGACGGAAGAAGGCCGACGCTACGTCATTCTGATGGAACACGGCCGGGCCGGCATCGGGCCGACCATCGCGATTGCTCGAAACCCCCAGCGGGACGTGGTGATCGAGGCACCGCATCCGATCATCGACCGGTATTCCGACCGCGAGGCGGCGGTGCTGTTCCTGAAGCTCGGGGCACGCGCGCTCGTGCTCTCGGGCGCCAATCGTTGCGCCGCCAAGGCGGAGTCCGCCTGCAGCGGCAAGACGCGCGTCTGCGGCGGCGGCAGCGAGCCCTACCGGACGTCCGATCCGGCGCATAACCCGGCGACTCTGTTCCACGCCGCGCATCTTTATTTTTCCCGGCGCTGGCCGAAATCGATCGTCTTCCAGCCGCATGGACTCAACAACAACGGCAGCACCGTGTGGTTCGTGATTTCCGACGGCACCAAGGAGAAGCGCCCGGGCGACCCGATGCTGACCGGCCGCATCCGCGACGGCCTGCGCCAGGCGCTGGGTCCGGACCGGGCCGTGAGCTGCCAGGACCCGGCCGACCGCAACATCAAGACACGCTGGCTGTGCGCCACGAACACGGTGCAGGGCCGTGACCTGAACGGCAGTTCCGATGCGTGTCATAGCAGCGCGCAGCACGCGTCGGGCCGCTTTCTCCATATCGAGCAGACCTATGAGGAAGTGCGGCGCGGCTACGGGCTCGATTGGCAGCACTTGGCGGCCTATCCGGGCAGCGATGCGATCCTGACGACGCTTGCCAAGACACTGCCCTGCATCCGGCCGGATTGCACCGCCGTCCCATAGATGTATAAGGAATGCTGACGTATTTCAGTCTGCGAGGGAGCGATGGCCGGGCAACAGACGAATGCGCCGCGGGTCGACGGTGAAGAGATTCTAGACGGCATCCGGCAATGGGTCGAGATCGAGTCGCCAACTTATGATGGCGCGGCGGTCAACGAACTGGCCGATGTCGTCGAGAAAAGCATGCGGTCGCTCGGCGCCGCGATCGAGCGCATCCCGGGCCGGGACGGGTTCGGCGACATTCTCAAGGCGCGCACGCCCTGGGGCGGCGACGGCCCCGGCATCCTAGTGCTGAGCCATCTCGACACGGTGCATCCGAAGGGCAGCCTGGAGGATTACAATCCGTGGCGGCGCGAAGGTGATTCAGTCTTCGGGCCCGGCATCTACGACATGAAGGCGGGCGCCTACCTGGCCTACTACGCCTATCAGCATCTCGTCCGCGCGGGGCGCGAGACGCCGCTGCCGGTGACTTTCCTTTACGTGCCGGAGGAGGAGATAGGCAGCCCGACTTCGCGCGCGGCGATCGAGGCGGAAGCGAAGAAGCACAAATACGTGCTGGTCACCGAGCCGGCGCGTGAGGGCGGCAAGATCGTCACCGGGCGCAAGGGCGTCGGCCGGTTCTTCGCCACCGCACGCGGCGTGGCGGCGCATTCGGGCTCGCGCCATGCCGACGGGCGCAGCGCGATCAAGGCGATGGCGCGGCTGGTCCTCGAGGTCGAGGCGATGACCGACTACGAGATCGGCGTCACCACCAATGTCGGGCTGATCAGTGGAGGCACCGGCGTCAACGTAGTGCCGCATGAGTGCACGGCGGAGATCGACCTTCGCGTCCCGACGCCGGCGCTTGCCGAGGAATACGAAAAGCGCATCCTTGGCCTGACCAGCCGGGAGTCTGGCGTCGAGCTGGTCGTCACCGGTGGCATCAACCGCCCGCCCTATCAGAAGGATGAAGGCATCCAGAAGCTGTTCGACCACGCCAAGGCGCTCTGCGCGGAGATTGGCTTCGAGCTCGAGGACATGCATACCGGCGGCGGCAGCGACGGCTGCTTCACCGCGGCGCTCGGCATCCCCACGTTAGACGGTCTCGGTGCGGACGGCGTCGGTGCGCATGCCCAGCACGAGCAGATCTATTTCTCTTCGCTCGAGCCCCGCGCCAAGATGTGGATACGCCTGCTGGAGACGCTGCGGTAGAAGTGGTTGCTGGCCAATACACGGATGCGCGGGTCAAGCCCGTGCATGAGGAATTTAATTTTAATTCGATGAGGAATCGGAAATAGTGCGACGCCATCGCCTTGCATCCAGGAACGCTTTTGTCCGTTGTAAGAACGCGAGGCTGTAACGGACGTCAAGGGAAAATTTGAACCAAAAAATATGCCGTGAAGAGGGTTCTCGCAGAACAATGTCGCTTAATTGTCTTATTACCGGCACAGGCCGAGACGGTACAACGACGGCTAGCGTGTTGGCGTGCAATTTGGCTATCGCTAACAACGACAAAGCTGATGCCGGTCACGAAACAAACATCAGCGCGTTATATAATTCATGGTTCCGTTATCATGAAAGTGGCGATTCCTCTGAAATTGAGTCGGTGCTTCGAAGCTGGACCCATCGAGTAGAAAGTTCGAGCGGACATGCCTTCTGGTTGCCCATCGTGGCGAAGGTTTTTGGTCCCGATATTGGGTTGATTCATCTAAAACGAGATCGCGCCGCCTGTATCGAGTCGCTTTGCCTCAATCGTACGACGTGGCCAGAATTCCATGGAAATTATATAGATTGCACTGACCTCCCAATACGGACCTGGCTTCCGACAGCATTTCATTTTGGTGAAATGACCAAAGCGGAATGGGAGGCCGCTCCTCTCCGTGAAAGGATCGGCTGGTACTACGACAAGACGCACGAGTTAATTAATCGGCATAAGGGGCTATTCTCCCGGTACCTGGAGGTCAAGACCGAAGACTTAAATAAGCAAACGGTTATTTCAAGCATTCGTGATTTCATAAATCCGAGATGGGAAAACGATGTATTCCCCGTCCATAATAATTTTACAGGGCTTCACAAGATCTATGATTTGACCTTTGAAGAAAGTCGGCGGGCTGAGTTGCTATTTAACAGATTTAACGTCGTTCGAGCCGTCAAGCATCCTGACGGACTCCTTTATGCAGCAAGTTATTTTATGAACAAAGTCTTGGAGTCATACCCCAGCAACAAGCTCCAAGTGGCGGACTTTCTCGCAAATTATGTGAAGCGGATCGCCGAGATTGCAAAAAAAGAATCCAAGGACTCGTGACGAGTGTTCGGAATTGAAGGGCTGGTGGACAAATCGAAGTAGCATGGGCGCCGCAACCTAAAAACAGTGAAACTTGCAATTCGAACGGAACCCGCCGGCGATGGACTCGTCGATACTGGCCGCTTAGCCTCCATCGACACGCCGTAACGTATGCGTCTTCGATCGCCTGAGATCGGGTCTGTCATGGAATGTGCATTCCGTCGTTCGCCGGTTTGCCCCGCGAGTCCATGAGGCATCGGCCTACGGACACGCCAGTTGGTCCGCCAGGTCGATGAAATCCTTGGCGATGTAATCGAAGTCGTGCTCGGCGCGGTTGTCCTTGTGCTGGTTCGGGCCGTATTCGACCGGGCGCAGGACGAAAGCGGTGCGGAAGCCCTGCCGGCTCGCGGCGACGAGGTCGTTGTTATGCGCCGCCGTCATCATGCAGGCTTCCGGCGGCAGGCCGAGCGCGTCCGCGCAGTTGATGTAGGCCTGTGGGCAAGGCTTGTAGTGGCGCACGACCTCGGAGCCGAGGATGACGTCCCAGGGCAGCCCGGCGTGCTTCGCCATGTTGACCATCAGCGCGATGTTGCCGTTCGACTGGGTCGCCAGGATGAACTTCTTCTTGAGGCGGGTCAGCCCTTCGACCGAATCCGGCCAGGGGTCGAGCCGGTGCCAGGCCCGGTTCAGCCAGTCGATTTCCGCCTCCGGAAGGCCGCCGACGCCGTAGCGCTCGAGCAGGCTGTCGAGGCTCATCCGGTGCAGCACGTCGAGCTTGGTGAACGGAATTTCGCCTGCCCGCACCCGATCCATGGATGGCTGGTAGAGCTTGCGCCATTCCATGGCGAACTCGATGCCGTCGACGCCCGTTATGCCGTGTTTCTTGAAGAAGGCGTCCGCCTCGCGCGCGACGCTGGTGCGCCAGTCCACGACGGTGCCGAAGACGTCGAATGTAAGCGCCTTGATTTCGTCCGGGGACACGGCCATGGGCAGGCACCTCCTGTGTAATCGATCAAGCGTCAGTCGGGAATCTCGATGTCGAGCAGTGGCGCATGCTGCTGCGCGCCATAGACGTCGGTATCGCCCGGATCGCCGGACGGCACAAGCCGCGGGATCGTGATCTTGATCGCATAGGCGACGTCGTACGGAATGATCGCCACCTCGTTGTCCGACACGCCGTAAAGCTTGGCGATGCGCTGCGGCGTAATCGCGCCGCTGTCGCGCACCCGGCGGTAGGTTTCCTCGTCCTCGAACATCATGTCGAGGGTGCAGAGCAGCGCACCGGCATTTTTGGAGCGCAGCACCTGGGCCAGGTCGACCAGTCGCGTCATGATAGGTCCTCCCTCAAACCTCGACCATCTCGATCGGGAACGGCTCCAGCGGATCGTCCAGCTCCATGGTGTGCCAGACGTTGAAGCCGTAGGTCATGCCGACCGGCATGTCGGAGGGCGAGAACGGAATGGCGAGGTTGCCCGAGATGCATTTCCGGCCGGGGAAATCCGTGTGCAGCAGGGCGTAGCGCGCCTTCGCCATGATCGCCTTGCTGGTGTCCTCGTCATCGGCCAGCGTGTCGACCAGCAGCCCGATCTCGTGCCCGACCGAGTCGCGCATCGGCTCGCGTGGGCCCATGGTCGCGTCCTTGCCGTAGACGCGAATATTGAGCCGGTAGGAGTCCTGTGAAATGCCCAGCGACCGCGCTTCGCCGGCGACGCGCTCATGGCAGGAGGCGACGAACTCGTCGATCACCGAGATCAGCACCGGATCGCGCACGCCGGCGATGAAGACCGTGCGGAAGCCCGTCTTGCGCACGCCTTCGAGCTTCACGGTGTAGCTGTTCGCCGGCTCGAAGCGGCTGCCCGTCACCTTGACCACGCGCGGGTCGATCTGCTCGTACTCCGAGCCGGTGGTGACCAGCGTGCCGTCCGGCTCGACCAGGTGATAGGGGCTGGGGTTTTCATAGAGCGTGTGCGCGGCGATCCGCATGCGGGTGCAGCGCTTGTCCGGGTGGCCGGGCTCGACCAGGAAATAGCCGTCGCCCAGCGTGCCGAGCACGCAGTCCTGCCCGAAGCGGGGCGTCGTGACCTGGCCCGCGCATTCGATGATCTTGGCAAGGTGCCAGACTAGGCCGGGCTCGTAGCCGCGCATGAGCGGGATCGCGGAATAGATCGAGGCGTCGGTGGCGCGGCCCGCGATGACGACCTGGGCGCCGTCCTCCAGCGCCTTTTGGAAAGGCTCGACACCCATCATGCCGACCACGCGGTGGGTCTCGTCGATGCCCTCGTCGGTCAGCTCCGCGATCGGCCCGAGCGGACGGATACGACCCTCGGCACGCTTTTTCTTGAGGTAATCCTTAGGCTGCTCGGCGTGGATCACGGCCATGCGGAATTTCAGTCCCTTCTCGTGGGCGATCTCCTCCGCCACTTCGCGCACGAAGGCGACCTGCGGGTCACTGCCGCCGCCACCCGCCGAGCCGATCAGCACCGGAATGTTGTGCTCGATGCCGGCTTCGAGCATCAGCCCGAGGTCGCGCTTGATCGCCTGGCGCGAGACGAAGGGGACGCCCTCGCCGAGATAATAGGGGCCCGGGTCCATCGAGCCGCCGTCGGCCGCAATGAAGTCGGGCTTCAGGGAGATGCCGCGGCGGAAGGCTTCCTCGGTATAGCCGTAACCGAGCATTCCGGTGGTCGCCATCATGCGCAACTCAGTCATCGTCTTCCTCCGTTCGCCGGCGGGACCGTCTGCCGGGCCTGCCGCAAAGGTTAACCCCGCGCCCCGACCGAAGACAAATATCGTTAATTTTCAGGATCTTCCGAGGGCTGGGAGCCTTAATATCGCCCGATTCTTTCCCAATAATCACCCCGAAACCACCCTGCTATGGCCTTTTCCCCGGCTCAAGATGCCACCATCGCAAATGCGATACCGGAGCACAGAGCCATGAAGCAGTTGAACCTTGCCGCCACCTTCGCCGCCGCAACGGTGTTGACGATCTTCGGCTTGACCTGCTGGCTGTTCGAGGGTCGTCCCTTCGATCCGCCGATCAAGGCGGAACAGGCGGCCGCCCTCGCACGACAGGCCGAAACCTTTGGCGGCATGTTCAGCGTCCGCGGACCGAAATCCCTCCGCGCTTCCGTGGACGGGAAGCAGGTCCCGGTCGACTATGAATATGTGACGCCGGTCAACGCATACTCCCGTTAGGTCCGCCGCAACCACTCATGTCTCGGAAAGGAATCGAACGCGCCAAACATGGTACTCCCCTCTGATAAAACTCCCTGAATAGTCGGCTACGCCACCGACCAAGATGACCAGCGCCCGTCGCCAAACCGGGCGCTGGTCTTTTTGGTCCGGTTGAAGCGGAACCGCAAAAAGCCGATCCTATGGCCCGGCGGCGGGCCGCCTGCTCGTCGGGTTAGGAGAAGCTGGCAGATGTCGCGGGTCTCGATCTTCAACAACCCTCTGCTACTCGGATTCGATCAATTCGAGCGCACCCTCGACCGGATCTCGAAGAAAGCCGCGGATGGTTATCCGCCGTACAATATCGAGCAGCTCGGCGAGGACCGGCTCCGCATCACGCTGGCCGTTGCCGGCTTCGGCGAAAGCGACCTGACGATCGAGACCGTCGACAACCAGCTGCTTATCCAGGGCAAGCAACACGAGGACGACGGCGGCCGCGTTTACCTTCATCGCGGTATCGCCGCACGGCAATTTCAGCGCGCGTTCATTCTCGCGGACGGTATCGAGGTAGCGGGCGCGCGGCTGGATAACGGCTTGTTGCACATCGATATTGTGCGTCCGAAGCCGCCGAGCCTTGTCCGGAGGATTAAGATTACCACGCCGAACGACCGGTAAATTAAGGAATCGGCAACAAAATTGGACCTAGATTCCCGTTAGCGGCAAGTCAGGAGAAACGGGAATGATCGATATCCAGAAGCTCCGGGAGATATCGCAAGCCGACCTCGCGCTGCTCGGCGCCGACGATCTCGCCTATGTCCGGCGGATAAATCTGGCCGAGGAGACGGTCTTCGCCGTCAACACCGCGGACGGTCGCCAGATTGCCGTTGCCGATGATTTCGAGACCGCCATCCTCGCGGCGCAGGAATACAGCTACTACACCGTCAGCGTGCACTGACCGCCGCGCCGCGTCAGGCGGCGTGACTCGTCGCCGTTTCCGTAAGCAGGGCGAATAAGGCGTCCGCCCGGTCCGACCCCCGCAGCTTTTCGCAGGTGGCCTTGTCGCGGAGCAGGCGTGACACGCGGGCCAAGGCTTTCAGGTGATCCGCGCCGGCATTCTCCGGCGCCAGCAGCATGAAAATCAGGTCGACGGGCTGCTCGTCGATGGCATCGAAGTCGATCGCCGTCTCGAGCCGCGCAAAGAGGCCGTAAAGCCGGTCGATCCCCGCCAGCTTGCCATGCGGAATGGCGATGCCGTTCCCGACGCCGGTCGTGCCAAGGCGCTCGCGCTCCAGCAGCACGTCGAAGATCGTGCGTTCATGGAGACCGGTCAGCGCCGCGGCATGCTTGGCGAGCTCCTGCAACGCCTGTTTCTTGGACGTCGCATGCAGCTTCGGAATAACCGCCTCGGGCGACAGCAGATTAACAATATCCATCGGTACTCCTTCTGAGTCCGTGCCGTTTCCGGCCGGGCCTAGGAACCCTCTTCCCGAGGGTCGACCCATCCGATGTTTCCATCATTTCGCATATAGATCATGTTGAGGCCGCCATGCGTGCTGTTGCGGAACATCATCGCCGGCAAGCTGGCGAGATCCATCCGCATGACCGCCTCGCCGACCGACAGCGTCTCGATATGCGTCTGCATCTCCGCAATGATCACCGGCTGATCGGGTTCGGCGTAATTCTCGTCATCCGCCTCTGTATGCTCTTCCGCAGCGAGAACGTATTGCGCGGCCCTCAGGACGTCTTCTTTCTGGTTGCGCTCCCGGTGATGGTCACGCAGGCGGCGCTTGTAGCGCCGCAGCCGCTTGGCCATGTGGTCTGCCGCCTCGTCGAACGATGCATAGGGATCGGCGGACCGCGCATGCCCCTGCACGATGATGCCTTTCCCGACGTGAACGGCGATGTCGGTCCGGAATGTCGAGCCTTCTTTTGAAACCGTCACGTCCGCCCCGGTCGGATTGGCAAAGTACTTCTCGACGATCGCGGGAACCTCGCGCTCGATATAGCTTCTCAACGAATCCCCGATATCGAGCTGTTTGCCGTTAACGGATAGCTGCATCGTTTCCTGCGCCGGATTTCACCGGCACCGTAGGTTTGTACGACGTCGACCGTAGCCAGATGCCCCCGATTAAGGGGCCGGACCATAGTGAGGACACCCCTATGGTGTCAATAGCCGCTCCCGCCCGTCGCGGGTATCCTGAAACTTCTGTCTCGCTCCTTCAACCCTGAACCTAAGCTCTTAAAAACTAAGGTTTTTCAGGCGCCGCCTCTGCACAGAAGAGGGAATTTTCATTGCCTCGCGGTACTTTGCGACCGTCCGGCGGGCGATGTCGATCCCTTCGGCGTTAAGGATCTCCACGATCCGGTCGTCGGAGAGAATCTTGCCGGACGGCTCGTCGTCGATCAGCGCCTTGATCCGGAAGCGCACCGCTTCCGCCGAGTGGGCGGCGCCGCCGCCGAGATTGGCGATCGCCGCCGAAAAGAAGTATTTGAGCTCGAACAAGCCGCGCGGCGTGTGAATGAACTTGTTCGTCGTGACGCGGCTCACGGTGCTTTCGTGCATCTCGATCGCCTCGGCGATGTCGCGCAGGACGAGCGGCTTCATATGCTCGATGCCCTTGCGGAAAAAGGCGTCCTGCTGCCGCGCGATTTCGGCCGATACCTTGAGGATGGTGGTCGCGCGCTGGTGCAGCGACTTGACCAGCCAGTTCGCCGACTGGAAGCAGTCGTTGACGTAGTCGCGTTCCTTCTTGTCGCGCACCTCGGCGCGGACGCGCGCGAAGTAATCGACATTGACGAGAACCCGCGGCAGCGTCTCGGGATTGAGCTCGACCGTCCAGCCGCCGTCGGGATGCGGGCGCATGATGATGTCAGGCGTTACGGTCTGCGCGACTTCGTGATCGAACGCCTGCGCGGGCTTCGGATTGAGCGAGCGCAGCTCCGCCACCATGTCGGTAAGGTCTTCCTCATCGACGCCGCAGAGCTTGAGCAATGCGGCCTTGTCGTGCTTCGCGACCAGCTCGAGGTGATCCAGCATCGCCTGCATCGCCGGATCGAGCCGATCGCGATCGCGGAGCTGCAGCGCCAGACATTCCTTGAGGTTGCGCGCGAACAGGCCGGCCGGCTCGAAACGCTGCAGGATATCGAGCACGCTCTCGACGCGCTCGACCGGGCAGTTGAGCCGGTCGCTGATCTGCTCGACGGGTTCGGAAAGCCAGCCGGCCGCGTCCAGGGATTCGATCAGCTGAATGCCGATTATGCGGTCGGCAGGATCGGCGATATCGACGACGAGCTGTTCCATCAGGTGATCGCGCAGCGTGGGCTCGTCGCTGACCGTGGCCTCGAGATTTCCGGTCCGCTCGACGAAATCGCTGCGCCCGCCGGCGTTGCTGCTGAAGCGGTCCAGCCCGGCCGCGTCAAAACTCTCGGTACTGTCCTCACGCACCGCGTCGCTTGGACCGTCTTCGCTCCACACCGTCTCGTGATCGATGTCGAGCGGCGCATCGCTTTCCGAACGCATCGTATCGGTCGCCGTCAGCTCGCGCGCGTCGCGGGTGACGGCGTCGGCGGGGCTGTCGGGCGCGCCGCCTTCGCCTACGCCGCGTCCGGCGTCATCCGGCCCCGCGACGTTCTCTTCGCGCTCCAGCATCGGATTGCGCAGAAGCTCGTCCTCGACATAGGCGGACAATTCGACGTTGGACAACTGCAGCAGCTTGATGGCTTGCTGCAACTGCGGCGTCATCACAAGTGATTGCGATTGCCGTAGGTCCAGTCGCGGGGTGATTGCCATCCGGAGTCGCTCGGTCGCCTATAGGCTGAAACGCTCGCCCAGATAGACGCGCCGCACATCGGAATTCGAAACGATCTCTTCCGGTCGCCCCTCCATCAGCACCTGGCCGTCGTGCAGGATGTAAGCGCGGTCGACGACGTCAAGCGTTTCGCGGACATTGTGGTCGGTGATCAGGACGCCGATGCCGCGATCCTTCAGGTGGACCACCAGGTCGCGGATGTCGCGCACGGCGATCGGATCGATGCCGGCAAGCGGCTCGTCGAGCAGGATGAAGTGCGGATGCGATGCGAGCGCCCGGGCGATCTCCACGCGCCGCCGCTCGCCGCCCGACAGCGCCAGCGACGGCGTGCGCCGGAGATGGGTGATCGAGAATTCGGCAAGCAACGCTTCCAGGATCGCTTCGCGGCGCTCGACCTGCGGCTCGACGCATTCCAGAACGGCGCGAATATTCTGTTCGACACTGAGGCCGCGGAAGATCGAGGGCTCCTGAGGCAGGTATCCGATGCCAATCCGCGCACGCCGATACATCGGCAGTGTGGTGATGTCATTGCCGTCGAGGAAAATGGCGCCGTAATCGGCGGAAATCAGCCCGGTGATAATATAGAAGCAGGTCGTCTTGCCGGCGCCGTTCGGGCCGAGCAGGCCCACGGCTTCGCCGCGCTGGACATGCAGGCTGACATCGCGCAGCACCGGCCGCTTCTTGAACTGCTTGCCGAGGTTCAGGGCGCGCAGCCCGCTATTCGCCGTAACAAGCCGCGGACCATTCGTATCGGCCATGTCTGCCGTGCTTTCCGGTTTCTTCATGCGATGCGCCTGTCCTTGCTCTGTGCCGTGGCGGGCCGCGCCTTGACGCGCCCCGCTACCGATCCTTCTTCTTCGGCTCGAGCAGACCCTTTGCCCGCCCAGTCAGCCTGTAGATCCCGGTTTTCAGATTTACCTCAGCGCATTTTCCATTCAATTGATTGTTTCCACTCGTAATTCGCACATTGCCGCATATCGTTGCAATACCATTCGCCGGCAGGTACACGCCGGTATCGCCGCGAACGATGGCGTTCTGCAGCGAGATGTGGACATTGCCGAAGGCGTCGACCTGGCGGATCTGGCCGCTTTCCTCGGGCAGTCCCTTCCCGTCGGCGGTCTTGGGCTTGTTCTTCGTCTTCTTGCGGCCGGCCGGGGCTTCCGCGGGTTTGGGCGCCGCGGCGCCCGGATCGGCGACGTGGGCGGTCAGGACATCCGCGCGAATCCGCTGATCATTCTGTACAACGGTCGCGTCGCCCCGGGCAACGGCCAGCCGGCGATCTTCCCAGTACTCCAGGCTATCGCGCGCGGTCAATGTTCCTTGTTTGGAAAGCAGCCGCAGATGCTTGCCGACCAGGACGAAGACTGACTTGTCGACGTAATAAACGGCCTTGTCGCCCTGCGCTTCCTGATCGTTCGCGGTAATGCGCACGTTGCCGTCGGCATCGACGCGAAATATCTCCTGGCCGCTTTCTCCGGCCTTGTCGCGGTAATAGGCGGTCAGGCGGTCAGCCTTGATCGTCGCGTTGTTGCGGGTGGCGGTGGCGTTGCCGCGGGCGATGTATTTCTTTTGCTCGCGCAGCCACTCGATGCCCTGATCGGCGTTGATGGTGACCGGCAGGTTTCCGCCCTTCGTGATCAGGCCCTGAGCGTTGGCGGGAAAAACCGCGAGCAACGCCGTCAAGCCTGCGCCGAGCATGGCCGGAAGGAAGCGCGCCGCCCGGCCGCCGGTCATTTGGCGGGCGCCTGGTCGGGATACAGAACGAGGGTGGCCTTGCCGGTGAACTCGACGCGTTCGCCCCGATTATGGACGACGAAGCCTTGTGATTTGATATTGCCGAAGGGCCCCTGCCCCTCGACCGGATCGGTGCCATAAGCGTCGCCCGCCATCATGTCGACGACCGCCGCGTCCGTCCTGAACTCGTAGCCGCTGTCATGGAAAAGGTTCACCGCGCCGCGCAGCTTGAGGATCTTATTGTCTCGGTCATACGTGCCGTTGCGCGCGGTGAGGGCGACCCAACTGCCGTTCTCGGTCAGGAGGTCGGCCTTCGGTGATTTGAGGTTGACCAGCGACAGGTCGCCGTTCGACAGGCTCACGGTGTCGGCGGTCAGCGTATAAGGCCGGCGCTTGTCGTCGATGCCGGTGTACACGCCGTTGGTCATGGTCAAGGTCTTCGCCGCGTCCGAGGCGATTTTCGCTGGCGTTATCGAATAGCGCCGTTGCTGGTCGGTAAGCTGCGGCCACAGCGCGACGAGAATGATCAGCGCCGTCGCGATGGTCGGCAGAAGAATACGCATGATGCCGACAAAGCGGCCGTAAGCGCGCGAGACCTTCGGCGTGCGCCGGGTGGAGAAGGGAAGGCTCTGCCGCCGTACCTTCGCCTTGCTGTCTTTGTCCCGGCTGAGGTCTGCGTTTACCGTCATGGTCAGGCGCTCTCTCCGCTACACGGGTAGCGCCGGCGGCGTATCCGCGCCATGCAGGGTGACCGTCGGGGGCTGGCGCCCCACGCTGCGGCATCTAAAGCTGAGTCCAAACCCCACCACACAAAGGGAAAGGAAGCATCGCTCCGAAGGCGTGGAAGTATGCAGCGGTGGTGTCCTAAGGTCAACGAATCCAGGCTATTCACGGCCGTAGCCTAGGCGTGGGCGAAGATGTCGACTTGCCCGAAACCGTCGAGATCCAGCGCCGCGCGGGTCGGCAGGAATGCGAAGGCGGATTCAGCGAATGCCGTCCGGTTTTCGCGCCGGAGCATGTCGTTCAGAATGTCCCTGATCCGGTGCAAGTACAGCACGTCGGAGGCTGCGTAGTCGAGCTGCTCCTGGCTCAAAGTGTCGCGCCCCCAGTCCGACGACTGCTGCTGCTTCGACAGGTCGACGCCCAACAACTCCTTGCACAGGTCCTTCAGGCCGTGCCGGTCGGTATAGGTCCGGACCAGGCGCGAGGCGATTTTTGTGCAGTAAACCGGCCGGCAGTCGACGCCGAGATACTGGCGCAACATCGCAAGGTCGAACCGGGCAAAGTGGAACAGCTTCGTCACCGCCGGGTCGGTCAGGAGGCGCTTCAGATTCGGCGCGTCGTACTGGCCTTGCGGAAACTGCACGAGATGGCAATTCCCGTCGCCGGCAGAGAGCTGCACCAGGCACAGCCGGTCGCGGTGCGGATCGAGGCCCATCGTTTCGGTGTCGATTGCGACGCAGTCGCCGAATGTAAGGCCGTCGGGAAGGTCACCGCGATGCAGATCGACGTTCACCTCGTCTCCCAGCTTGTCATGCCTGCGCCCGGGGCGGGCCCTTCGCCATTGCCGCCGCGGCCGCCATCATCCGCCGTACAATGGTGCCCAGGAGAAGACTCGAACTTCCACGAGGTTGCCCCCACAGGTACCTGAAACCTGCGCGTCTACCAATTCCGCCACCTGGGCTCAGTGACGGCAAATTGGTCATTGGCGAGACGCTTGTCAACCGCGATTACTTTGGTTTTCCGTCCCTTCGGCGTCATGTATATGTTTACCCGTTCGGCCCCGGGGGTGGCACTGTGGCGCCGGGCGGAACGGTATTATGGAACCGGGGGATCCAATGGCGACAAGGCTGGTAACGGTTTTCGGGGCTTCGGGATTTGTCGGCCGCCATGTCGTCCAGCGGCTCGCGGCGAAAGGGGTCCAGGTGCGCGCCGCGGTGCGCAACCCGAACGAGGCGCTGTTCCTCAAGCCGATGGGGGATGTCGGCCAGATCACGCCGGTTCAGGCCAACATCCGCGATGCGGCCCAGGTGCGCGCCGCGGTGACCGGCGCCGACGCGGTGGTCAATCTCGTCGGCATTCTGTACGAGTCCGGGAAGCAGCGCTTCGATGCGGTGCAGACGACCGGGGCCGACACGATCGCCAAGGCGGCGCGAGCGGCGGGCTGCGGGCGGCTCGTGCATCTGTCCGCGCTGGGCGCGGCGCCCCTGTCGCCGTCCCGGTACGCGCGGTCCAAGGCGGCCGGTGAAGAAGCGGTGCGCGCCGCCTTTCCGGATGCGGTGATCCTTCGGCCCAGCGTGCTGTTCGGGCCGCAGGACGGCTTCTTCAACCGGTTTGCGGCGATGGCCCAGTTCTCGCCTTTTCTGCCGGTTTTCGGCTGTCCGTTCCCGAGGCTCAACCACGGCAAGCTGAACCTCTATGGCTCGGGCGGGACGAAATTCCAGCCCGTCTATGTCGGCGACGTCGCCGATGCGGTCCTCAAGGGACTGGAGGACGAGGCGACCAAGGGCAAGACCTACGAGCTCGGTGGCCCCCGGGTTTACAGCTTCCTTGAGATCATGCGCATGGTGATGGCGGAGACCGACCGCTGCCGATTGATCGTGCCGGTTCCGTTCTGGGTCGGCTCGATCCTGGCGTTGTTCAGCGAATTGTGGCCGGTGCCGCCGATCACGCGCGACCAGATAAGGCTGCTCAAGGCCGACAACGTGGTCAGCGGCAAGCTGCCGACGCTCCGCGATCTCGGCATCGAGCCGACCGCGGCCGAAGTGATTGTCCCGACCTATCTCGACGTTTTCCGTAAGGGCGGGCGCTACCGGCAGCCGCGGCTCGTGTAACCGGCCCGTCTCAGGAATAGACCCAGTAGAGCAGGCCCGCGCCGAGGACGACGCGGTAAAGGACGAAGGGGGCGAAGCTCCCATGCACGAGCCAGCGCATCATCAGCGCGATCGCGGCCAGGGCGACGAAAAAGGCCAGCGCCGCGGCAAGCAGGGCGTCCGGCCGCAGTGCAATGCCGCCGGCCGGATGGATCTGTAACCCGATCAGCGCCGCTGAGCCGAGGATCGCTGGAATCGCGAGAAGCATGGAGAATCGGGCCGAATCGCGGCGCTCCATGCCAAGGAAGCGGCACGCCGTCATCGTAATGCCCGCCCGGCTCGTACCCGAGACAAGGGCCAGGACCTGCGCCAGGCCGATGAACAGAGCGCCGGCGTAGTTCATGTGCTCGATGCGGCGGACGGTCATGCAAAGCCGGTCGGTCAGTCCCAGCACCAAGCCGAATATCAGTGTCGTCCAGGCGATCACTTCGACGTGGCGAAAGACCGTGTTGATGTAGCGGAGCCCGAAATAACCGACGATGACGACGGGGACCGTCGCCACGAGAAGGTAAATCAGCAGCCGCAGCCCGGGTCCTTTGCGGCGCGCGAACAACCCGGTCAAGCCGGCCAGCATCTCCCAGATGTCCTGCCAGAAGTAAACGATCACGGCCAGCAGTGTGCCGAGATGAATGGCGATGACGATGATGAGGTCTTGCTCCGGCTGCCCGACGATCTTCGACAGGAGCACCAAGTGACTTGACGAACTGACGGGCAGGAATTCGGTAAGGCCCTGCACGATTGCCAGGACCACGATCGGGAAGAGTGTCACAAATGCGTCTCCGCGCGAGTGCGGTATTCGTCCGGCTTCCGGCAAGTCCGCCGAGTGAGCGGCACCCTATCACCTTCACCGGGCCATTGCAGCCGTTTAGGTAGTATCGAAATGGGACTAAATTGTTTGGCCTAAGCGCAGCTGCGCATGATTTAGGCGACAAACGGTTTGATCGATTTATATAAGGTCAATGAATCTGACCTTGTAGCGCTAAATTCACTGGCCATACCGGCGTTTTCGGTGTAACCTATTAAATGATCACCGTTGCCAGTGTCGCCACGGCGACCGGCGCGGGAGGGATGGGGCGGACATGCCGTGCCCGATCGGACGGGGTTCGCGGCTCGACATCCGAAAATGAGCGTTCGGCGCGATTTCGTCTTGGCGGTGGCCTGTTGGCTGCCGAACCCACGTCGCGCCGGTGCGTGCCCCGGCGATGGGGCGCGACCAAATGGAAAGGCCGCTTGGAAGCATGCCGGAGCAGATGCTGAAATTCGTCGACACGCCGCAGCGGATGCCCGAAAAGCGGGATTCGCAGCAGCGGCGCACCGACTTCCTGGAAATCTACAAGCGGTTCGACCCGACCCGAGCCGCCGAACAGGCTGCGCGCTGCTCGCAATGCGGCATTCCCTTCTGCCAGCAGCATTGCCCGCTGCACAACAACATCCCCGACTGGCTGATGCTCACCGCCGAAGGCCGCCTGGAAGAGGCCTACGAGATGTCGTCGTCGACCAACACCTTTCCCGAGGTCTGCGGCCGCATCTGCCCGCAGGACCGTCTGTGCGAAGGGAACTGCGTCATCGAGCAGGCGGGCCACGGCACGGTCACGATCGGGACGGTGGAGAGCTACATCACCGAGACGGCCTGGGAGAAGGGCTGGATCAAGCCGGTCGTCCCGGTTGCCGAGCGCAAGCAGTCGGTCGGCATCATCGGCGCCGGTCCGGCCGGGCTGGCGGCTGCCGAGCGGCTGCGCCGGCTCGGCTATCGGGTGGTGGTCTACGACCGCTACGATCGCGTCGGCGGCCTGCTGATTTACGGCATTCCGAATTTCAAGCTGGACAAGGCGATCGTCGACCGTCGGGCCAAATGGCTGATCGAGAGCGGCGTGACGTTCGAGCTCAATTTCGAGGTCGGCCGCGACGCGACCCTCGCCGAGCTCAAGCAACGGCATGACGCGGTGCTGATCGCCACCGGCGTGTACAAGGCGCGCGATATCGCGGCGCCCGGTGTCGGGCTCGGCAACATCGTGCAGGCGATGGATTTTCTGACGGTGAGCAACCGCGAAGGGCTCGGCGACCAAGTGCCGGCCTTCGATGACGGCTCGCTCAACGCGAAGGGAAAGAATGTCGTCGTCATCGGCGGCGGCGACACTGCGATGGATTGCGTGCGCACCGCCGTTCGCCAGGGCGCGCTGTCGGTCAAGTGCCTGTATCGGCGCGACCGCGAGAACATGCCGGGATCGGCGCGCGAGGTGAAGCATGCCGAGGAAGAGGGCGTCGAATTCGTCTGGCTCTCCGCGCCGGAAGCGTTCCTTGGCGACGGTGTGGTGAGCGGCGTGCGGGCCCAGCTCATGCGGCTCGGCCTGCCGGACGCCAGCGGCCGCCAGACGCCGCAGCCGATCGAGGGCTCGTCCGCCGTGCATGACGCGGAGCTGGTGATAAAGGCGCTCGGCTTCGATCCGGAGGATCTGCCCGTCCTGTTCGCGGAGCCCGCGCTTCCCGTCACGCGCTGGGGCACGGTGCGGGTCGACTGGCGGTCGATGATGACCGAGATGGACGGCGTCTTCGCGGCCGGCGACATCGTGCGCGGCGCCTCGCTCGTGGTGTGGGCGATCCGCGACGGCCGCGACGCCGCGGCGGCGATTCACGATTTCATCGAAAAGCGGCAGAGCGAAACGCTCGCGCTCGCCTCCTAGGAATTTGGAGGGTCATGGAATGAACGACTTCGTCGAACGTTGGCGCCGGAACGCAGCGCTGCTGCAGGCGAGCCATGCCTATGATCCAGCACAGGAACACGATGCCTGCGGCGTCGGCATGATCGTGGCCATCGACGGCCAGCCGCGGCGCGAGGTCGTGCTCAAGGGCATCGAGGCGCTCAAGTCGCTGTGGCATCGCGGCGCGGTGGATGCGGACGGCAAGACCGGCGACGGCGCGGGCATCCACGTGCAGATTCCGCAAGACTTCTTCAAGGAGCATATCCGCCGCACCGGGCACGAGCCGGGCAGCGGGCACCTCGCCGTCGGCATGATTTTCCTGCCGCGCACGGATCTGAGCGCGCAGGAGCGCTGCCGCCAGATCGTCGAGACCGAGATCCTGCGGTTCGGGCATCGCATCTATGGCTGGCGCCAGGTGCCGGTCAGCGTCGATGTGATCGGCGAGAAGGCGAATGCCACGCGGCCCGAGATCGAGCAGGTGATGGTGGAGAATGCGCTCGGGGTCGGCGACAGCCAGTTCCAGGTAGACCTCTACATCATCCGCCGGCGCATCGAGAAGGTCGTCCAGGCAGAAAGCATTGCCGACTTCTATATCTGCTCGCTGAGCTGCCGGTCGGTCATCTACAAGGGGCTGTTCCTGGCCGAACAGCTGACGGCCTTCTATCCCGACCTGCTGGACGACCGCTTCGTCTCCAACTTCGCGATTTACCACCAGCGCTATTCGACCAACACCTTCCCGACCTGGCGGCTGGCGCAGCCCTTCCGCGTGCTCGCGCATAACGGCGAGATCAACACGCTGCTCGGCAACGTGAACTGGATGCGGAGCCACGAGACGCGCCTCGCCGACCGCCGATTCGGCGCCTACATCAACGACATCAAGCCGGTGATCCAGGCCGGCAGCTCGGATTCGGCGGCGCTCGATGCGGTCTTCGAGCTCCTGGTGCGCACCGCCCGCGAGCTGCCCGAGGTCAAGTCCCTGCTGATCCCCGAATCCTGGGAGCGCTCGGAGACGCTGCCGCGGTCGCACCGCGACTTCTATGCCTACGGCAACTCCGTCATGGAGCCCTGGGATGGGCCGGCGGCGATCTGCGCCTATGGCGGCCGATGGGTGCTCGCCGGCATGGACCGCAACGGGCTTCGGCCGATGCGCTATGTCGTCACCAACGACGGCCTGCTCATCGTCGGGTCCGAGGCCGGCATGGTGAAGGTCGACGAAGCGACGGTCGTCGAAAAAGGCCGGGTCGGTCCGGGCCAGATGATTGGCGTGCAGCTCGCCGAAGGCCGTTTCTATCACGACCGCGAGCTGAAGGACGTGGTCGCCGGGCTCCGGCCTTTCGGCAAGTGGCTGAAGAAGCTGACCAAGCTCAGCAACGCCGCCATCGCGAACGCGCGCAAGGCCGCGCCCATGTCGCGCGACGACCTGCGCCGCTGGGAAGTCACGGTCGGATGGAGCATGGAAGATCTCGAGATGATCCTCCATCCCATGGCCGAAACCGGTAAGGAAGCGACAGGCTCGATGGGCGACGACGCGCCGATCGCCGTGCTGTCCGAAAAGTACCGCGGCCTGCACCATTTCTTCCGGCAGAATTTCAGCCAGGTCACCAATCCGCCGATCGACAGCCTGCGCGAGCGGCGCGTGATGAGCCTGACGACGCGGCTCGGCAATCTCGGCAACATCCTGGACGAGGACGAGAGCCAGCTCGAATTCCTGCAGCTCGACTCGCCGATCCTGCTGACCGAAGAATATGTCGCGCTGCGCAACAAGCTCGGCGACGCGGCCGCGGTGATCGACTGCACCTTCCCGCTCGACGGCGGGCCGCATGCGCTCGGCGACGCCGTGAAGCGGATCCAGTCCGAGGCTGAAGACGCGGTGCGCGGCGGCCACACCAATCTCATCCTTACCGACGAGCACGTCACCCGTGACCGGGCGGCGTTGCCGATGATTCTCGCGACCGGCGCGGTGCATACGCATCTGGTGCGGACGCAGCTTCGCACCTTCACCTCGATCAACGTGCGCAGCGCGGAATGTCTCGACGTGCATTATTTCGCGGTGCTGGTCGGGGTCGGCGCGACGACCGTGAATGCCTGGCTCGCGCAGGAGGCGATCGCCGACCGCCATCGCCGCGGCCTGTTCGGCAAGCAGCCGCTCGAGCGCATCGTCGGGCGCTACAAGCGGTCGGTCGAGGACGGCCTGCTCAAGATCATTTCCAAGATGGGCATCGCGATCATCAGCTCCTATCGCGGCGGCTACAATTTCGAGGCCGTCGGGTTGTCGCGTTCGCTCGTGGCGGAATTTTTCCCCGGGCTGGCGAGCCGGATCTCCGGTATCGGCCTGACCGGCATTCAGAAGAAGGTCTCGGAAATTCACCGCCGCGGCTTCGCCGAGGACGTGATCGCGCTGCCGGTCGGCGGCTTCTACCGCTATCGCCGCAGCGGCGAGGCGCATTACTGGGACGGCAACCTGATCCACCAGTTGCAGAACGCGGTGGAGACCGACTCCTACGGCGCCTACAAGCGCTACAGCGATCGGGTCGTCACGCTGCCGCCGATCAACCTGCGCGACCTGCTCGATTTCGCGCCCAAGAATCCGTCGATCAACGTCGATGAGGTCGAGTCGATCACGCGGATCCGCAAGGCGCTGGTGGCGCCGGGTATTTCGCTCGGCGCGCTGTCGCCGGAGGCGCATGAGACGCTGTCGATCGCGATGAACCGGATCGGCGCGAAGTCGGATTCCGGCGAAGGCGGCGAGGACCCGGCGCGCTACCGTCCGAAGCTCAACGGCGACAACGCGTCGAGCGCGATCAAGCAGATCGCGTCGGGCCGTTTCGGCGTGACGGCCGAATATCTCAACAACTGCCGCGAGATCGAGATCAAGGTGGCGCAGGGCGCCAAGCCGGGCGAGGGCGGCCAGCTGCCCGGGCTCAAGGTGACCGAGCTGATCGCGCGGCTGCGCCATTCGACGCCCGGCGTGACGTTGATCTCGCCGCCGCCGCACCACGACATCTATTCGATCGAGGACCTCGCCCAGCTGATCTATGACCTGAAGCAGATCAATCCCGACGCGTCGGTCTGCGTGAAGCTGGTCGCGCGCACCGGCATCGGCACGATCGCCGCGGGCGTGGCCAAGGCGAAGGCGGATGTCATCCTCATCTCCGGCCACTCCGGCGGCACCGGCGCCTCGCCGCAGAGCTCGATCAAATATGCCGGCATCCCCTGGGAGATGGGCCTGTCCGAGGTGCATCAGGTGCTGACGCTCAACGGCCTGCGCCATCTCGTCAAGTTGCGGACAGACGGCGGAATCAAGACGGGCCGGGACGTCGTCATGGCGGCGATGCTGGGCGCCGAGGAGTACGGCATCGGCACCGCGTCGCTGGTGGCGATGGGCTGCATCCTTGTGCGCCAGTGCCATTCCAACACCTGCCCGGTCGGCGTCTGCTCGCAGAACCCGGCGCTGCGCGAAAAATTCACCGGCACGCCGGAGAAGGTCGTCAACCTGTTCAGCTTCATCGCCGAGGAAGTGCGCGAGATCCTGGCCTCCCTGGGCGCGCGCACGCTGGACGAGGTGGTCGGGCGAACCGATCTCCTGCGGCAGGTCAGCCGTGGCGCCGAGCATCTCGACGACCTGGACCTCAATCCCATTCTGGCGCGCGCGGACTCCGGCGACCATCCCGTGCGCTGCACGATCGAAGGCCCGAACAAGGTGCCGGAGTCGCTCGATGCGCTGATGATCAAGGACGCCGCGCCGCTGTTCAGCCACGGCGAGAAGATGCAGCTGCAATACAACGTGCAGAACACGTTGCGCGCGATCGGGACCAAGCTGTCGTCGCGGATCACGCGCCAGTTCGGCATGACCGGGCTCCGGCCGGATCACGTCACGGTGCGGCTGCGCGGCACAGCGGGGCAGTCACTCGGCGCCTTCGCGGTGCAGGGGCTGCGGCTCGAGGTGTTCGGTGAGGCCAACGACTATGTCGGCAAGGGGCTGTCGGGCGGCACGATCGTCGTGCGGACGCTGACGTCCTCTCCGCTCGCCTCGAACGAGAACACGATCGTCGGCAACACGGTTCTCTACGGCGCCACGGCCGGCAAGCTGTTCGCGGCCGGCCAGGCGGGTGAGCGCTTCGCCGTGCGCAATTCCGGCGCCGAGACCGTGGTCGAAGGCTGCGGCTCGAACGGCTGCGAATATATGACCGGCGGGACGGCGGTCATTCTTGGCTCGGTCGGCGACAATTTCGCCGCGGGCATGACCGGCGGCATGGCCTTCGTCTATGACGCCGATGGGGATTTCGAGCATCGGATCAACACCGAGTCGGTCGTCTACCAGCGTATCGAGACGGCGTTCTGGGAAGACGTCTGCCGCAGCCTCATTGCCGAGCACCGGGAGGCGACGCAGTCCGGCTGGGCGGCGAGCATTCTCGCCAATTGGGAGGTCGAGCGGCCGCGGTTCTGGCAGATCGTTCCGAAGGAAATGATCGGCCGGCTCGAGCATCCGGCGACGGTGGCGCAGATCGAGGCCGCCCGGGCGATCGAGGGCAACGCGGACTGACCGGGGCAACTTGGCGCCATTGCCAAGCTGCCCGCCGCGCACGCGCTTTCGGTCGGACACGACAGCAGGCGTCATAGTCCGCCGCCAACGCGGTTGCGGCTTTGGCTACCCGGAGAAATCGGCGCCCATGGACACCCCGGTCAAGCCTACTGCTGTCCGGTTAGGTTCGGTTTACGGTTCAGAACGAAGAATCGTGGATGCGCGTATCAAGTGCGCACATGGTGTTTTTATTTAAATTCAATACCTTGCCGCCGTGCCTGGGCTTGACTCGGGCACCCACGAATAGCCAACTGCCTTGGAAAAGGTGGCGGCGTCTCAGCTGTATTCTTTCCAGTGCCGCGCCCGCGATTCCAAGACCATCTTGGCGCCATGGGGAAATCCATCACGGATATTATGTTGCGAATGATTTTTATTTGCAGAAAAGCTAGCGCCATGCGATAGTCCCGGTCGACGAGCGTTTGTTCGTCGCGCTGTCTGCATCGACGTCGCGTTCCATCCTAAACGCGTCCCTTTCCTTAGCGTTCGATGCGGGAAACTTCCCCAACCCCCGCCGTTTCGCCGGCGGGGGTTTCTTTCGCCGAGCCCGGCAGTGACTCAAGGGAGTTTCCCGGTAAACGGGCGGAGACTATAGTCCCGCCATGCACAGGCTCTATCACCTTTGGCTGTCGCCCTTCTGCCGCAAGATTCGGGTGGCGCTCGCCGAAAAGAAGCTGGATTTCGAGCTCCGGATCGAAAAGGTCTGGGAGCGGCGCGAGGCCTTTCTCGCGATGAACCCGTCCGGCCAGGTGCCGGTGCTGGAGATTTCAGGCGGCCCCGTGCTCGCCGATTCGGTTGCGATTTCGGAATATCTCGAAGAGGTCTATCCGGAGCCGAACCTTCTCGGCCGCAACCCCGAGGCGCGCGCGGAGACGCGGCGGCTCGTCGCCTGGTTCGATCAGAAGTTCAATTCGGAAGTGACGGCAATGCTGGTGCATCAGAAGATCACCAAGCGCCTGCTGTCGCTCGGCGAGCCGGATTCGATGGCGATCCGGGCGGGAAACACCAATATTCACATGCACATGGAGTATGTCGCCTGGCTCACCGAGGACCGGCGCTGGCTGGCCGGGGACGAGTTCTCGCTCGCCGACATCGCCGCCGCTGCGCATTTTTCCTGCGTGGACTATCTCGGCGACGTGCCGTGGGATGACCACCCGCGGGCCAAGGACTGGTATGCCCGTATCAAGTCGCGCCCGAGCTTCCGCGGCATTCTGGGCGATCACATTCCCGGCTATCCGCCGCCGAAAGACTACGCGGATCTCGATTTTTAGTGCTTTGCCGCTGCTTTCGCGGGTTCGCGGAGGTAACGTCTGGCCGCCTCCGCGGCGACGCTGTCGGGGTGGCGCTCGACCAGCGTCTCCCAGTCGGTGCGGGCGCCTTTTTCGTCGCCGGCCTGCTTGCGCAGAAGCCCGCGCTCGAGCAGGGCGTCCGGATGGTCGGGCGTCATCGCCAGGGCGCGCTTGAGGTCGTCGGCCGCCTCGGCCGCCTGGCCGGTGTGGCGATAGGCGCTGGCGCGCAAGACGA
Source organism: uncultured Rhodospirillaceae bacterium (assembly GCA_964585785.1). Lineage (GTDB taxonomy): Bacteria > Pseudomonadota > Alphaproteobacteria > UBA8366 > UBA8366 > WHUA01. The sequence goes on from CAZPFL010000001.1 coordinate 112,334, forward strand.
AGGCCTCGGTCGATTTGGGATTGAGCAGGATGCTCGCGCTGAGATCCATGATGGCGTCCTGATAGCGCCCGGCGGCCGCGTAGGCCATGGCGCGGTCGATGCGCATTTCCGGGTCCCGCGGCTGGAGCTCGATGGCGGCGGACAGCAGCGCGTCGGCCTTTGTCGGCTGCTGCGCGTCGAGCCAGAGCTGACCGGCCTGGGCCAGGACCTGGGCGCGTGCCGAGTCGGGGGTCGCCTCGGGCAGGTCCCAGGCGAGCGACTCGAGCTGATCGGCCGCGTCGGGAAAATTGCCCATCGCCGCCAGCGCCATCGCCGCGCAATGACGCGCGCCGTTGCCGCCGCCCGCCTGCTCCCAGCCCAGCGCGGCTTCGAGCGCGTCTTCCGGCCGCTCATGGACCAGCTTCATGCAGCTGTCGTAGTCGTGGACGGCGACCGGGTTGCCGCGGGTCTCTGCCGCGAAGGACGCGGGGGCTGCGATCAGGGCTGCGGCCAGGGCGCCGGCGAACAAGCGTGGGGCAAGGGTCATGGGGTTGTCTCGCGGGTGCACCACCCCTAGAGTCCGCCCTTCGCGCTGATCGTTCAAGCCCGGAATCGCATATTCAGACCATGACCGCCGCGGCGTCGCGCCTCTTCTGCTTTGGCTTGGGCTACTCGGCCCTTGCGCTTGCCGAGGCATTGGCCGGGCGGGGATGGCGGGTCGCCGGCACCTGCCGTAGCGCCGAGAAGCGGCAGGCGATGATGTCGCGCGGCATCGAGGCGTATCTCTTCGACCGGGACCGGCCGCTCGAGGATGCGACAGCGGTCTTGGCTGGAACGACCCACCTACTCAGTTCCGTGCCGCCGGATGCGGCGGGCGACCCCGTGCTCGACCGGCATGCGGACGCGATCGGCGGGCTCCAAGGGCTTTCCTGGGCCGGCTATCTGTCGACGACCGGCGTTTATGGCGATCACGGAGGCGGCTGGGTCGACGAGGACACGCCCCGCAGGCCGAGCGGCGAGCGCGGGCGGCGGCGGGTCGCGGCGGAAGACGCCTGGCTTGGCCTCCGGCGCCGCTATCGGACGCCGGTGCACCTGTTCCGTCTCGCCGGGATCTACGGACCCGGGCGCAACGCGCTGGAAAATATCAAAGCCGGGACGGCGCGGCGGATCGTCAAGCCGGGCCAGGTGTTCAGCCGCATCCATCGCGACGATATCGTCCAGGCCTTGATGGCTTCGATGCAGGCGCCCAACCCCGGTGCTGCCTACAATATCTGCGACGACGAGGCGGCGCCGCCGCAGGACGTGATCACCTATGCCTGTGGCTTGCTCGGCCGCGCCCCGCCGCCCGAGATCCCGTTTTCCGAGGCGACGCTGTCGCCGATGGCGCGCAGCTTCTATGACGACAACAAGCGCGTCCGCAATGACCGTATGAAACAGGAACTCGGCGTGCGGCTGAAGTGGCCGACCTATCGTGAGGGACTCGCAGGGCTGATTGCGGCCGGCGGATAGATGCCCGGTCGGCGCCCTTAGCCTTGCCGCAGCCGGTCGCTGAGTTCGTCCACGGTCCGCGTGAGCCGGGCAAGATCCTCGGGACGCGACAGGCGGTGGTCGCCGTCCTTCACGAGCGTGACCTCGACGGAATCGCTCGCCAGCGCCGCCGCGGTATCGAGCGACAGTTGCCAGGGAACCGCATCGTCGCGCTGGCCGTGCAACAGCCGCACCGGGCCCGTGAACGGGATGGGCCCCGGCAGCAGCAGGTGATTCCGGCCCTCCTCGATCAGCGTCATCGTGATCGGATAGCCGGCCGGCTCGTATTCCGACGGCCGCATCCAGAGACCCTCGGTCTGCAACAGCCGGCGGGTCGCGTCGTCGACCCGGTTCCACATCCGTTGCGTGAGGTCGACCGCGGCGGCGATGCCGACGATCCCGGCGATCCGCTCGGGCCGCGCCCGCGCCGCCAGCAGGGCGATCCAGCCGCCCAACGACGAACCAACGATGACCTGCGGCCCCGCGGTGACCGAATCGATGACGGCGAGCGTGTCCGCAAGCCAGTCGCCGATGGTACATTCGGTGAATTCACCGGATGACTGACCGTGCCCTTGATAGTCGAATCGGGTGAATTGCTGGCCCTTGGATTGGCAGCTCGCCTCCAGCGCGAGCGCCTTTCCGCCCTCCATATTGGAGCGGAAGCCCGTGCAGAAAATGACGCCGGGTCCCGCCCCGGGCGTGTGATGGTAGGCGATGGCCGCGCCGTTATCGCGGTGCAGTGTTGCCGCTTTCGTTGCCACGGGATATGTCCTTGCCATGGAACCCTCCGCCACGCCGTACGAACGGAAGCCGCCGCAAACCTATCATGGCCGTTGACGCAGAAACCAGCGCTCCCGAGATGCACGCGCCCGTCGTGCTTCAGGTCCTGCCCGCTTTGAATACCGGCGGCGTCGAGCGCGGCACGGTCGACATCGCCGAGGCGATCGTGGAGGCGGGCGGGACGGCCTTGGTGGCGTCTGAAGGCGGCCGCCTCGTGCATGAGCTGCAGCGCGTCGGCGCGGAGCACATCACCCTGCCGCTCGCCTCGAAAAATCCCTTGGTCATGCTGCGGAATGTCGGGCGGCTTCGGCGCCTCATTCGGTCGCGCGCGGTCGACATCGTGCACGCCCGCAGCCGCGCGCCCGCCTGGTCCGCGCTGCGCGCCTGCCGCGGCACGGATGCCCGGTTCGTCACGACCTTCCACGGCACCTATAACCGCGCCGCGCCGTTCAAGAGCTACTACAACTCGGTGATGACGCGGGGCGTGCGGGTCATCGCGATTTCCCATTTCATCGCCAATCACATGGTCGAAGCCTACAAGGTCGAGCGCCGCCGCATCCGGGTGGTGCACCGCGGCGTCGATCTCCAGCTCTTCGATCCGCGCCAGGTGCCGGCCGCCCGCGTCATCAGCCTGGCGCAGCAGTGGCGCCTGCCGGAAGACGTCCGCGTGATCATGCTGCCGGGGCGGCTGACGCGCTGGAAGGGCCAGGCTCTGTTGATCGAGGCGCTCGCCAAGATCGACACCGACCGGCTGCGCTGCCTCATCGTCGGCGGCGAGCAGGGCAGCGGCTACCGCCGCGAGCTCGAGGGCCTGGTTTCCCGGGAAGGGCTCGAGAGCGTCGTGCAGTTCGTCGGCGACTGCACGGACATGCCCGCCGCCTTCATGCTGGCCGATGTGGTCGTCTCCGCCTCGACCGACCCGGAGGCATTCGGCCGCGTGATGGTGGAGGCGCAGGCCATGGGCAAGCCCGTCGTGGCGGCGGGGCACGGCGCCAGCGCCGAGCTCGTGCTGCCGGGCGAGACCGGCTGGCTGTTCGAGCCGGACGACGCCGACTCGCTGGCGGACGCGCTTGGCCGGGCGATGCGCCTCGGCGCGGCGGAGCGCGAGGTCTTGGCGCAGCGCGCGATGGCCAATGTGCGCGCCAATTTCTCCAAGGAAATGATGTGCGCCAAGACGCTCGAGGTTTACGGGGAGATACTGCGGGACGCCGCCGCGGCCCGTGCGCGCGCCGGGACGTGAGGCGGTGAGCGAGCGGATTCTGGTCATAAAACTCGGCGCGCTGGGCGACTTCATCCTGGCTTTCGCGCCCTTCCAGGCGATCCGGCGGCATCATCCGAAGGCGACAATCACCCTCCTGACCACGGCCCCGTTCGAGCCGCTGGCGCGCGTCAGCGGCTGGTTCGACGAGGTCTGGGTCGACGACCGCCCGCGCCCCTGGCGGCTCGGCGCCTGGCGGGCGCTGGGGCGCCGTTTGCGCGACGCCCGATTCGCCCGGGTCTACGATCTCCAGACCTCGGACCGCAGCGGCTGGTATTTCCGCCTCTTCGGCAGCGACAAGCCGGAATGGTCGGGCATTGTGCGGGGCTGTTCGCATCCGCATCGCAACCCGCGGCGCGACCATCTCCACACCATCGAGCGCCAGGCCGAGCAGCTCGCCGCGGCGGGGATCATGGACGTGCCGCCGCCGGACCTCGGCTGGCTGGACGGTGATGTCGGCCGGCTGCGGCTGCCTGAGCGGTTTCTGCTCCTGGTTCCGGGCGGCGCTGAGCACCGGCCGGCCAAGCGCTGGCCGGCGGAGCGCTATGGCGCGCTCGCGCAGCGCCTCGCGGCGCGCGGCCTTCCCGCGGTCATCATCGGCGGGCCGGCGGAGGAAGCGGCCGCGGCGGCCATCCTCGCCGCTTGTCCCGGTGCGATCAGCCTGGTCGGCGGCACCTCGCTGCTTGACGTCGCCGGCATCGCCCGGCGTGCCGCCGCCGCGGTCGGCAACGATACCGGCCCGATGCATATCGCAGCCGCAATCGGGTGCCCGTCGCTCGTGCTGTTCTCGGCGGAGTCCGATCCCATGCTGTGCGGCCAGCGCGGCCCCGTCGTCACGTTCCTGCGCCGGCCCGACCTGCGGCGGCTCACCGTCGATGAGGTTGAAGCCGCTTTACGCTTGCGTTAAACGAAGGCGCCTATCCACAGGCGGCGCATGGCGCCGGGAATGGACTACAGAATGTCTGAAATGGCCAAATCAGCATCCGCAGGCGGCGGCGTTGCCATAACGCTGCCCGATGGCAGCGTGCGCCGGTACCCTGGGCCGGTCACCGGCCAGAAGGTCGCCGCCGATATCGGTCCCGGCCTCGCCAAGGCGGCGCTCGCGGTCAAGGTCAATGGCGCGTTGCGCGACCTCGAGCGCGACATCGAACAGGACGCCAAGGTCGAGATCGTCACGCGCGATAGCCCGGACGCGCTCGAGCTGCTGCGCCACGACTGCGCCCATGTCATGGCCGAGGCGGTTCAGGAACTCTATCCGGGCACGCAGATTACATTCGGCCCCGCAATCGAAGACGGCTTCTATTACGATTTCCACCGTGACGAGCCGTTCACGCCGGACGACTTCGCGAAGATCGAGGCGAAGATGCGGGAGATCGTGGACCGCGACGAGACGATCACGCGCGAGGTCTGGGACCGCGCCGACGCCGTCGCGCATTTCGAGAAGATCGGCGAGGGCTTCAAGGCGGAGCATGTCGCCACGCTCCCGGCAGGCGAGGACATCTCGATCTACCGGCAGGGCGACTGGCTCGATCTCTGTATCGGCCCGCACCTGCCGTCGACCGGCAAGCTCGGCAAGGCCTTCAAGCTCATGAAGCTGTCCGGCGCCTACTGGCGCGGCGACCCGAAAAACCCGCAGCTTCAGCGCATTTACGGCACCTGCTGGCGCAACGAGAAAGAGCTCAAGGCCTATCTCGAGCGGCTGGAGGAGGCGGAGCGCCGCGATCACCGGCGCCTCGGCCGCGAGATGGACCTCTTCCACATCCAGGAAGAGGCGGTCGGCAGCATCTTCTGGCACCCGAAGGGCTGGACCCTCTACCGCACGGCGGAAACCTATATGCGCCGGCGGCTGGAGGCGGCCGGCTATGTCGAGGTGAAGACGCCGCAGCTTGTCGATCGCTCGCTGTGGGAGCGCTCCGGACACTGGGAGAAGTTCCGCGAGCACATGTTCACGGCGGAAGACGAGCACGACCGGACGCTGGCGCTGAAGCCGATGAACTGCCCCGGCCATGTGCAGATCTTCCGCCACGGCCTCAAGAGCTACCGCGACCTGCCGCTGCGCATGGCGGAGTTCGGCTCCTGCCATCGGAACGAGCCGTCGGGCGCGCTGCACGGGCTGATGCGGGTGCGCGCCTTCACCCAGGACGACGCGCATATCTTCTGCACCGAGGACCAGATCGTCAGCGAGACGGAGCAATTCTGCGCCCTGCTGACCTCGGTCTATCGCGATTTCGGCTTCGACGAAGTGAGCGTGAAATTCTCCGACCGGCCGGCCGTGCGCGCGGGCAGCGACGAGACCTGGGACCGGGCCGAGGCGTCGCTCAAGGAAGCGACGGAGGCGGCCGGCCTGTCCTATGTGCTCAACCCCGGGGAAGGCGCCTTCTACGGCCCGAAGCTCGAATTCGTGCTGCGCGACGCCATCGGGCGCGACTGGCAGTGCGGCACCTTGCAGGTCGACTTCGTGCTGCCGGAACGGCTGGATGCCAGCTATGTCGGCGAGGACGGCCAGAAACACCGGCCGGTCATGCTGCACCGCGCCATCCTCGGCTCCTTCGAGCGCTTCCTTGGCGTGCTGATCGAGCATTACGCCGGGCGGTTGCCGCTGTGGCTCGCGCCGGTGCAGGTCATGGTGGCGACGATCACCAGCGACGCGGACGACTACGCCCGCCAGATCCTGAAGGACTGCGCGGCGGCCGGATTGCGGGCGGAACTGGATATCCGTAACGAAAAAATTAACTATAAGGTGCGAGAACACTCGCTCGGCAAGATTCCCGCCATCTTCGTCGTGGGCAAACGCGAAGCCGCCGAGGGGACGGTCGCAATCCGCCGTCTCGGGGGTAAGGATCAAGAAGTACTTGCGCTCGACGACGCTATTCATAGACTTAAAGCCGAAGCGGCGATGCCGGGTGGATAAGGGCGCGCCACGTTCGGGGGAAAGCCCCGAATTCGTCTTTAACAACGAGGATAAATTCTATAGCCAAGAGACCCTTTGCACCGACGCCGGTCCGTGATGGCCCGCGCGTCAACGAGGATATCCAGGCGGCGCAGGTACGCCTAATCGATCAGGACGGGAATCAGCTCGGCGTCGTGTCCACTCGGGACGCGATCAGCCGTGCCGTGGAAGCGGGGCTAGACCTTGTCGAAGTCGCCGCAAACGTCGATCCGCCCGTCTGCAAGATCCTCGACTACGGCAAGCTGAAATACGAAACGCAAAAAAAGAAGAGCGAAGCGCGCAAGAAGCAGAAAACGATCGACGTCAAGGAGATCAAGTTCCGCCCCAATATCGAGCAGCATGACTACGACGTGAAAATGAAAGCCATGCGCCGGTTCCTGGAGGAAGGGGACAAGGTCAAGGTGACGTTGCGGTTTCGGGGCCGTGAGATGATGCACCAGCATCTCGGCATGAAAGTGCTCGACCGCGTCCGGCAGGAAACGGACGAGGTGGCGAAGGTCGAGCAGATGCCGCAGATGGAAGGCCGCCAGATGATCATGGTCTTGGCGCCCCGCTAGCCGGGGCGATGATGCGCGCCCGCGGGATGACGGCCGCGGGCGGCGGCGCAGCGAGCTTCTTAACTGTTCGACGTGAGCGCGGCGGCTAACGCAAGTGGCCGCCGCCGTCGACCTGCACGACAACACCGTTGATCCAGGATGCCTTTGCGCTGGCGAGGAAGGCCACCGCATTGGCGCATTCGAGCGGCGTGCCGGCCCGGCCCGCCGGGAGCGCCTTCATCAGCTCGCGCCAGCGCTCGGGGTCGCCGAATTTCTTCTCGGCGCGATGGCGCTGCAGCGTGACCAGCCGATCGGTCTCGATCGGTCCCGGGTTGATGCCGACGACGCGCACGCCGTAATCCAGGCTCTCCCCGCCGAGCGCCCGGGTCAGCCCCATCAGCCCGGCATTGCCCACGCTGCCCGCGACGTAGCCGGCGGTCGAGCGGACGCCCGCCGTGCCGATCACGTTGACGATCACGCCGCTCCGCCGCCGGCACATGGCGGGGTAATGCGTGCGGCACAGGCTGATGAAGCCGAAGACCTTGAGGTCCCACGCCTCGCGCCAGCGGGCGTCATCGACCTCCTCGATCGTGCCGGCCGGAATGGCGCCCGCGTTGTTGACCAGGATGTCGATGCCTTCGGTCGCCGTGCCAAGCGCGTCCTGGACCTCCTTCTTCGAAAGATCGCCTGGGTGCAGCGTGATGGCGACATTGTGCGACCGGCGGATCGCGTCCCGCGCCCGCTCCAGGTCCGCCGCCGTGCGGGAAGCGAGATGAAGATTGACGCCCTCGGCGGCGAGGACATCCGCGATCGCCCGGCCGATGCCGCGCGAAGCCCCTGTTATCAAAGCGGTCTTTCCGGCAAGCTCCAGATCCATCCCTGTTTCCTCCACGGTCTTTCGAGTGGTTGTATTTGTTGGCGTTCATTCGGGCGGCAAAAATCCTTGGCGGTCAAGCCCGGCGGCCTTGCATCGGCGTAGCCGCTTCGCTATAAGGCCGCGTCCTGGGTCCTGAACCCAGCGTGGCGCGCCAGGCCTATTGGGTATGCCTGGCCGCTATCGTACCCGGCCGTATCGGCCAACCACGAAAAATGAGGCCCCCAAATGCCCAAGTTGAAGAATAAAGCCAGCGCGAAAAAGCGCTTCCGGATCACCGCCAAGGGCAAGGTCCGGTTCAACAGCGCCTATCTCCGCCATATGTTGCGACGCCGCCCGAAGAAGATGAAGCGGACCAATCGCGGGACGCAGATTCTCAGCGCGCCTGACGCTAAGTCGATCAAGCGTCACTACCTCAGAAACGTATAGAGGAGGGCCAAGGCATGGCACGCGTAAAGCGCGGCGTAACCGGGCACGCCCGGCACAAGAAAGTACTCGACAAGGCGAAGGGCTCGCGCGGCAGGGCCAAGAACACGATCCGCGTCGCGATTCAGCGCGTCCACAAGGATCAGCAATACGCCTACCGCGACCGCCGCGTCCGCAAGCGCAGTTTCCGCGCCTTGTGGATCCAGCGGATCAACGCGGCGGCGCGGGAGCATGGACTGACCTATTCGCAGTTCATCAGCGGCATGAAGAAGGCCGGCATCGAGCTGGACCGCAAGGTCCTGGCCGACATCGCCGTCCGTGAGCCTGCCGCCTTTAAGACCCTCGCGCAGCAGGCGCAGTCGGCGCTGAAATAGCACGCGGCCCGGTCCCGGTCTCACGACGATGCCGCCGACCGGCCGCGCGAGCCTTACGCGGACAGTCAGGCGGACGCGATGGAAGACCTGAATCAGCTACGGGACGAATTGCTGGCGGCGGTTGCGGCCGCCGGGGACCCGGATGCGCTCGACGTGGTGCGGGTCAACGCGCTCGGCCGCAAAGGACGCATCACTGAGCTGATGAAAGGGCTGGGCGCGCTCGATCCCGACGCGCGCCGCGCCGCCGGCCAGGCGCTGAACGGCGTCAAGACGGTTGTTACCGATGCCATCGAGCAGCGCAAGCAGGCGCTTGATTCCGTCGCACTCGAGTCCCGGCTGGGGGCCGAGTCGGTCGACGTGTCGCTGCCTGTGCGCCCGGAGCGGCAAGGCCTTCTGCACCCGATCAGCCAGACGATCGACGAAGTCATCGCCATCTTGGGCGAGATGGGCTTCGCGGTCGCCGAAGGGCCGGAGATCGAGGACGACTTCCATAACTTCAGCGCGCTCAACATCCCGCCCGAGCATCCGGCGCGCCAGATGCACGACACCTTCTATCTGACCGAGAAACCGGACGGCAGCCGCCTCGTGCTGCGGACGCATACCTCGCCGGTGCAGATCCGGACGATGGAGACGACCGAGCCGCCGATCCGCATCATCGTGCCGGGCCGCACCTATCGCAGCGATTCCGACATGACGCACACGCCCATGTTCCACCAGGTGGAAGGGCTGGTGATCGACAAGTCGTCCCATTTCGGTCATCTCAAGGGCTGCCTGATCGAGTTCTGCAGCGCCTTCTTCGAGGTGGCCAACGTGCCGCTGCGCTTCCGGCCGAGCTACTTCCCCTTCACCGAGCCTTCGGCCGAGGTCGACATCAACTGCTCGCGCCAGGGCAACACGCTGAAATTCGGCGAAGGCGACGGCTGGCTCGAGATCGCCGGCTGCGGCATGGTCCATCCGAACGTGCTCAAGGCCTGCAAGATCGACCCGAATGTCTACCAGGGCTTCGCCTTCGGCATCGGGGTCGAACGCCTGGCCATGCTGAAATACGGCATCCCCGACCTCCGCACCTTCTTCGAGGCGGACGTCCGCTGGCTCAAGCATTACGGCTTCCTGCCGCTCGAGGTGCCGACCCTCCTCCGGGGGCTGGAGCCATGAAGTTCACGCTCGGCTGGCTCAAGGATCATCTCGCGACGGATGCGCCGCTGGACGACATCGTCGAGCGCCTCACCATGCTCGGGCTCGAGGTCGAAGGGGTGGAGAACCCCGCCACGGATTTCGCCGACTTCCGCGCCGCACGCGTCGTCGAGGCGAAGCAGCATCCGGACGCGGACCGGCTTCGCGTGTGCGTGGTCGACACGGGCAGCGGGACGGTCCAGGTCGTCTGCGGCGCGCCGAACGCGCGCACCGGCCTGAAGGGCGTGTTCGCGCCCGCGGGGAGCTACGTCCCCGGCACGGCGCTGCTCCTGAAGAAGAGCAAGATTCGCGGCGTCGAATCGAACGGCATGCTGCTGTCGGAGCGCGAGCTCGGGCTGTCGGACGAGCATGCCGGGATTATCGAGCTGCCCGAGGATACGCCGGTCGGCGCGCCCATCGCAGCGGTGCTCGGCCTCGACGAGCCGGTGATCGAGCTTGCGGTGACGCCGAACCGGGGCGACTGCCTCGGCGTGCGCGGCGTCGCGCGCGATCTCGCCGCCGCGGGCGTCGGCACGCTGAAGCCGTTCAAGGATGAAGCCGTTCCCGGCCGCTTCAAGAGTCCGGTGCAGTGGCGCCGCGACTTTCCCGCGGGCGCTGGCGATGCCTGTCCGATGGTCGTGGGCCGCGCCTTCCGCGGCGTCAAGAACGGGCCGAGCCCGAAATGGCTGCAGGATCGTTTGAAGGCGATCGGGTTGCGTCCGATCTCGGCGCTGGTCGACATCACCAACTACATCACCTTCGACCTTTGCCGGCCGCTGCACGTGTTCGACCTCGCCCGCGTGTCGGGCGATCTCACCATGCGCTTCGCGCGCGACGGCGAGACGCTGCAGGCGCTCGACGGGCGCACCTACATGCTCGAAGACGGCATGACCGTCATCGCCGACCCGACCGGCGTGAAGGCGATCGCGGGCATCATGGGCGGCGAGGCGTCCGGCTGCACCGAGGACACCACCGAGTTGTTCCTCGAAGTCGCCCTGTTCGACCCGATCCGCACGGCGATGACCGGGCGCAAGCTTGGCATCAATTCCGACGCACGCTACCGCTTCGAGCGCGGCCTCGATCCGCAATCGGCGCTCTGGGGCGCCGAGGTCGCTGCCCGTATGATCCTGGACCTTTGCGGCGGCGAGGCGAGCGAATTGACCGTGGCGGGCGAGATGCCGAGCTGGCACCGGAGCGCCACGCTGCGGCCGGAGCGCCTGAAGACATTCGGCGGCGCGGACGTGCCGCAGGACGCAGCAGTGGCGATCCTCGATCGGCTCGGCTTCGAGACCGAGGTCGAGAAAGGCCGAATCGTCGCCGGCATTCCGTCATGGCGGCCTGATGTCGAGGGCGAACACTGCCTGGTGGAGGAGGTCCTCCGCGTGCACGGCTTCGACAATATCCCCGCGGTGTCGCTGTCGCGCGTGACGGCGTTGCCCGAGCCGGCGCTGACGCCGGCGCAGCGCCGCGTCGCCCTGGCGCGCCGCCAGCTTGCCGGCCGCGGCATGATGGAGGCGGTGACCTGGTCCTTCATGGCCGCCGCGCAGGCGCGGCTGTTTGCCGACATTCCCGAGACGCTGCGCCTGGCGAATCCGATCAGCGCCGAGCTCGACGTGATGCGCCCGTCGATCCTGGCGAATCTCGCGACCGCCGCGAAGCGCAACGCGGATCGCGGCTTCGCCGACGTGGCGTTGTTCGAGATCGGCCCGGCGTGGCGCGACGATACGCCCGCAGGACAGGACACGGTCGCCGCGGGGCTACGGCATGGCGGGGTGGCGCCGCGCCATTGGGACGTGAGGGCCCGTCCGGTCGACGCCTTCGATGCGAAGGCGGATGCGCTGGCGGTGCTTGCGGCGGTCGGCGCGCCGGTGGAGAACCTGCAGACCGATCGCACCGCGCCAGGCTATTACCATCCGGGCCGCTCGGGCGTGCTGCGCCTTGGCCCGAACGTGCTCGCGCAGTTCGGCGAGCTGCACCCGTCGGTGCTGCGCGGCCTCGACGTCGACGGCCCGGCCGTCGGGTTCGAAGTCTTCCTCGGCCGCGTGCCGCTGCCGAAAGCCAAGACCGGCCGCGCGCGTCCGCCGCTCGACGCGTCGCCCTTCCAACCGGTCAGCCGCGACTTCGCCTTCGTCGTCGCCGCCGACGTGCCGGCGGAGTCGGTGGTGCGTGCCGCGCAGTCGGCCGAGAAGGGGCTGATCACCGACGTCACGGTCTTCGACGTGTTCGAAGGCGAAGCCCTGGGCGTGGGGCGCAAGTCGGTCGCGATCTCGGTGACGCTGCAACCGCGCCAGGCGACGATGACCGACGCGGAGATCGACGCGGTCGCCGCCAAGATCGTCGCCAATGTCGAGAAGCGCGCGGGCGGCGTGCTGCGCGGCTGAGCGCGTCGACGGCGGCGCGCACCTGCCCGTAAATCACTGAAAATTCACCCCTCATTAAGGCAAAATTAACTGCTAAAGCAGTTGACTGGCGGCGGCATCGATTGTATTTGCGCCGTCACGAAGACCCGGCGAAGTGCGGTCGGATGTTGAACCGCGGTTCGAGCGACGGATGGCCGGGCAATGGCGACTAAAGTGCGCAAGCATTCCTATGTAATTCCCTGTTCCAGCGATTTTCGCGATGCCGTGCAGGCGCTGGCCGACCGCCGCGAGGTCAATGTCGGCGACATCGCGCGCTCGGTCATGCTGATCATCTCGCATGACACGATCGTCGCCTGCCCCGATCCCGGCGAGCCGGGCGCGAACGACCGCGAGACGGTGATCCTCAAATCAGGTCCGAACAAGGGCAAGCCCTGGCGCCGCAAGCCGCGCCTGCAGGCGCGCCTGCCCGGCGGCTACAAGGTCGGCGATATCCGCCGCGCGCTCGGCGTGGCGCTGGCGCTCAACATGGGGGAGATCACGGTCAGCCTGGAAGACGGCCGCGCGCCGAAGGCAAAGGAACGCATCCGCGCCCTCAATGACGAGATCGCGCGCCTTCGGGCGGCCATGTCGGTCGTCGCGATGGATCCGCTGCCCCACGGCGTGCGCAATGCCGACGAGGCGCTTTTCGTGCTCGGCTTCCCGCCGGGCAGCAAGCCGAACCAGACCGAGGTCAAGGCGCGCTTCCGCATGCTGGCGACGATCCATCACCCGGACGCGCCCTTTGGCGACACGCGGCGCATGTCGCAGCTCAATCAGGCGATGTCCTGGTTGCGCGCGGGCGCGGCGTAACGGTTCTTCGCCGGCGCAACGGCAATCGCGCGCCGGTTTTTCTTCAGCGGGTTTTCGGGATTGTCGTGCCGGCCCATTTGGCGACCCAGGCGGCGATCTGGGTGATGTCCTGCGCGCCGCCGCCCATCGCCTTCACGATGCGGATGAGCTGGCGGACCGACTGGCAGACCGGCATCGGCACGCCAAGCGCCTCGCCTTCCGAAAGCGCGAGGTCCACGTCCTTGATCATGATGTCGAGCGCCGCGCCGAAGTCGAAGGCGCCGGTGAGCACATGCTCCGGGATCTTCTGCAGGGTCGCGCTGTTGCGGCCGCTGCCGATGTTGATCGCCTGCAGCATCGTCTCGGGGTCGAGACCGGCCTTGATGCCCATGACCAGCGCCTCCGACGTCGCGGCCAGCGCGGTCGCCGACAGGATGTTGTTGGCGAGCTTGAGACTCTGCGCCATGCCGGGCTTTTCGCCGACATAGGTGACCTTGCCCAGCACCGCGAGCGCCGGCTCGAGCTTAGCAAAGGCGTCCTTCGGGCCCGACGCCATGATCGACAGCGTGCCCGCGGCCGCGCCCGACGGGCCGCCGCTGATCGGGCAGTCGATGGTGACAATGTTCGCTGCCGCCAGCTCCTTCTCCATGTCTGCGACGAAGCGGGTGCCGACGGTGCCCATGTTGACGAAGATGCGCACCGCCTTGCCGCCGCGGACGCCATCGTCGCCCAACGCCACCGCGCGGTAGGCGGCGAGCGACGGGAGCGAGGCGCAGACGAGCTCTGTTTCGTCGGCGACCGCGCGGGCCGAGCCGACGATGCGGGCCTGGCGCTCGGCCAGCGGGCGCACGGCCGCGTCGCGCGTGTCATGCACGACCAGCTGGTGCCCCGCCTCCAGCAGGCGGTCGCACATCGGCCGCCCCATGTTGCCGACTCCGATGAAGCCGATTTTCATATCCGTATTCCTCTCTCAAGCTGCGGCGTTGGCCAAGGATAGGCGGAGGGTACGCATCACGCCAAACGCCGCCCGATTACAGCCCGCGCTCGCGGAATCCGAAGGCCAGCACCACGACGCCGATGGCGACCAGGCCGGCGCAGAGATACCAGCCGCTGTCGAACAACCCCGTCACGTCCACGACCCAGCCGAACAGCGGCGGCCCCGCGATGCTGCCGACATAGGTGCCGACCAGCGTGTAGCCGGTGGCCGAGCCGGCAAGACGCGGCGCGACCGCCTCGACCGCCATGGTCTGCATCAGCGGCGCGTAAGACGCGATGGTGATGCCGAGCAGCCCTGAAAGCGCAACGGCCATGATCATGCCGGCGCGCGGCTCGATCGCCGCCATGCTGGCCAGCAGGACGGTGGCGCTCGCGCCAATCGCGACCGTCAGCGCCTTGCGCCGGCCCTTGAACAGGAAGTCGCTGATCGTGCCCCAGCCGAGCCGTCCGATGACGCTCGCCGTCTGGGCGATGCCGTAGCAGAGGCCGGCGAACTCCTGGCTCACCTGCGCCGCTTCGCGCACGAACAGCGTGAGATAGGAGAAGAAGTTCTGCTGGCCGACATTGTGCAGCATGTTCGACAGCACGAAGCGCCCGAAGTTGAAGTCCTTCGCCACTTCGCCGAGCGTGCCGAAGCGGCTGCTGCTCGCGGTCGCCGGGCGGGGGCGCGGCTTCTCGACGAACAGCAGGCAGACCATGCCGCCGAGCACGGTGACCGCCGCGACGGTGAAAGTGATCCAATGCCACGCGCCAGGCCGGGCGAAGGCGCCGAGCGAGGCCGAGATCACGCCGCCCAACGGGACCCCGGTCTGCTTGATCCCCATCGCGGTGCCGCGGCGCGCCGGCGGAAATGACTCGAACACGCCCTTGGCCGTCGCCGGGTTGACGATGGAATAGCCCCACCCGGTCACGACCATGGCGGCGAAGCCGAGCCAGAGGCCGGTCGCCTGGGTCAGCATGACGGCGCCAATAACGAGAAACGCATGGGCGAGAACCAGCGCCCAGCCGACGCCGACGCGGTCCGCGAGATGGCCGGCCGGTAGCGAGCCGGTGATCTGTCCGATGCTGTAGGCGGTCACCAGCAGGCCGAACTGCGCGAAGCTGAGCGACAGATCGGCCTTGATCACCGGCGCCATTACCACGAGCGTGGTGATGTGCAGCGTGCCGACAACATGCGCCAGCGTCAGGATGGGAAGCCACATCCGCCACGGGTTCGCCGTTGGAGTCAGCGGCTCGTCGGTCTCGCTCACGGTGGTTCTTCGATGCGCTTAGTGCGGTTTGTCGCCCGCCAGGATGATGCGATAGAGCAGGCGGAGCTCTTGGAAATCGTAGTCGGCGGTGGCTTTGTGGATGCAGCACCGGTTGTCCCAGATCACCATGTCGCCGGGACGCCAGTGATGCGTATAGGTGAATTCCGGCCTAGTCGAATGCGTGACCAGGCGATCGATGAGGTCGGCGGAGCTTTCGGGCGTCATGCCGCGGAACCGGCGCACCCGCAACGGATTGAGATAGATTGCCCGGCGGCCGTTCTCGGGATGGGTGCGGATCAGCGGATGCACGACGCCGTCTGATACATCATCGTCGCCGGCGGCAATGCGCTCGGCGAGGCTCGGTGGCATGCGGCTTTCCGTGTAGGCGTGCACGGCTTCGAGGTCGTCGACCTCGGCGCGCAGCGTTTCGGGCAGCGCGTCGTAGGCGGCACCCATATGCGCCCAGCGCGTGTCGCCGCCCTTGCTCGGCAGCGCGACCGCGAACAGGACTGTCGCCTTCGGCGGCTCCGGCTGGAAGGAATGGTCGGTGTGCCAGCTCACGCCGCGCACGTTGATCTTGCCGTCCTTGGTCTTTTCCTGGTTCGAGATGGTCGCCACGTCCGGGCAGTCCGGCAGGTTGAATCGCTCCAGATGCTGGCGGACGGGTTCGCCGAACAGCCGGGCGGCGGCGAGGAATTGCGGCGCGTCGAGCGTCTGGTCGCGGATAACCAGCAGGGCGCGATCGACGAAGGCGCGCCGCAGCCGGTCCGCGGTCTCGGCGTCGAGGTGGCGGGAAAGGTCGGCGCCGGTAATCTCCGCGCCGAGCGGGTCGGAGAGATTTCGGATCGAGACCGCCATTCCCTTTCCCCTCGGCGGCCGTCGGTCAGGAGGTCACGACGCGGAAGGCGGCGTCGCCGTCGGCTTCGATCTGTGCCGGGAGCTGCTCTTCCCAGCTCAGATATTCGCGCATCGAGACTTCGTTGCCCTGGTGCCGGTCGTGCACGAAGAACAGGTAGTCGATGCGCTCGGAATCGGGCGGCACGCCGGGCGAAGCCTCGGTCGGCAGGCCCGCCTTGGTCCAGGCCTCGCGCCCGCCCTTGAGGATGGCGACCGGCGCGTCGGTCAGCGCCTGCAGGTCCGGAACCGCGAGCCGGGCGCGCATCTCGTGCTCGGAATAGAGCACGATGCGCTTGCCCTTCGGCAGCTTTGGCGCCAGCCGGCCGAGTCGCGGCCGAATGCCCCAAAGCGCGCCCGGCAGATGCGCCTTGCTGTAATCGCCGGAGAGGTCCACGTCGACGGCGACGGCCGTGCCGTCCTTCAACGCCTTGGCCAGATCCTGCGGCGTGATCTCCTCGGCGGCGATCTTGTCGACCCCGAGCACACGCCGTGCCGGCATTCCTGTCTCGGTGCCGGCCGCGCCGATGCCGCCTTCCAGGACATGCACGTCCCAGCCCATCTGCACCAGCCAGTGCGCCGCGGTGATGGCGCGCACTTCCGTGTCGTCGGTCAGCACGACGCGGGCGCCCCGCGTGCCGACCCAGCTATCCGTGCGCTGAACGAGCTGGCCGCCCGGCGCATGCGCCGCGCCCGGCAAATGGCCGGCCTCGTACTCCTCCTTGCTGCGCACGTCGAGGACGTAGAGCGTGCGGGTCGTGTCGCCGCGCCACTTGTCCACGGTCGCGCGGTCCACTTTGCGCACGCCGAATTTTTTCGCCATCGCGTCGGCGCGCGCCTTCGCTTCCTTGAGGCCCGCCGCGGAGACGTCCGGGTATTTCCGTGCCGCGCCGTGGTCCAGCTCGAAGCCGGCGAGCCGCCAGCCCATCGTGCCGGCGCGCAGCGCGACAACCTTGTTGGGGATGCCGGCGTTGCGCAGCGTCTGCGCGCCGATAATGCTGCGTGTCCGGCCGGCGCAGTTGACGACGACGGTGGTCTTCGGCGACGGCGCGATGTCGTGGATGCGGTAAACCAGCTCGGCGTTCGGCACGCTGATGCCGTTCGGGATGCTCATCCGTTTGTATTCTTCCGGCGTGCGCCCGTCGACGACGACCAGATCCTCGCCCTTGTCGAACATCGCGTGCAGCTCGGCTGCCGTGATCGACGGCGTGTGCGCCGCATGCTCGACCACTTCGCCGAAGGCCTTCGACGGCACGTTCTCGCCCTTGAAGATCACATAGCCGGCCTTCTTCCAGGCATCGACGCCGCCGTCGAGGACCGCGACGTCGGTGAAGCCGACCGCCGCCATGCGCTCCGCGGCGCGCTCCGCCACGCCATCGCCGCCGTCGACCAGCACGGTCCGCACCGTTCGCCGCGGCAGCAGTGTGTCCAGGCGCGATTCGAGCACGCTGTAGGGCACCGGCACCGTCAGCAGAAGATGGCCTTCGCCGAACTGGCCGTCCTCGCGGACGTCGAGGAGGGCCAGCTCCTTGCCGTCCTTGATCATCGTTTTCAGCGTCGCGGCGTCGATGCGTCTCGTCATAGTCTTGCGTTCTCCAGATTCGTTCGAGTCAGACCGGGCGGGTGCCCTTGAGCAGGATGCGTTGGTGCAGGCGCGTCTGGCCGACCGGGAAATCCATGTTGACCGCGTGCATCAGGCAGCGGTTGTCCCACAGCAGGATATCGCCGACGCGCCATTTGTGGTGGTACTGGTATTTCGGCTGGGTCACGTGTTCGTAGATCATGTCGAGCAGGGCGTCGCTCTCTTCCCGTCCCATGCCGACGATCTGATCCGTCCGGTTGGAGTTGAAATAGATCGTCTTCTCCCCCGTGTCCTCATGGGTGCGGACCAGCGGGTGGTCGACGTCCGGAGTCTCGTCTGCTTCCTCCTGCGTCAGCTTGATCGCGCGGGCGGGCGCGCGCTTGGTGTCGTAGCCGTGCACCGCGCGCAGGCCTTCGAGGCGCCGCCGCTGCGCTTCCGGCAGGTCGAGATAGGCCTTCCGCATGTTGCAGAACTTCGTCTCGCCGCCGCTTTCCGGGATCTGGATCGACTGCAGCATGGTCGCCTTGGCGGGCACGGCGAAGTAGGAATCGTCGGTGTGCCAACCCGAAAGGCGCACCAGGCGCATGTCGTCCGGTTTGTCCTCCGGGCGCTTGTAGGTGCTTTCGAGGATGCTGACCTCCGGCGTCTCGCCGTGCCGCCGCTTGCGCAGAAGCTGCAGCTGCGGGCTGCCGAAATAGCCGGCCACCCGGGCGAACTCGCTCGGCTCGAGCGGGGCGCTGCGGAAACAGAGAAGATGGTGCTTGAGGAAGGCCTCCCGGATCGCCGAGATCGTGTCATCGTCCTGGGGTTCGGTCAGGTCGAGGCCCGTGATTTCCGCGCCGAGGGCATCGCTGAGCGGTCTGATTTGCAGCATCGGGACTGCCTCCTGCGAATGGCCGAGGGAAAGAAGCGTCGCCAAGGACGGAAAACGGGCTTGCCATCGACGGCAAGCGGGCGAACAGGGCCGTTTCCTCGTTCTTGAGCGTTTATCGCGAGACTATAAAGCGGCGGCGGCCCCGGGCGCAAACCGCCGCTCAATGATTCAACGCGGCGACGCCCTTCCAGATCAGCGCCACCGAGGCGACCAGCAGCAGGAGGCGGAAGGCGCCGAAATAGCGCTGCGCCGAGAGCTTCATGGCGAACCGCCGGCCGGCCCAGCCGCCCGCATAGACCGCCGGCATCACCAGGGCGGATTCGATCACGAGCTTGAGCGTGATCAGCCCGGCGACGAGCGTCACGACGGCGCGCCACAGCACCATGAAGCCGGAGAGCACGATATTCGTGGCGCGGAACGCGCGCGGGTGTGGCGTCGTCCAGCGCAGATAGAAAGACAGGAAATAGTTCGATCCGGCGCCGGCGATCCCGGCGACCAGCCCGGCGATCGCGGCGAGCCCGAAGGCGACGGACAGCCGGTCGAGCCGCATGTGCCGGGCCGCGCGCTCCGCCAGCCCCGCCACGTCGATCAGCACCGCCACGGAAAGGCAGCCGCCCAGCACGATGGTCAGCCACGCCGCCTTGAGGACGGCGAAGATCCAGACGCCGACCACCACGGATATGACCGTGCCGGCCATCATCGGTTTCGTGATGCGCCAGTTCGCCTCCTTCATCCCCTGTGGCAAGAGCTGCACCTGGGCGAAGACCGAGGTCAGCAGCGCGATCAGCACGGCGTCATGCGGCGGCAGCATCCAGGCGCTGCCCAGGACGGCGGGCATGGCGGAGCCGAAGCCGAGGATTCCACGAATGAAAAACGACAGGAAATAGATGATGAAGAGGCCCGTGACGGCCAGGCCCGAGATGTTGGTAAAGGGAACGATCGTATCGGGCATACGCGGCGAGATTGTTTGGCAGGGCAGGCGGGCAGGCGGACTTCATGAGAGTACAAATTCATTATAATCCGGAAATCCACTTTCGCAAAAATCCGGGGCCACGCATGCATTTGCGGCGGCTGGCCAGTCACCGTCCGCCCGGCTATAAGGGGACCAGCTTTCATCGCCCCAGGGTGCAGCCGGCCGTCATGGCCGAGACCAAATAGGCCCCCCGGGCCAATGCCGGAAGGAACAAGCGCATGTCCAACAAGATCTATCATATCGCCGTGAAAGTGCCCGATATCGACAAGGCCAAGGCCTTCTACAAGAACTTGTTCGGGTTCGAGGAGCTGAAGCAGTCGAAGGTGCGCGACCACACTTCCTGCCATCTGACAGACGGCGTCATCGATCTCGCGATCATCCAGTATGAGAGCGAGGACTCGCCCGAGGCCGGGCTGTCCGGCGACGGCCCCTGCATCCATCACTTCGGCGTGGAGGTCGAGGATCTCGAGACCTCGCACGGTCAGCTGAAGGAGATGGGCTGCGAGATATTGTCGAAGCCTGGGGTTCTACCGATCAAGTTCCGCTCACCTTTCGGCGTGGTCGCGGAGATCTCGCCGTCCGGCTACTTCGAAACCAAGCACAAGAACGGCTAGGAGCGGCGGGCACGCGCCCGTTCGTCACGGGACGGGCGCGGGCCGCCATCGGCCATGCTTGAGCTTTGCCGCCTCGCGGACATCCCCGACGGCGGGGCGTGCGGCTTTGCCGTGGAGGGGCCCGGCTTCGCCCAGCGCCTCGTCGTGGTTCGCTGCGGCGACGCCGTTCACGGCTACGTCAATTCCTGTCCGCACGTGCCTTCGCGGCTCGACTTCACCCCCGGCGACTTCCTCGACGAGACCGGATGCCTGCTCCAATGTCAGGGGCACGGCGCGCTCTTCCGTTTCGAGGACGGATTCTGCATCGACGGCCCTTGTGAAGGGCAATCGCTTCATCCCGCGCCGGTACGCGTCGCGGACGGCTGCGTCTGGCTCGACCGTACGGGCGCCGCCCTCGTCGACGAGATCAGCAAGGTCCTTTCCGACCTTCAATAGCCGCAAGAAACGTCACGCAAGGAAGAATTGGACGACGGGCCATGGTTGAGTTGTGGATACCGATTACGATCGGCGCGGTGATTTTTCAGACCATCCGTACCGGAATGCAGAAGCATCTCAAGGGGGCGCTGACGACGAGCGCCGTCACGTATGTGCGGTTTCTGTTCGGCTTTCCGGTCGCTGTGCTGTATCTCGTCATTTTGCTGGGGACGACCGGCCAGGCGATGCCGCGCGTCTCGGCCGCCTTCGTTTTCTACGTCTTCCTCGGCGGCGCCGGGCAGATCCTGGGCACCTTTCTGCTCGTCCACCTGTTCTCCTTCCGCAACTTCGCGGTCGGCACGACCTACACCAAGACGGAGGCGATCCAAACCGCGCTGATCGGCCTTGTCTTCTTCGGCCAAACGATGAGCTGGCCCGGCTTCCTTGCGATCGTCGTCAGCGTTACCGGGGTGATGATCATCTCGATCGTGCATGGGCACGCGACGCTGCGCGGCTTCCTCACCAGCTGGACGAACCGGATCGCGGCCTACGGCGTGCTGTCCGGCGCGGGTTTCGCGGTGGCGGCGGTCGGCGTGCGGGCGGCAAGCCTGTCGCTCCACCTGGATGGTTTTCTCGTGCCGGCTGCGGTCACGCTGGTCTGGGTCACGGGCATGCAGGTCGTGGCGATGAGCGTCTACATGCTGTGGCGCGAGCGCACGCAGATCGCGGCGATCTTTCGCATCTTCCGGTTCTCGTCCCTCGTCGGGCTCACCGGCGTGCTCGGCTCGATCTGCTGGTTCAACGCCATGACTCTGCAGAACGCGGCCTATGTGCGGACCTTGGGACAGGTCGAGCTGATCCTGTCGCTGCTCACCTCCTACATCGTGTTCAAGGAGCGGTCGACCCGTTTTGAGATCATCGGCATGGTGATGATCGTCGTCGGCATTGTCATTCTGCTGCTCTTTCGCTGAGCCGCGGCGGGTCACGGTAGAGCTCGGGCCAGATAACGGCGACGATGGCGAGCAGCACGAGGCCTTCGCCTGTCATCACGATGATCGCCCCGTTGGCGCCGAGCCAGGCGGCGAGCAGGCCGAGATTGAGCACGCCGAGCGGGCCCGCGCCGATGCAGGTGGCGAGTACGCCCAGTACGCGCGACCGCATCTCCGGCGTCGCCGCGCCGAACATGATCGCCGACTGGGTCGTCGAGAACCCCGCATGGCCGAGGCCGGTGATAATCAGCACCGCGACCGCGACGAGGAAGCTGTTGAGCGTGGCGAACCAGAGCACACCCAGCATGAAGAACAGCGTGCCGAGGATGTAGGTGCGCGGAAAGTTGCGTGGCTGGATGGTCGCGATGACGAGCGCGCCGACCATCGCGCCGACTCCTTCGGCCGCAGCGAGGATGCCGATCAGCGACGCGTCCAGTCCCATCCCTTCCTTGCCGATCACCGGGATCAGGGAGGTAAAGGGCACGACGAACATGTTGGTGATGATGGTGACGAGCAGCGCGCCGACGATCATGCGCTGACGGCGGATGAACTGAAATCCCTCGATGATGTTGGTCAGGTATTTCGACCGCACGGTCGGCGCCGACGGCGCCGTGTAGCGCACGGTCAGCATGGTCAGAAATGCGGTGACGTAAAGCAGGCAGCAGAGAAGATAGGCGCCGTAGATCCCGACTTGGTCGTACAGCACGCCGGCGCCGAGCGGGCCCAGCAGGCGGGTGGCGCTGTTCGTCACCGAGTCGAAGGCGAGCGCGGCGCCCGCTCGGGCGGGCCCGGCGATCTCGCCCATCATCGTGCGGCGGAAGGGAAAATCCGAGGCGAACAGCGCGCCCCCGAGGAAGATCCCGACCATGACCTGCCAGACCGTGAGGTGGCCGGTATAGGCGGACAGGCCGAGCGCGCCCGAGGTGAGGCAAAGGACGCCAAGCGTCGCCAGCATGAAGGTCCGCCGGTTGAGCCGCTCCGCCAGCGTTCCCACTGCGGCCCCGAACAGCACCATCGGCAGAAAGCGGAAGAAGGTGACGAGGGCGGTCTGGAAGGCCGATCCCGTAACGTCGAAGACAAAGATGCTGACGGCCAGCACCTCGAGCCAGCGGACGACCCCGGTGCAGGCGCCGGACAGCCAGAGTCCGGTATAGCTCCGTTCGCGGAACAGATCGATCGGGCGGATGCGGCCGCGGTTTTCCGTGGAACTATTCGTCACGGGCGGCGCGCTCCACCGGTGCGGCGGGTGTTCGGCTTGCCGGTAAGGCGCATGCACGAAGGGGCGACCGCGGCGACAGACGGGCGTGTCGGCAACTCTCGAACTTTCCTCAGCAGCGGCGCGCGATTTTGGTCTGCGGCCTATTTTGCGCCATCATAGGGCATCGGCCCATATTGTCGAAATGCCGTGAACCCATGCGATTTCAATCGTTGGATGAATGAACCTCAGGAGACTGCCATGCCGGGCGCGCTATCCCATATCCGAGTTCTCGACATGACCTCGAATCTGTCGGGGCCCTATTGCGCCATGATCCTGGGGGATCAGGGCGCCGACGTGATCAAGGTCGAGCGCAAGGGCGAAGGCGACGTGCTGCGCAAGACGCCGCCCTTCATCAACGGCGAAAGCGCGCCCTTCATGCTGTGGAACCGCAACAAACGCGGCATCGAGCTCGACCTGAAGGACCCGAAGGACGTCGAGATCTGCCGCAAGCTGGCGGCGCGGGCCGACGTCTTCATCGAGAACTGGCGGCCCGGCGTCGCCAAGCGGCTGGGCCTCGGCTACGACGACCTCAAGAAGATCAATCCGCGGCTCGTCTACTGCTCGGTCTCGGGCTTCGGGCAGACCGGGCCCTACGCGCCGCGCGGCGGTTTCGATCTGGTCGCCCAGGCGATGTCGGGGCTGATGGCGATCTGCGGCGACGAGGACGGCCCGCCGCACCGCCTGCCGATCCCGATCTCGGACACGACCGGCGGCATGTTCGCCGCGATTGGCGTCCTGACCGCGCTGGCGGCGCGCGAGAAGACGGGCAAGGGCCAGCAGGTCGATGTCTCTCTGTTCGAGGGCGCCGTCTCGAAATGCGTCTACGAAGCGGCCTCCTATTTCGCGACCAACGAGCGCCCGGCCCGCATCGGTCAGCAGCACCGCGGCAGCTCGCCCTACCAGGTGTTCCAGACCAAGAACGGCTGGCTCGTGCTCGGCGCGGCGGCGCAGAACCTCTGGCTCAAAGCGTGCGACGTGCTGGGCTGCCAAGCGCTGACCAAGGACCCGCGCTTCCTCACCAAGGCCGACCGGGTCGCGAACAACAAGGCGCTGGTCGCCCTGTTGCAGGAACGCTTCATCACGGACACCACCGAGGCCTGGTTCGAAAAGCTCGACGCCGTGGGCATTCCCGCGGGGCCGGTCAAGTACCACGACGAGGTGTTCAACGACCCGCATGTTCTGGCGCGCGAGATGGTGGTCGAGGTAGACCACACCACCGCCGGCCGCCAGCGCACGCTCGGCACCCCGGTCAAGCTGTCGGAGACCAAGGGCTCGATCCGCCGCGCCGCGCCGTTGCTGGGCGAGCACACCCACGAGGTCCTGGCCGAGCTCGAAGCGGAGGAGAAGGCGGCGGAATAGCGCCGCCCGCGTTACGCACGCTGTAGCGCCGTCATGACGGCGTCGAACACAGCGTCCGGCGCGATCGATGCGGCGCAGCGCGCCACCTGCTGCGCCTCGTCCTTGTTGCAGCTGTCCCACCAATGGTGGATCTGGTGGCAGGGATAGCAGGGGCATCGGTCCGGATCGGGCGTCAGCGTCGTGGTGTTGACCCAATACTTTGTGAGGTTCTCCGGCGAGGAGTGCGACAGATAAACGACCTTCGCCACCGCCGTCATCGCGACGCCGTGCAATAGACCCGTCTCCGGCCCGATGACGCAGTCGGCGTGCCGCGCGAAGGCGATCGCTTCCCGGACCGTCCACTGCCCGGCGCAGGGGTGGATGTAAGACGAATCCACGCCGTCTTCCATCAACGTCTTGAGGATGCCGTTCTCCAGCGCGCGGGAGGCGTCGGCGTCGCCGGAGAACACGACGTGGACCTTCGCCTTCGCCAGCCATCCGGCGACGAGATCGACCCAGGGATAGACCTTGTGAATGCCCGAGCCGTTGATCGCCCAGACGACGCAGGGCTCCGACGGCGCCATGAAGGCGCGGCCGCCCGCTGCCCATTCGTTTTCCGCGGCGGTGGGGAAGAACGGGTCCTGCGGCTCCACGGGAACGCCGGCGACGTAATGCGCCACCTCTTGGTAATTCTTGTCGAAGATGAAGCGGCGCGCTTCCGGCGGATACAGGAAGGAGGGCAGGCCGGGGCGCGTGAGCATCAGGCCCTCGAGCGTCGAGTCGAGATTGACCACCTTGTCGTAGCGCTCTGCGATCCGCTGAAAATAGCAGTCGTACTGATCCTGGGTCAGCGTGCCGCCCTCGAAGACGAGATAGGTGTCGACATACGGGCTGTTGGCGAGGAGTAGCTCGCCCAGGGGACTGGTGTTCAGCGTGACGTGATAGCCCTGCTCGTGCAGGCCTTTCAGCACCGAGCCCGCGACGAGGCAGTCGCCGATGGCGCCCCAGCGGGCGACGAGACACCGCTTGCGGCCGTCCGGATGCCGCTCCCAGAGCGCCTTGGCGGACGGCCCGGCGTGCTTGCGATAGACCTCGAAGAGTGACCGCTCGCCGTCGCCGGAGCGGGTCTCGCCTTCGAGCTGCTGCCAGCCGCAGATGTCCGGCATCTTGCTCAAGAGCCGCTCGATGTCGCCCGCGTGGATGTCCCATCGCCGATCCGTGTCGGCAGCCGGTTGTTCGCCCACCTGCGGATCCTCGGCGTTGGGCAGGTAGAGGATCAGATGACCGCCCTGCTTCAGCTTCCGCGCCCATTGCTTCAAGAGGCCGAGCACCCGTTTTGCCTCGACCCGCTGCAGGAAGTGACTCGAGAAGATGAAATCGAGCGAATTGTCGTCGAAGCTTCGAAGGCTGGCTGCTTCGATGACGGCGGCGTTGACGACGCCGGCCTGGCCGCAGTCGATGCCGATCATGTGGGGGAGACACGGCGACGCGCCGCCGCCGATATCGAGCCCTTTCCCGCGTGCATAGGGCGCGGCCAGATGAAAGATCTTGGCGGCGTCCGCGCTGCCGGTTGCGTCCAACTCGGGCGGCGCCGCATGCGGGCGCGCGTCCGTCGCGACGACCGGCGGCGCTTGCCTGACCGGCACTTTTTCGAGCGCCATCCCGTGCCGCACGATGTAGCCTGGATGATCGTAGCGGCGGTCTTGAGCCGTCATTATCCGTTTCCTCGGCGAATCCGGTTTTCTCTGCCGTGGATTGTCCGACGCCGCAGGACGAAGCGCCCGGTCCAGGCGTCAACGGTACCGGCGCGGGACGGTGGTTTCAACAATCGATGGTTGGCGGGCCGGGCGGCTCCGGGCGCCGCTAAACGGGCACCGAGCCGTTCACGGTCGTCCGCAGCATGAGGCGCCGGTCGGGCCATTCGTAGTCGCGCGGCGCCCAGTGCTGCACCAGCGCGTTGTCCCACATCAACAGGTCGCCGACCCGCCATTGGTGGCGGTAGATGTATTCTTTGCGCGTGATGCGGTCGGACAGGTCCGTGATCAGCGGCAGCGCTTCCGCGTCCGGCATGCCTTCGATGCCGATGCACTCGCCCTTGCGCAGGTAGAGCGCCTTGCGTCCGGTCACTGGATGACTGCGCACCACGGGATGGATCACATCGGGGTGCTTGGCGATCTGCTCCGGTGTCAGCGCCACCGGCTTCTTGACTCCCCGCTCCTTGGCGGCGAAGCGGTGGATCGCGCGCTTGCCGGCGAGCTTTTGCTTTATCCCGTCGGGCAGGTCGTCATAGGCGGCGCAGGCGCTGGCGAACCAGGTGTCGCCGAGCGGCCGGCCGTCCTTGAGTGGCACTTCGACCGCGTAGAGCATGGTCAGCCGCGGCGGCGTGGCCGTGTAGGACATATCGGAATGCCAGTGGCTGCCGGCGTCGGCATAGCCGATATCCTTGCCGTTCTCCTTGATGTTGGAAACGACGAGAACGGCCGGGTTTTCCTTCAACGCGAATTTGCTGAAGGCGTTGATCTCGATTTCGCCGAAGCGGCGGCTGAAAGAGACCTGCTGCTCGGGCGTGATGTGCTGGTCGCGAAGGAAGATGACGGCATGCTCGCTCAGCGCCGCGTCGATCTCGGCGAAGGTCGCGTCGTCAAGGCCGGCCGCAAGGTCGACGCCGCGAATCTCGGCGCCGATGGGTGCGTCGCATGGAACGATCTCGATCCGCGGCATGGCTCTGTTCTCCGTCGCCGGTGGCTGTGGTCGGTCGGCGCTATTCTACGAAATCCCCGGCCCGCCGGCCAAACGGCGGTGCTTTGCCGGGCCCGTTGTGGACGGCGGCGGCGGAGTCGTGCCAGGGTCCGATGAACGCAGAAAAACGACAGGAGGGAGCCATGAGCGATCTTTCAGCCTTAACCGCGGAACTCGGTGCGTTGCTCAAGGAGCGCGGCGCCACGGTGGCGGTCGCCGAATCCTCGACCGGCGGACTGATTTCCGCCGCCCTGCTGGCGCAGGGCGGCGCGTCGGCCTATTTCCGCGGCGGCGCGGTGGTCTATACGCGCGAGGCGAAGCAGCGGCTGGCCGGGGTCAGCGACGCGGACATCGCGCGCGAGCGCGCCGCGACCGAGACCCACGCGCTCGTCCTGGCGCGCTCCATCCGCGAGCGCATGCAGTCCGACTGGGGCATTGGCGAGACCGGCGCCACCGGGCCGACGGGAAATCGCTACGGCGACGCGCCAGGGCATACCTGCATCGCGGTCGTCGGACCGACCGAGACGGTGATCACGGTGGAGACACGCAGCGCCGGGCGCGAGGCGAATATGTGGGCGTTTACGCGCGCCGCGCTCGCGCTGCTGCAGGAATCGCTGACGGGGGGCAAATAGCATGGCGGACGCCGGCCTCGCCGCGCTGCTCGACGCCTTCACCAAGGCGGTCGCGGCCGGTGACGGCGCCGGCTTCGCTGCGCTGTTCACCGAAGACGGCTGTTATCATGACGTGTTCTACGGAGCCTTTCGCGGGCGGGCGGCCATCGCGGACATGCTGGAGAACCGCTTTCACCGGGATGCCGGGAACTTCCGCTGGGACATGCACGATCCGGTGCGCGATGGCGAGATCGGCTATGCCCGCTATGTCTTCAGCTACGATTCGAAGCTGGCCGGGGCCGAAGGGCGGCGCGTGGTGTTCGAAGGCGTCAGCATCTTCCGGCTGTCCGGGGATCG
Organism: uncultured Rhodospirillaceae bacterium; assembly: GCA_964585785.1. Classification (GTDB taxonomy): domain Bacteria; phylum Pseudomonadota; class Alphaproteobacteria; order UBA8366; family UBA8366; genus WHUA01. Next base: position 140,288 of record CAZPFL010000001.1, read on the forward strand.
GATCAAAGACTATCGCGAGGTCGCCAATGTGGGGCCCGGCCTCGTCGCGCTCGGCTTCGCGCCTGAACGGATCGCGAAGATTTTGGGACGGCAGGCGGCGGAGCTGGCGGCGCGGCCCGAGGCCGGCGGCCATGGCCGCTGACCTCGGGGAGTCAGCCGAAATCTATTCGTAATAGGCGCCCGCACGGTAGACCGGCGCCTTCCACTTGTTGGCCTTGGACTTGCCGGGCAGCGGCCCGCCGTCGATGGCGATCCGTTTCAGGTGATCGCCGCGGTCGTTCGCGCCACAGCCGACGCGCAGCAGGACCAGCGGTTCCGCGCTCGTGGCGTGGAAGTGGTAGAAGCTCCCGGCGGGCAGCATGATGCCCTCGTTGCGGCCGAGCGGCTTTTCCTCGCCCTGCGGGCCGTAGAAGGTGGCTTCGCCAGCGAGGATGATGAACATGTGGTCCTCGTTGGGGTGGGCGTGGAGCGTGTTCTCGCCGCCCGAGGCATAGACCTTGAGCCGCGCCCACATATTCTCGGTCTCGGCGATCGGCGTGTTGCTGCGGCCGTCGTCGAGAAGCTGCGTCCTCAGCCGGAAAAAGCTCGGCTTGATCGAGGTGTCGACGGCGCCTGCGGCGTTCGGCCCGGCCGTCTTGAGGTCGTCCGGCATGTCTTAGGTCCCTCTCGAATATCGGTGGAATTTGGTCGAAAGCATAGCCTGGCCCGCGGACCGCGTCCAAGGCACAGGCAGGGCCGCGGGCGGGGTCGCGCTTCCCGGTCGGAATCACAACCGGGATTTGGACCGCGCGCCGTCGGCGGCGCGGATGGTAAACGCCGGGACCTCCGGCGCGCCCTGGACCGGCGGGAGAGGCCGGCCCGGAAAAGCTTCCACCGCTTAACAATTTGTTAGCAGTCTGCCTTCAATAATGAATTACCTGAAGAATTCGCGGAGAGCGATATGCCTCAGACAGTGGAAGTGGGGACAAAACTGCGAAAAAAGGATGCCCCTGAATTCGTACTGGAGGTCATTGAGCTGTTCACGCCCAACGGTGAGCAGCCTCACGCGCGTGCGCGCGTCAGCATCACGAAGCACAACTCCGATGTGCGGCTGTACTCGATATCCGCGCTCTCGGACCCCCGCCTCTTCACACCGTTCGGCGAGGGCAACTGAGCCAGCTTCTGTTTGGCGAGCCTGGTTGATTACGCGGGTGCCGGGGTGGATCGGCGCCCGCGTTTCATTTTGGGCCATCCCCGCGCCGCCCGCCTGTCCGTCCACCGCGATAAGCGCAAGACCGACCTCGCTTGGTCGTCTATGATGGCCGGCGACGGAGGTCCCTGGAATGCATCTTCACATCGACAGCCTGCGCTGGAAGCCGCCGCACATGCATCTCACCCAGGCGGTCTACGAGGCGGCGGCCCGGCGGTACCCGGCGCTGGCCGGCCGGCTGACGGTCACCTACAGCTGGGACAGCGAAGACTTCGAAAAGCATATGCGGACCGCGAATATCCTCTTCGCCCAGCGCTTCCCGAGGGAAAATCTGGCTGCTGTCGCGCCCGCGCTCAAATGGATCAACGTGCCGTCCGCCGGCATCGAATATCTGATGCCGCTCGACTGGCTGCCGCCCGGCGTGGCGCTGACCAACAACAGCGGGACGCACGCCCCCAAAGCCGCCGAATCGGTGGTCATGGCGGTGCTCATGCTGAACGCCCGGCTGCCGGAGGTCATCGCCCATCAGCGTTCCGCGAAATGGGAGCAGGTCTTCAGCCCGGTGGCGGCCGGCAAGACGGTCACCCTGATCGGCCTCGGCAACATGGGCCGCGCCGCCGCCCGGGCGCTGCGTAGCCTCGGCCTGCGGGTGCGGGGCGTGCGGCGCCAGGCTGCGCCGGACGACGACGTCGACGCGATCTTCGGCCGCGACCGGCTGCACGATGCGCTCAAGGACGCGGATTTCCTGGTGGTCGCCGCGCCGTTGACGGTGGAAACGCGGGGCATGATCGGCGGCCACGAGCTCGACTGCCTGAAGCACGGCGCGGGCGTGGTGAATATCGGCCGCGGGCCGATCGTTGATTATGACGCGCTGCGCCAGCGCCTGACCTCGGGGCGCCTCGGCGGCGCAGTGCTCGACGTTTTCGCCGAGGAGCCGCTGCCGCCTGACTCGCCGTTGTGGGCCACGCGCAATCTCATCGTTACGCCGCACAATTCCTCGGACGACCCCCTCCAGTATCTGCCACGCGCCCTCGACATCTTTTTCGACAACCTTCAGCGCCTGCTGAACGGCGAGGCGATGCAGAACGTCATCGACCCGGCGCTCGGCTACTAGCGCCGCCGACCTTTTTGCTGACCCGGCCGCTGCCGCGGCCGCTTCCGACGACGGGACTCCGCATGCGAGAGCAATATCGCGGAATTCGTGCCGCATATGCCGCGATGCCGAGCAGCCTGCGTGGGCTGCTCCTGATGACGCTTTCGGTCGGTTTCGCCACGGGAACCCATGCCGTCATCCGGCATCTGGGCGGCGACATGCCGTCGGCGGAAGTGGTCGTCATTCGCCATGCCTTTGCGCTCGCGGCTTTGTCGCCCTTCATCGCCCGGGCCGGCATCCTGCGGACGCTCCGCGCGCGGCGTCCGCGCCTGATCCTCACGCGCGGCCTGATCGCGGGATGCAACGCGCTCGCCTGGTACAAATCCCTGACACTTCTGCCCTTCGTTGTCGCCACGTCGCTCAACTTCCTGGCGGCGCTGTTCGTCACCATCGGCGCCGTGCTGTTCCTCGGCGAAAAGGCCGGCCCGCGGCGCTGGGCGGCGGTGGCGGTCGGCTTTTCCGGCGCCGTGATCATCCTCCGGCCGGGGATCGAGGTCATCACGCCGGGGGCGCTTCTGGTGCTGCTCAGCGCGGTCTTGTCCGGCATCTCGCTTCTGCTGCTGAAGCTGCTGACGCGGAGCGAATCGCCGCTCACCATCGTGACCTACATGTATCTGTTCCGGATCGGCATCGCGCTGATCCCCGCGGCGTTTCACTGGGTCTGGCCGTCGGCCAATGACTTGCTCTGGTTCATTGCCATCGGCGTCGTGTCGAGCGCCACGAACATGGCCCAGGCGCAGGCCTTCAAGGAGGCCGACGCGACACTTCTCGCGCCGGTGCGCTTCACGCGGCTCGTCTGGGCCGCCTTGATCGGGGTGATTGCCTTCGGCGAGCTGCCCGATCTCTGGACCTGGATCGGGGCCGCGACCATCGCGGGCAGCATCAGCTATATCGCCTGGCGCGAGGCGACGCTGCGCAAGGAAAGAGCGCCGGCCACCGAAGAAACCCTCTAGGCGCTTCGGCGGCCGGATCGCGGTCGCGGCGCTTGCGGCGTGCTATTTCTCGCGGACGAAGCGGTTGCGCAGCGTGCCGATCTGGTTGATGTCGATCTCCACCACGTCGCCGTCCTTGAGGTTCGGCGCCGAGCCCTCGGTGCCCATCCAAATCATGTCGCCGGGATGCAGCGTCAGGTATTTGCTCATCGTGCTGATGTAGCGCTCGATCCCGAACAGCATGTGGTTGGTGGGGAACTCGATGGTCTGCTTGCCGTTGACCCGGACGGTGGTCTTCAGCTTGTCGAGGTCGACGTCGGTCTCGATCCACGGTCCCATCGGCTTGAAGGTGTCGGTGTTCTTGGCGCGCCACATCGTGCGGTCGCCCCTCTGCCAGGTGCGCTCGCTCACATCGTTGCCGATGGTGTAGCCGAAGACGCAGGAGAGCGCGTCCTTCTCCGTCAGGTTCTTGGCCTTCTTGCCGATGACGACGACGATCTCCGCCTCGTACTGCACCTTCTCGGTGGCGTCCTTCGGGATGATGACGTCCTCGCCATGGGCAATCAGCGCGTTGTTCGCGCGGTAGCCGATATCTGGCTTTTCCGGAATGTTCGGCTCGCGGTTGTTCATCTTCGCCTGTTCCATGATGTGGTCGACGTAGTTCAGTCCGGCCGCGTAGAAGGTCTGCGGGACCAGCGGTACGAGCAGCTTGACCGTGTCGAGCGGGACGCGCTTGCCGGTGCGCGTGTAGCTGCCCAGCATGTCGCCGTCGACCGCTTCGATCTCCGAGCCCTCGATGATGCCGTAAGATGCCTTGCCGTTACTTTCGAACCGTGCCCAACGCATGGTGGTGTCCTCCGCGATGCTCCAGGTTGTCATTTGGCGCGCCGGCAATGCCGGAACGAGGCTGGCTAATGGAACAGCAGTCCGTTCCAGAGGCCGTAGATCGTCAGGCCGATGAATACGATCAGGCTTATGATGAAATAGGTGCGCAAGGTCTGCCTCGCATTGTCGTCGCGTGGTCACAGTTTAGCCGAAACCTTGCCCACCTCAAGCATGCGGCCCCATCACCCTTGTTGCGCCTACCCTTCTTTGGGTAAGCTGAACCTTGGGGGCAACCCATACAAACGGAAATCATATGGGCGAAGTCATCAACCTGCGCAGCTTCCGCAAGAGCAGGGAGCGCGACGAACGGGCCCGGAAGGCGGCGGAGAATCGTACGCGCGCCGGCCGTTCGAAGGGTGAGCGCAAGCGTGACGAAATCGAGACGGAGGCGACCGTCGCTTTTCTCGACAAGTGCCGGCTCGATCACGAGAGCGACGAAGAAGCTTCCTGAGCAGCGCGTGCGCGCGGGCATCTTTCCTTCTGCGGATCGGTGAACGCATCGTTTAATTCATGGCCGTGCTCGGCGCGATGGAGGCTGGGCCCGTTCCCGATCGCGCATTGCCACCGCATCATCACAACGCACGGAGATACCGCCGATGACCATCCAACGCTGGAGAGGGGACGCCGCCGGCCGCAACCGCGCCGTCCGTCACGACGGCATCGTCTACACCGTGGCGACCGCTGAATCGGCCGGGTCCGACATCAAGGCGCAGACCCGCGCCTCGCTCGCGGCGATCGAGCGCAACCTCACCGAAGCCGGCTCGGATAAGACGCGCATGCTGTCGGTGCAGGTCTTTCTCGCCGACATGGCGCAAAAGGCGGCGATGGACGAGGTGTGGAACGCCTGGATCGGGCCCGACTGGCAGACCTGGCCGCAGCGCGCCTGCGTCGGTGCGCCGCTCGCCGGCGGCACGCTGGTCGAGATCGTCGTCAAGGCGGCGGCGAAGGACTGACGCTCAGAGCAGCCGCGGCTGCGCTTCCAAGCTCTCCTGCATGACGAGCCGTCGCACACGCTGGAAGGCGTGCACCCGCGCCTTGCCGAGGATGAACACCGAATACGCCGGACCGAGCAGGCGCTCGATAGCCGGGTCGCGCACGTCGAGGCCGCCGGCATAGGCGCCGAAGGCGGGCAGGATCAAACGCCGGCCGTCGGTGACGAAGCAGCGCCCGCCAACGCGGCGGTTGCGCACCGAGACGGACGCCTTGGGATGGTAGTGCCCGGAAATCTCGCCTTCCGCCTTGCGCGCCGCCTCGTGGCGAAAGACCAGGTTGCCGTTGCGGAACTCGGGGGCGGCGATGCCGCCCAGCCCGGCGGGCGGCGCGGGATCGTGGTTGCCGGTGATCCAGATCCACTCATGCGCCGCCGTCAGCTCGCGGAGCGTCTCGATCTCGTCGCCGGCCAGTCTGCCAGCGCCGTCGCTATCGTGGAAGCTGTCGCCGAGGCAGATCACCCGCCGGGGCCGGCGGCGGCGCAGCACGGCGATGAGCCGGCGCAGGGTCTCGCGGCTGTCATAGGGCGGCAGCGGCGTGCCGTTGACGGCGAAGGCCGAGCCCTTCTCCAAGTGCAGGTCGGCGACAACAAGCGTCTCCGCGCCGGGCCAATAGAGCGCGCCGCTCGCATCCGCGAGCAGGCCGGCGCCATGGAGCTCGAAGGCAGCGGCCGTATCGGTCACGGGCGGCGCTCCGTTGCTTCCGCGATGAGCTGCTGCGCCGCCTCGTCCAGCAGCGCGTCAACTGAGTCGCCGTCCACCCGCTCCTTGCCGATCTCGAGCAGCACCGGCACGGCGAGCGGCGAAACGCGGTCGAGGCGGCGGTGCAGGATGCGGTCCTTGGCGCGCTTCAGCATCCCGGCGAGGCGCTCGACATCGGTGAGGCCACGCGCCGCGTCGCGCCGGGTGGCGCGCAGCAGGATGTGCTGCGGCTCGTGGCGGCGCAGCGTGTCGTAGATCAGGTCCGAGTTGAAGGTTACCTGGCGGCCAGTTTTCTGCTGGCCGGGATACTGGCGCTCGATGAGGCCCGCGATCACCGCCACGTTGCGGAAGGTGCGCTTGAGCATCGAGGACTCGTCCATCCAGGATTCGAGGTCGTCGCCGAGCATGTCCTCGTCGAACAGCATCGCCACGTTGCCGACCGGCTTCATGCTCCAAACGGCGATGACGTAGTCGGTCGCGACGAAGCCCATCGGCGCCAGGCCGGCGCGCTCCATCCGACGGGTTAGCAGCATGCCCAGCGTTTGGTGCGCGTTCCGGCCCTCGAAGCAGTAGGCGACCGTGAACTGCTTTTGGCCGCGCGGGAAGCTCTCGACCAGGAGCCAGTCCGGCTCCGGCAGGCAGGAGCGCCAGAGCTGCAGGTCGAGCCATTCGCGGACTTGGTCCGGCAGCGCGTCCCAGCCGGCCGGGCGGGCGAGGATCGCGCGCACGCGTTCCGCCAGATGCGTCGTCAGCGGCAGCCGCCCGCCCTCATAGGCCGGGACCTGGGGTGCGTCGCCGCCGGCCCGCACCGCCTCGACCGTCATCTCGCGGATGCCGACGAAGCGCAGCATTTGCCCGGAAAAGATGAATGTGTCGCCTTCCTCGAGGCCGAGCGCGAAATATTCCTCGACCTCGCCCAGCACCGGGCCGCGCAGGATCTTCACCTTCAGCGTATTCGCCTCGACGATGGTCCCGATGTTCATGCGGAGGCGCTGCACGACCCGCGGCGAGGCCGCCTTGTAGCGCCCGTCGGGCAGGCGCTCGAGCCGGCGCCAGCGCTCGTATTCCCGGAGCGCGTAGCCCCCGTGATCGACGAAAGCGACAACGTCGTCGAAATCCTTGCGGCTGAGATCCGCATAAGGCGCGGCCCGCGTGACCTCGCGATACAGGTCGCTCGAGTCGAAGGGCGCGGCGCAGGCCATCGCCATGACATGCTGCGCCAGCACGTCGAGCCCGCCCGGCTGCGGCGGGT
>CAZPFL010000002.1:0-16145 GCA_964585785.1 uncultured Rhodospirillaceae bacterium
AACTGCGGCGTCGGATTCGCGCCCTGTCTGCCGGAACAGCGCGACATGCTGGTCAAGCTGATGGAAGGCGTCGAGGACATCCCCGAGGTCGTCCTGACCGAAGGGTTGCCCTGGAACTGGCGCACGTTCGAGGACTATCTCGATGCGCTGGGCGCGCGGGATTATGACCTCGACGTGGTGACCCAAGTCCCGCACGCCGCGCTCCGCGTCTACGTGATGGGACAGCGCGGCGTCGACCGGGAGCCGGCCAACGCGGCGGATCGGGCGGCAATGGCGCGGCTCGCCGCGGCCGGCGTCAAGGCGGGTGCGCTCGGCTTTTCGACCTCCCGCACGCTCAACCACAAGACACTCGACGGCCGGCCGATCCCGACTCTGCAGGCGGAGGAGGATGAGCTGCTGGAAATTGCCGCCGCGCTGGGGCAGGCGGGCTCGGGCTGGATGCAGGTGATCTCGGATTTCAACGATTCCGATGCCGAGTTTGCCATGCTGCGGCGTGTCGCCCAACGCGCCGGACGGCCGCTTTCGATCACCATTCTGCAGCGCGACAAGAACCCCGAATGGTGGCGCGACATCATGGGACAGATTGCCGCCGCCAACGCCGACGGCGTGAAGATGATCGGCCAGGTGCTGCCGCGGCCGACGGGCATCATGCTGGGGTTCGAGATTTCGCAGAACCCGTTCATCGGCCGGCCAAGCTGGGATGAAGTTGCCGACTTGCCCTTCGAGCAAAAGCTCGCAGTCCTTCGGCGGCCCGATTTTCGAGCGCGGCTGCTCGCCGAAACGAACCCGAATGAAAAGCTCGCCTATCGCGTCGCGCGCTGGGACCGCATTTTTCCGCTGGGCGACCCGCCGAACTATGAGCCCGCGCCCGAGCAGAGCATCGCGGCCATGGCTGAGCGGGCGGGCCGTGACCCGGCCGAACTCGCCTACGACATGCTGCTGGAAAAGGGCGGCAAGACGATGCTCTACCGGCCGCTCAGCAACTACACCTACTTCAACCTCGACACGGTCGGCGACATGATGCGCCATCCGAACACGCTGGTGGGCCTGGGCGATGGCGGCGCGCATGTCAGCATCATCTGCGACGCCAGCGCGATCAGTTACTTGCTGACCCATTGGACGCGTGACCGCACGCGTGGCGCCAAAGTGTCGTTGCCTTGGGCGATTAAACGGCTGACGCGCGACAACGCGGCCGCGATCGGGCTCAATGACCGCGGTCTGCTTAAGCCCGGCCTCAAAGCGGACATCAATGTCATCGACTACGACCGGCTCCGGCTGCAGGCGCCGCGGGTGGTCTACGACCTGCCGGGCGGTGGCCGTCGGCTGATCCAGAAGACCGAGGGTTATGTCGCGACGCTGGTCGCGGGCCAGCCCGTTTACCGCGAAGGCGAGGCGACCGGCGTGCTGCCCGGCCGTCTTGTGCGGGGCGCGCAAGCCGCGGCATAGAGTGGTGTTTCAGCCGCCGATGCGCGCCGCGGCGGCGGCGCGGCTGATCCGCCAGGCCGGCAGCACCAGCGTCGCCGTCGTGCCTTGGCCGGGGGTGCTTGTGTAGTCGAGCCGCGCACCGTGCATCTCGGCTAGCGCTTTCGCCAGCGAGACGCCGAGCCCGGTCCCCGAATGATGGCGCGTCTGGGCCTTGCCGAATTGCCGGAACGGCTCGCCCAGCAAGCGGAGGTCGGCTTCCGACATGCCGGTCCCGGTGTCGCGTATGGCAATCGCGAGATCGCCCTGCGCCGCGTCGGCGACGGTGACCTCGATCTCGCCGCCCGCCGGCGTGAACTTGATCGCATTCGAGAGCAGGTTGAGGAGGATCTGGCGCAACCGGATATCGTCCGCGACGACGGCCGGCAGACGGGCGGTATCCGGCAGACGGAGACGCAAGCCGGCGGCGTCGACATTCTGCGATACCAGCGCTTCGAGCTCGTACAACAGCTTGGCGAGATCGAGATCTTCGTCGCGCAGCTCGAGCTTTCCCGCCTCGATCTTGGAAAAGTCCAGAAGGTCGTTGATGAGATCGAGAAGATATTGCCCCGAGCTGTGGATCGCCTCGATATAGCCGGGAATGTTCTCGGCCGCGATGTTGGTTTTGACTTGCTGCTTGATCGCCTCGGAAAAGCCGATCACCGCGTTCAGCGGCGTCCGCAGCTCATGGCTCATATTGGCGAGGAACTCGGACTTCGCGCGGCTCGCTTCCTCCGCCAGCATGCGCGCCTGTTGCGCGGCGTTCTCCGCGTTCTTCAGGTCGGTGATGTCGATGCTGATGGCGAAGATGCCGCCTTCGGCGGTCGGCGCCTCGCGGATGATATACCAGCGGCCGTCCTGAAGCTTGCGGATGATCGGCTCGGATGGGTTGCGGTGACTGGCGAGCCGCTCGGCGATGAATTCCTCTTCGCGGCCGAACGCATCGGGAGAAAGGTTCCGCGCCACGCTCTCGCGCAAGATCGTCTCGAATGTCACGCCGACCTGCAGGATATCGGCAAGCTTGTCATGGAGCTCGAGCCACTTGGCGTTCCACATCACCAGCCGGTCTTCGGCGTCATAAAGCACGAAGCCGTCCTGCAGCGCGTTGACGACCTGGTTCAGCCGCTCTTCGCTTTGGCGTAGCTCCTGTTCGCGGTTCTTCAGGTCGGTGATGTCGGTACGAATGCCGACGGTGGAGCCATCGCTCGTCCGCGTCTCCGTGATCTTGAGCCAGCGGCCGTTCGACAATTTCCGCTCGATCGATACGTGAAGCTCCCGATGCTGCCGCATGCGCTCGGCGATCCATTCCTCGATGCGTCCTTCGGCCTGCGGATACTGGCCGCGCAGGGCCCCCTCCCGGATGATCGCTTCGAAGGTCACGCCGGGAACCAGCAGGTCGGCGATTCCCGAGAACAGCTCGCGGTAGCGGGTGTTGCAGAGCACCAGCCGGTCGTCGGGACCGTACAACAGGAAGCCCTCGGAAATGGATTCGATCGCGTCGCGCAGGCGCGCTTCGGCTCGGGCGCGGGCGACGATGTTCCGGTAGATGATGATCCAGGCGAAGAGCGCGCTCGTCGCGAGCAGCGCGGCGAGACCGATCGAGGTCAGCCGGAAGCTGTCGGCGAAGACCGCCACGTCGCGCGATACGTTGACGTCGATCTTGACGGCGCCCTTGAAGGTCTTCCCCTGCATGACCGGCAGGTAAACCTCGGCATAGGGCGGCACGGGACCGGCCGGCTGGCTCAGCTTGGTGACCACATAGGACTTGCCCGCCGCGACGACCTTGAAGAAGTCCGGCAACGCGGTGGCGCGCCCGATGTCTTTGGGCCGGGAGGCGGCGAAGATCACGCCCCGGGAGTCGTAGAGCGCGTAGCGGAAGATATCCCCGCGCGGCATGGCCAGCTTGAAGTCCGTCTGCTGCTCCTCCGTCAGGGCGCCCGTCTCGAACACCCGCAAGCGGTCGAGCTCCTTGATGAGCGGCTTGCCCCAGCGAATCGCGCTGTGTTCGGCGACGGACCGCAGCAGATCGGTGTGGATGTGATACGTCCAGGCGATGCCGAGCAGAATGCCGGCGACCGTGACGATCCCGACGAGGGACAGCAGCCGCTTGTCGCTGAGCGTAAGGCTCCCGAGCCCGGACAGCCGTGCGCCGCGCCAGCTCAAGGCAGGCTTCCTTTGCATTGGTTGGACGTGGACTTCATGCCGCGCCGTCTCTGTTGCCGAACGGTGGGTCCGTACGACAGCCACGGTTGAGCCCCGTTTGGATGTCGCCGGGCAGACCGGTCGGAAAAATAGCTCAGGGACGGCAGTCTAGGGCTGTATGGTTACCGAACGCTTAAGGCGAAAATTACAATGGTTTCGCTATCTTGGCACGAGCGGGGCGGTGCGCGCCTGGACATTTTCAAGTTCCATGGCGCGCTGGGCGTCGATGCGCCGTGTGATCACGTCGTCGGAGCAGCCGGTAGCCGCGAGGACGCGGCCGGCGAGCTGCAGGCTGCTCTCCAGGTTTTCCGGCACCACGTCCGTTGCGCCAAGCGCCAGCAAGGCCCGGGCGTGGGCCCGGTTGCGCGCCCGCGCATAGATCGGCAGCTCGGGATATTCGCCGCGCGCGTTGCGCACCACCTGCTCGGCGGCGGTCGGATTGTCCATCGTTATTACGAGCGCGCGGGCGGCGCCGAGCTGCGCCCGCCGCAGCATCTCGATCCGCGACGCATCGCCGAAATAGGCCGGCAGGTCGGCGGCCCGCGCTTCGGCGATATTGGCGGAATCCCAATCGAGCGCGAGGTAGGGCAGCTCTTCCGCATCGCAGAGCGCGGCGACCGTGCGGCCGACGCGTCCGAAGCCCGCGATCACGATATGTCCTTGCATGCCTTCGAGCGTGCTCCAGCCGGCCGCGTGCAGGGCCTCGCCGGCATGCCGCTCGATCAACGCGCTGAGCCGATGCGCGCCGATCGCGATGAACGGCGTCGCGACCATGCTGAGCCCGACGACGATCAGCACGAATTGCGCGAGCCCGTCCGGCAGCAGGTTGACGGAACGCGCCAGCGCGACCGCGACGAAGGCGAACTCGCCCGCCTGACCCAGCAGCAGCCCGGTTTCAAGCGCGGTGTGGATCGGCAGCCCGAAGAAGCGCGCCAGCGGGTAGATGATCAGTGTTTTCAGCACGACCAGACCGACGACGGCGGCCAGGAGTCCTTGCACATGCTCGCCGACCAGCCGGTAGTCGATTCCCATGCCGACCGAGATGAAGAAGAGGCCGAGCAGCAGTCCCTTGAACGGCGCGATGTCGACGTCGATCTGATGGCGGTACTCGGTCTCGGCGAGCAGCAGGCCCGCAAGAAACGCGCCCAGCGCCATCGACGTGCCCGAGATGCCGGTGATCGCCGCCGCGCCGATCACGACCAGCAGTGTCGCCGCCATGAACATCTCCGCGCTGCGCGCGTGGCTCACCATGCGGAACAGGGGCCGCAGCACGAGCCGTCCCGTGATGAAGATGGCACCGATCACCGAAACGGCTTTGAGGATCGCGAAGGCGAGGTCGCCCCACATGCTGCTCTCGCCGGTCGCGCCGAAGACGCTGACGATGAACAGGATCGGCACCACGGCGAGATCCTGCATCAGCAGGATCGAAAAGCTGGCGCGGCCGAGCGGCGTGCCGAGCTGGCGGCGCTCGATCAGTATCTGCATGACGATCGCCGTGGAAGACAGCGCAAGGCACGCACCGAGCGCGATCGCGGTCTCCGCCGGGCCCCCGACCGCCCAGATGATCCCGGCGATGGCGGCCCCGGTGACGGCGACCTGCAGGCCGCCGAGCCCGAAGACCAGACGGCGCATGCTCCAGAGCCTGTCGAGCGACAGCTCGAGCCCGATCGTGAACAGCAGGAAGATCACGCCGAGCTCGGCCAGCCGTCTTACGCCGTCGATGTCGGAGATCACCGCCAGCGAGAACCAGCCCATCTGGTGCACGAACAGGCCGAGTCCGTACGGGCCGATGATGCCGCCGATGATGAGGTAGCCGAGCACCGGGCTCATCTTGAGCCGGTGGAAGACCGGCACGATGATCCCGGCGGCCACCAGGAAAATCACGAGCTCGCGAAGATAGGGAATACCGGCTGTCTGATGCACGTCCTCGTCCCGCCGCGGAATCGGTATGGCGGCGCAATCTACCCGTGCGTGCGGGCGAAACGCAAAGGATGCGTTACAGGCCGAGGGGGTGCAGCGGGCCGAAGGAATAGGCGAAGAGCAGGCCGCCGAGCAGCAGGATGACCGCGCCGCCCGCGAGCGCGGCGACCTGGCCCGCCATCACGATCGCGGGGCTGTCCTCCGCGACCAGGGCGGTGACCACATGTCGCGCCGACAGCACGAGCAGAGCGAGGCTCGCCACCGCGATGGCGGTGCCCAGCGACATCGCGAAGACGGCGGCGACGCCGGCCCAGGGAATGCCGAACAGATTGGCGACCGCGAGCACCAGCACCGCGCCGCTGCAGGGGCGGACGCCGATCGACAGCACGACCCCGGCCATGGTCTTGAAGTCGCGCGCGGCGTCCATTTGCTCGGCGGTCGGCACATGGGCGTGACCACAATGATCATGACCGCGGAGGCCGTGATCATGTGCATGGTTGTGGGAATGTCCGTGATCGTGGCTGTCGCCATGCGGCGGCGCCGGCATCAGCGCAACCCGAGCCCGGCCGCGAACCGAGCGCAGCAGCCCGCTCCCGGCGCGGTAGGCGAGGTAGCCGCCCAGCGCGGCGACCAGCAGGTAGCTGAACTGCTCCGCCCAGCGCACCGCGCTCTGGGTGTCGCGCGCGGCCAAGCCGGCGATCGTGGTCAGCACGAAGACGAGGACGATCGCCGTGATGCCTTGCAGCGTGGCGGCCGCCGCGGACAGCAGGATGCCGCGCCGCATGCGCTGGCGATGCGTCGCCAGATAGGTCGTCATGATCGCCTTGCCGTGCCCGGGCCCCGCGGCGTGGAGAATGCCGTAGAGGAAGCTGGTCAGGATCAGCGTCCAGCCGGCGGTCGCCGCGCCGTGCTCGCGAATCGCCTCCAGCGCGGCGGCGAGCTTGCGGTGAAACTGCCGCTGCTTGACCATGATGAACAGCAGCACGCGGGTGACGAGGCCCGGCTGCTGGACCTGCGCTTCCTGTTGCGGCGCCGTTCGTCTGCCGCTGAACGGATCCGCCGCGCCGCCGCTCGTTTGCGCGAAACAGATCGCCGGGATCGCGAGGAGGAAGAGGGCCAGAAGCGCGTGCTTCATGGCTTGCCGCCGCATCGGATGATGACGTGTTCCGCGAAGAGCTCGCCGAGGCCGCTTGTGGACGCATGGGTATAGTCGATCGAGGCGGCGAAGGCGACGGCGTTCGGGTTCGGATTGGGCGGGATCAGCCGGTAGTTGCAGGACGGGTCAGCGCCGACCAGCTCGATCGCGCCGCCGCCTTCGGCATGCAGCATCTCGATATAGTAGGTCGGGTCGAAGACGGCGTATTCGACCGGACCCTTCGCCGCGTTGACCGGCTTGTCGAGCAGCAAGGTGAAGGTCAGCAGCAGCCGCTTGTTCTTTTCCGAGCTCTTGACGTCGCGTACGCCCGAGAATTTCGATTTGGCCCCGTCACTGACGACCTGGGTCATGTAGTCAAAGGCTTTGACATTGTTCATGTTGACCTGCATCAGCGCGTCGAGCACCTTCTGGTCGGGCGCGCCGTTCTTGTCGCGCTTGACCCCTTCGAGCGAAAACGCGGTGTAGAGGGGATCGAAGATCCACGTCTCTTCCAGCGCGTAGATCCGCTTTTGCTTGTCGAACAGCACCTTGATCCTGACGTCGATCCAGGCATGCGGATGCGCCGCGGCCCGCGGCGCGGCCGCGGTCATCAGAACGGCGGCGGCAAGCAGCGAAAGCAGCAGGGCGACGGGACGGCGGGCACCGGGAAAGGCTGTCATCGGCAGTGTTCGTGAAGGCTTCACGCGACCCGGGGTCTACATCCGGATCGTGTAGAAACTGTGTCGATCGTTGGAGAGCCATCTATAGCACAGAAGCGGGCGTGCGGCGCGGACGCCGATTGACGCATGCGGTCCCGTTTGGCGGGGCCGGCATCCCGCGCGTATAGTTCTGGCAAAGGTCCTGCCGGCCTGTCCCCCCTTTAGCGATGAGGAGACCCTTGGATGAGCGCTTACGAAACCATTCTGGTCGAACAGGAAAAGGGCGTGGGTATCGTGACCCTCAACCGCCCGGACGTGCTCAACGCGATGAGCAACCAGTTGTCCGACGAGCTGCAGACCGCGGTGCGCGACTTTTCCTTGGATGACGGCATCGGCTGCATCGTCATCACCGGATCGGGGGAGAAGGCCTTTTCCGCCGGCGGCGACATCCACGAGCAGCGCGAGAACGACCGCAAATACACGCGTGAGCAGCTTGCCCGGATGGGCGCCGCCCGCAGCATCGGTACCTACGAGCTGAGCGCCTGTCCGAAGCCGACGATCGGCATGATGAACGGGCTGGCTTATGGCGGGGCGGCGGTGCTGGCCTCCTCGCTCGACATGCGGATCGGCTGCGAAGGCACCAAGTTCCGTTTCCTCGCCGCCGCCTATGGCCGCATCAACAGCACCTGGACGCTGCCGAACCAGGTTGGCTGGCCGATGGCGAAGGAATTGCTGTTCTCGGCGCGGATCGTCGAGGCGGAGGAGGCCTACCGCATCGGCCTGCTCAACCACCTGGTGCCGCGGGCCCAGCTTCGCGCCAAGACCATGGAGATCGCGACCGCCATCGCCAAGAACGACCTCAAGTCGGTGATGGGGATCAAGACGCTGCTGCTGCGCGACATGGGCTGCAGCCTGCTCGAGCAGTGGGGCAATGAAAAAGAGTTCACGCGCTACGTGCTGCCCGGCGCGAAGGCGGAAGACGCCTTCCCCGAATTCATCAAGCGCAAGGGGCGGTCCGCCGCGGATTAGCAACCGCCGGCGGTCGGGGAGCCCGTCGCCTGGGGCTCCCTCGGGCCGCCTGGCCGGTTCTAGTCGTCGCCGAACACGTCGATCGCGACACGGCCGGCGTTCACGGCGCATGGCCAGCCGGCATAGAAGGCGACGTGGGTGATCAAGCCCTTCAATTCCTGCTCCGTCACGCCGTTGTCGAGCGCGCGCTTCATGTGGCCCTTCATTTCGTCGGTGCGGTAGAGCGCCGCGAGGATGGCCACGGTGACCAGGCTGCGGTCACGCTTCTTGAGGTCGGGATGCTCCCAGACATCACCGAACAGCACGTCATCGCGCAGCTGGCCCAGCTTGGGGATGAATTCGTAAACGGTTGGCTTCTTTCCTTTGGCCATCGATCGGACTCCTCTGTCTTGTGTGATGCGGGCGGCCGATGGATTTGCGGGCCGCCCAACCGGAAAGGTCGCGCCCAGCTTACGCGATTTTCACGCGGCGTGCGCGGGCAGGGAAGTCCGGGGAACCGGGGACGGCCGCGCCTCAGTTTTCGTGCAGCAGGCTCAGCAGGTCCGCCGCCATGTACGGCTTGGAGACGAGCCGCCGGGTGAATCGCTGGCCGTCGGCGACCACCGCGCCCGGGTCGCCCGTGACGATGACGACGCGCGTCGAATACCGCTCGTAGAGATGCCGGGCCAGGGTGAGGCCGTCGATCGCCGAGCCGAGATTGAAGTCGATTACGGCATACTCGGGGATGCGGTCCTGATAGACCGCGAGCGCATCCTCCGCCGTCGGGACGACCCCGACCACGTCATAACCCGAATCAGCAAGGAGCATGCTCAGGTTCTGAGCCTGGATCGACTCGTCTTCGACGATTAGCACGGAATTCGCGTGACTCATGGACATCCTCTTGCACTCCAATGCGACTGGATTTACTCGCGCGACGAGTATCCCGGGGTCAAAAGCATTATTATTGGTCATATTTTATTAATTGATTTGGTCGATCTCGGAATTACTTCCAGGTCGCCGAATATAAATCTCGATCACAAACACGGTATTATTGTGGAGACATTTTGCTGCTTCTGAGGAATTTCTCGATGAGGGAGCGCAGCATTGTCCAATCGACGCGGCCACTGCGGGAATATATGAGAGATATTTCGCGGACCGAGGGCGCTGCCGGGGGATATGGAAAGCGCGGAGCGGGTGCAATCGCCAATTCGATGCGATTTACACCCGCTGCCGCGAGATACTGGAAGGCGACGACGCCCGAGCGGCCGCGGGGAGAGCTTAACGCTCTTTGGCCGCGAACCGCATGGCCGCCATCACCCGAATCAGGCCAGAATGTTAAAAACGTTACCGCGTCCGGCGGCCTGAGCCGACTGCGGCGCTGTGCTGGTGACGCGCTGCCCCTCGTCACCATCGTTGTCGTGATCGGGGCCACGTTCTGCGCGCTCAGGTTGGGAAATCAGAGACGCAGACGCATGACTGGGCAGCGAACCCACCGATCCGATCTGCATGGCAAAGTCCTATCTTTGACTGCCTACGGCGAATCTGCCGCACTTGGGACATTACACGGCGAAGCTGACCGCAACCTGAACGCGGCCTTTTTATTTTCCGCGGCGACCCTCCGGCGGAGGCCACCATCGATCAGCCTGGGGAGCAAGCGCTGAACTATCAGAAAAAATCGTTCTGGTCCAATAGGATATATGTCTCGAGCGTCTGCGGCGATGCCGTCGACGACGCGCCGGGCGACCGTTTCGGTCGCGTCCAGGCGCATGGAGAATGCCCGGACATAGCGCTGAAAGCCGTCGGACGCCGGGGTTCGCGCGCCGCGGGGGGCGCAATAGGTGACGCCGACGCCCTGATCGGCCAGTTCGCGGCGTAGCGCCTCGGACCAGCCCCGCAGGCCGAATTTGCTCGCGGAATAGGCGGCGAAGAAGGGAAAGCCGATATCCCCGAACATTGACCCGACGTTAACCACGCGTCCCTGGCTCGACGCCGCCAGCAGCGGCAGCAGGTCGCGCGTGATCGTCATCGGCGCCAGCAGGTTGACCTCCAGCATCTCGCGCCAAATGGCATCGTCCTGGTCGGACAGCGCGCCGGCGCGGACGATCCCGGCATTGTTGACGAGCAGGTCGAGCCCGCTCGTCATGGCGGCCACCTGGGCGGCGAGGCCGGCGCGTTCCCGCGGGGCGGCGAGATCCAGCGTCAGCACCGCCGCGCGCAGCGGACGGGCGAGCCGCTCCCGGGTTTCCTCCAGGCCCGGCTGCCTGCGTCCCAGCAGGATGAGGCGCGCGCCGCGGCGGGACAGCTCGACCGCGATGGCCCGGCCGATTCCCGATCCCGCGCCGGTGACGAGCGCGACGCTGCCGTCAATTCGCATGGCTTCCTCCCCGCTGGCTGCGCTCCAAGGCACGGAAGATGTCGCCGTAGAGGTGATAGAAATCCTTGGCGGCGGCGATGACAACGTCCCGCCGTACCGGCGTGTCGACGGCGTCGAGCAGCCGGGCGAACCGCTCCACATGCCCGACGTCCAGCTCGCCATGCGATGTCAGATAGCTGAACCCGCCGTTCCCGTGCGGCGCCAGGCGGGTGCGGATGGACTGCGCCGCCTTCATGGCCAGCGCGACCGACATGCCCTCCAGCACGTGCACCATGCCCAGCAAGGCATAGGGCCCTTCCTCCGTGATCAGGCGGAAGGCGTAGGCGACCATGGCCCGCGCCGGCAAAGGCGGCCGCGCGCGGCGCGCTGCGTCGCGATCGCCGCCGAGCGCGGCGATGTCGTCGAGGATCCATTCGTCATGGCCGGCTTCCTCCTCCGCATATGCCCCGAGCCCGGCCGCCAAGGCGTGGTCGTCGGGGCCGCAGGCGGCGCGCGCGGCCTCGAGCAGCGGCACCGTATGGCGGACGTGGTGATAGGCGTTGTCGAGGAAAACCAGATAAAGCGGCCGGTCGACCCCATGGGCGACCGCGTCGCGGATCAGGGGTATGGAAAGGAAGGTCTTACGCTCCGGCGTGGTCTCGTCCACCAGCGTCTCGTAGAAGCTCATTGGCATATCGCCAGGTATCGCGCGATACGCCGCCGCCGCGGCCGTCCGTCCGGCGTGAATAGCGCTAGCGTGCGGGCGTCGGCGGGGGAGAGGATCGCGACCTCGGCGGGGCGCGCATAGGGCGGCGCGGCGGCGGTCAGGGTCCGCGCCCGCCGCAGCCAGTCGGCCGCCGTCCCTTGATCGACCGTCAGGACCGCCTTTACGCCCCAGCGTCCCGGGACGACGGCGGCGCGGCGCACGTTCGGATCGGCGAGAAGCATGGGCTCGATCCATTCCGGATGGACGTTGCGCCCGGCCTGGGTCACGACCACGTCATCCTTGCGACCCAAGACGACCAGATGTCCATCGCCGTCCCATCGGCCGAGATCGCCGGTGCGCCAGACGCCGCTGGGCGCCGTGCCGCCGAGATAGCCTCTCATGACGGTCGGGCCGCGCACGACGATCTCGTCGTCCTCGATCGTGACGTCGATGCCGTCCAGCGGCTGCCCCACGGTTGCCGGCCGGCGCGCGCCGGGCCGGTTGACCGCCACCACCGAACAGCATTCCGACAGGCCGTAGCCCTCGTGGACCGGAATGCCGACGGCCCAGGCCGCTTCGGCGAGGGCCGTCCCGACGGGCGCGCCGCCGACCGCGACGAAGCGGAGCGATGCCGGCGCCCGCTGTCCGGTCGCGCTGAGATACGCGACCCAGCCGGCCAGCAGGTCGGGCGTGAGGATCGACGTGGTCGGTTCGATGCGCGCGGCGTCCTTCGGAAATTCCGCGGGCGAGGCCGACAGGTGGAGCCGAGCGCCCACTTTCAGCGGCAGCAGCACGCCCGCCAGCTGTTCGAGCAGCAGGGAGAACGGCAAGACGGAGAGGTGGATGTCGCCGGCGGTCGCCGATACCGCCTTTTCCAGTCCGGTCAGGCTCGCCGCGAGCGCGGACTCGTCCAGCACGACCCCTTTTGGCCGCCCGGTGGTGCCCGAGGTGTAGATGATGCGGCGGGATGTGCCGGTCTCTTCGGTGGGCGGGCTTCCGGCGCAACAGGCCAGCCGGTCGATGGCAATGACCGGAACCGGCGGGCCGGCCAACCGGCGCGACAGCGCGGCCGTGGTGACGACCGCGCCGATGCCGGCGTTTTCGATCATGTGCCGCCATTGATCGATCGAAAAGAAATCGGGCAGCGGGACGATGGTCCGCCCGAGCGACGCGAGCGCCAGATCGGCGGCAATGGCCGCGGCGGAACGCGCCATGAGCAGGCCGACCCGATCCGGGGTGCCGGCGAGGGCGGCCTGCAGCCGGGTGATCGCCCGATCGAGCTGGCGATAGGTCAAGCTTCCGGCGGCGCCGGTGATGGCGGGGCGTTCCGGATCTTGGGCGGCAAGCGCGCGGATGGCGAGCAGAACATCACGCATGACACGGTGCCTCCGGAATGGCGCGGGCGTGCAAGAGCATCGGCGGCAAGGAGTCTGCGGCGACCGCGAGCACCCGCGGATCATGCCTGTAATAGCTTCCCCAGGCCGCGGCGTTGTCGAGCCGATCGGATCGCGCCGGGCCCAGGTCGACGGCCGCGAGCCCGCTTCGCCGTAACAGGGTGCGCAGACGTGCGGTCGCGGTGAACAAGCCGAAATCGGCGCCCGCGGCCCGGCAGAGACGGATGGCGGCGCCGACCAGCGGCATCGCGGCGCCCGCGCTGGGCGCGGCCAGGCTGGAAAACTCGACGATCCGTCCCTGGCTCACCGGCCGGCCGAAATACCGGGCAAGAACCAACTCCGCGGCACCGTCCAGATAGGCGCTCGAAAAAAGACCATCCTCCGCGAAGCGCAGTCCCGCGATCGCGCGCGGCGCGCCGTCGGTGTTCAGGAAAGCGATGAGGCGGTGTGGAAATTGCGGCACGTAGGCGCCGTACTCCGCGAGAAAGACGGCCCGCACCGTTCGCTCCAGCCGGCCCCGCAATGGATGGGCCCGATCGGCCAAGACCAAGGTCATGCGTCGTCTCCTTGATGAGACGGAATGCTGACCGAGCGACCTGAATGGAACCTTACGGCTTGGGAAATATCAGCCGGAACAGCGCGCCACCGCCTTTGACGTCTTCGTAGGCGACCCGGCCGCCATGGGCGTCCATGGTGCGCTGCACGATCGACAGCCCCAATCCGGCCCCACTGGCGCGGCGATCGTTGCGCCAGAAGCGCCGGAAGATCGCCTCGCGTTTCTCCGGCGGTACGCCGGGCCCGCTGTCGCGGACGCTCAGTTGCGGCGGGGAGGGGGTAACGGCGATGACGACCGTCGTGCCGGGCGGCGTATGACGCAAGGCGTTGTCGGCGAGATTGCGCACGGCATGGAACAGGGCGTCCGTGTGACCGCGGACGCGAACGGGATGATCGGGCGCGTCCACCGCCAGCTCACGGCCCGACCGGATGGCCATGAGCGCCAGGTAGCTCGCGACGTCGCGGGCGATGGCGCACAGATCGGCGTGGTCGTTCGATTCGACGACCAGCACCTCGGTCGCCGCGACCCGCAGAAGCTGCTCGACCAGATGCGACATCGCGTTGAGATCCGCCCGCAAGGCCTTCGCGGCCTCCCGGTCGGAGAGCGTATCCACATGCGCCATCAGGACGGCCAGCGGCGTGCGCAGCTCATGCGCCGCATCGGCGGTGAACTCGCGCTGGAGCCGGAACCCCTTGTCGAGCCGGTCGAAAGCGCGATTGACCGCGTTGACCAGGGGTAGGATCTCGCGCGGAATCCCGGCCAAGGGAAGCCGCACGTCGGTGGCCGCGGGACCGATTGATTCGATCTGCTGGGACAGCCGGCGCAACGGCGCAAGCGTCCCGCGCATGGTCAGGATGCTGACCAGCAGCAGCACCAGCAGGAACGGCGCGGCCAGCCAGCCGCCGTCTTCGAAGAAGTCGCCAAGGATCGTCTCGATCAGGTCCTGATAATCGCTGGAGAGCCGGACGACCTGAACCATCAGCAATCTGTCGCCGATCTTGAACGGCAGCGCTTCGCCGAAATACGTCGACGGCCCGGGTCCGTCGGGATTGTATTGATAGAGCACGCCGTCTTCCTCGTCCGACGTCGCCGACGGGATCGGCCCGACATCGGTGCCGCCGGCGAACAGCGTCTTGTGGCTGTGAAGGTCTTTGATCGCGAAGCCGTGCACGTTGCCCGACTGGTTGAACGCGTCGAGCATCTCAGGCGACATATCGAAGGCGAGAGCGCCGTCCTTGCCGATCTTGACCGTGCGGGCAATCCCGCGCGCGGTTTCGATCAGCGAGCGGTCACGCAGCGCGCCGGTGGTCGATTGAAATTCCCACCACAGCCAGCCATAGGCGAAGACGATCGCGACGAGGGTCGTCAGCGACAGGCGCTGAACGATGCGCGCCATCAGGGATGGCGGTGCTTTCACTCGACTTCCTGTATCTCCGCCAGCATGTAGCCGACGCCGCGCAAGGTGTGGATCGACACGCCTGCATCGGCTTGCTGCAGCCTTTTGCGCAGGCGCGACATCAGCACTTCGACGGAGTTCGAGGAGACTTCGTCATCGAAGCCGTAAAGCCCGTCCTCCAGCGCCGGCTTGGGCACGACGCGGCCGGAACGGCGCAGCAGCTGCTCCAGCATATCCGTTTCCCGGCGCGGGATGGGCACCAGCACGCCGTCCACCGTGAACTCGCGCGAGACGGTGTCGAGGCAGACCTTGCCGCAGACAAGCTGCACGCCGAGCGCCTGGCCCGGCCGGCGCAGCAGGGCGCGGACGCGGGCCAGCAGCTCCTCCATGGCGAAGGGCTTGAGGACATAGTCGTCTGCGCCCGCGTTCAGCCCCATCACCCGATGCTCCACGCCGTCGCGCGCGGTCAGCACCAGGAACGGCGTGCTGAGCCCGCGTTGCCGGGCATTCTTGAGCAGCGTCAGTCCGTCGCCGTCGGGCAGGCCCAGGTCGAGGATGACCACCTGATAGTCGACGGACGCCAGGGCCGCTTCCGCATCCGCGAGCGTCGGAAAGCTGTCGACGGCGAAGCCGCCGGCCCTCAGCCCTTTGCCGATCAGCTCGGCCAGGCGGTCATTGTCTTCGACCAGAAGGATGCGCATCGGAATCCCATTACCTCAGAACGTAGCGAAGGTCGGAATTGTCCTTCGCCTTGAACCGAACTTGCACAAGGGTTCCGTCCGCATCGTACCAGAGCTCGCGGGACAGGTCGCCGGTCATCGCATAGTGATGCGCGCGGCGGGGCTTGCCATGGACCGAGACGGTGTCCTCGCCAAGGTCGGCCACCTTGATCGTCATGGCGTGACCGTCCAGCGTGTTCATCAGCATGGCCTGCCGCACCGTCGCCGGGTTCCACAGGCTGGCCGGCAGTGCGGAGGGCGGGAGGTGCGACTCTTTGTCGTCGCCCTTCACGTCGAGACTGTCCGGCTCGGCGACGACGTTGAGGTGATGATGGGTGCCGTCGTCGTTGGTCTTGGACGAGAGCGCGGTCAGGTGTCCGTTCTGCCACACTTCCGTGTCGTGGTACTCGAACCGATAAACCGGGATTATCGCGACCTTGACCACCACCGCGGTATCGACGGTCACCTGCAAGCGTTTGGCATCGTTCCGGAATTTAAGGGTGTGGCTGCCGATCACCTCGCCGTTGCGGAGCACGGTGAAATTCAGCGCCGTCGGCGTTGCGGCCCGGGCGACTGCGGCGAAGGCGACGAAGGTCAGGGCCGCGGCAAGGGCGGCGCGCACGGGCAGCGGCATGG
>CAZPFL010000002.1:16245-29402 GCA_964585785.1 uncultured Rhodospirillaceae bacterium
GGGCAGCGGCATGGAGAACCTCGCATCTGGATTGCGTCGGCCCGGACGATGGCGCGTTGACCTGACGGTAACCTTGCAGTCGTTGTCTTGTCGGTGCGGGCAGGGGGTGCTCCCGCGCGTCAGCCCTGCGGCTCGTTGCGGCGCAGGTAATCGAGCACGGCCTCCAGCGGCTCCACGTCGCCGAACTTCGCGTCGATATCGAACAGGTTCCATTCGACCACGCCCGGCACCCGGTCGCCGACGCATTCGCGCACGACGATCGGCCGGAAGCCCTCGGCGATCGCGTCCTCCACGGTATGGCGCACGCAGCCGGCCATGGTGACGCCGGTGACGATCACCGTATCGACGCCGAGCGCGCGCAGGTAGCCCGAGAGGTAGGTGCCGTTGAAAGCCGAGGCGCGCTTCTTGACGATGACCTGTTCGTTGGGCAAGGGCGCGATGCGGTCATCGATCGCGCAGGCCTCGCTGCCTTCTTTCAGAACCTCGACCGGGATCTTCAGATGCCACAGCCCGGTATCGCTGTTCGGGCCGCCGGGGTCGCGATAGGCGGTCGTCGTGTAAACGACGGGGATGCCTTTCGCGCGCGACGCGTCGAGCAGCGCCTTCACGCCGGGAATGATCGTGTCCATGCCGTCGCAGGTGAACGGATTGTCGGGTCGCGTCCAGGCGTTGGCGAGATCGATATTGATCAGCGCCGGCTTCTTGCCGTAGCCGATCCGGCGCATGAAGCCGCGCTCCCGATAGATCCCGGTGTCGTAGCCGAAGACTGTCGCCAACGCGTCCTTGATGTCGTCCGCCATGAGTCCCAATCCCGCTGTCATGGGTCGCGTGCAAGGGTAATGCATCGCCAACGGCTTCGCCATGGGCAATGCGGTTGCTGACGGAAAAACCAAGGTGATGATTGAATTCAGCGCAAACGCGCTATGCAAACGCCAACAAAAGATGCAAGTGCGCGAAGAACGAAGGTTGCGAGTCATTATTCCATTGCGGCCCCGATTAGCTGCGCTAACAATGTTTCCATGGAGTGAACTTTTTTTAAAGGAGGCGACTCATGCGAGTGTCCCTTAAACGCCGCTGGCAGCGCAGGGGAGTGCTTTCGGCTGTTGCGGCAATGCTGCTTGCTGGCCTCGCGCTCACGGCGTCGCGCGCCATGGCGGCGGATAAAGAAGTAGCGATACTCGGGCTCTGGCCGCAGAGCGGGCCTTACGCGGATACGGGGCCGCTGCTCGATCGCGGCGCGCAGATTGCGCTCGAAGAGGTCGGCTACAAGGTCAACGGCACGAAGATCAAATACGTGACCCGCGACAGCGAGACGAAGGCGGGCACCGCCGCGCGGCGCACGCAGGAGGCGATCGATTCCGACGGCGTGAAGTTCGTCATCGGGCCCTGGTCGTCGGGCGTCGCGCTTGCCGTCACCGAAGTCGCGAAGAAGAACAAGGTCATGTACTACTTCAGCGGCGGCACCGAGGATATCTCGGGCAAGCGCTGTCACCGATACGCCTTCATGTGGGCGGCGGCCGCATGGACCGCGATGGATGCGAACCTGAAGATCTTCAAGAAGGCGCATCCCAAGGCCAAGTCGATTTACCTGTTCGTGGTTGACTATGCCTTCGGCTGGACGCTGCAGAAATATGTCGAGGAGCTCGCCCCGAAATACGGCCTCAAGGTCGTCGGCGTCGACCGCCATCCGTTGGGGCAGCGCGAGTTCTCGTCCTACATCACCAAGGCGATGGCGAAGAACCCGGATGCGATCTTCATGATCAACTTCGGTCTCGACGCGATCTCGGCGGTCCGCCAGCTGCATAATTTCGGCTACACGCCGAAGAAGCCGGTGATCCTGTCATGGTCGGCCGGCGTCGAGGAGCTGGTGCAGATGGACCCGTCGATGCGCGCCAACCTGCAGGTCGGGACGAACTACTACTACACGATCGACACGCCGGAGAATAAGAAGTTCGTCGCGGAGTATGAGAAGAAGAGCGGCGGAATTCCGCCCGGATACGGGCCCGGCGCCGGTTATGGGCTGATGAAGATGGTGCTGCTCGGCATGCAGAAGGCCAAGAGCACCAAGCCGCAGGACGTCATCAAGGCGCTGGAAGGGCTTAAGGGCAAGAACTTCGTCGGCAATTTCTGGATCAACCCGAAAAACCATCAGACCGTGCGGCCCTATTTCATCCTGCGCACCAAGCCGGCGGACAAGATGGCGAACAAATACGACTTCGCGGACATCGTCGACGTTTCGTCCACCGAGCAGCCAAAGGCCTTGAACGGGTGCAAGGATATCGGCGGCTTCTAGGACGGCGTTGAACAAGAATAAGAAGCCGGCCCTGGGCGACGCGCCGGGGCCGGCCCTCCGTTCGAGAGCCTCGGGAGCTGACAGGGATAAACGGGTGGCCGGTTCTCAATGACCTTACTGATCGCGAGCCAGATCCTGAATGGCTTTGCCACGGGCATGCTCTATGCGCTGGTCGGCGTCGGACTGACCCTGGTTCTCGGCGTCTTGAACATTCCCAATTTCGCGCACGGGGTGCTCTACGCCTTCGGCGCGTATTTCACCTATACCGTCGCCAAGATCACCGGCTCGTTCTATCTCGGCATTCTGATCGGGCCGCTTCTCGTCGTCCTGATGGGGTTCGTCATCGAAAGCCAGGGCATCCAGAGGCTCTATTCGGCGCATCACGACTACCAGCTGCTGTTCCTGTTCGCGATGGCGCTGATCCTGCAGGAATTGATCATCGTGATCTGGGGGCCGGTCGGCTTTTCCCTGCTGCCGCCGGATATTCTCGGCGGCGCGGTCAATCTCGGCTTCGTCATCTATCCGAAATACCGCCTGGTGCTCATCGTCTTCACCTTGCTGATCGTCCTCGCGCTCTGGCTTTTCCTGACACGGACGAATGTCGGCGCGATCATCCGCGCGGGCATCGAGAACCGGGAAATGGTTTCAATCCTCGGCACCAACATCAACAAGGTGTTCCTGCTGACCTTCGGCCTCGGCGCCTATCTGGCGGGGCTCGCGGGCGCGCTGGCGACGCCGATCATGGGGCTCACGCCGTCGATGGGGCTCGACATCCTGCCGATCTGCTTCGTTATCGTGGTCGTCGCGGGGCTCGGCAGCATTCTCGGCGCGGTCGTTGCCGGCATCCTGATCGGACTGGCGCAGAGCCTGACGACCATCTGGTGGCCAGAGGCGTCGAATGTCGTGATCTATCTGCTCATGGGACTGACGATCATCCTGCGGCCGCAGGGCCTGTTCGGCACGCGATGACGGCGGGGAAGGGACTGACATGCGGGAGCGCACGCGATGACGGATAAGGCCCAGGGCGGAGCGGTGGCGGCCGCGGCGCCGTCCGCGATGAAGTCGCCGTGGCTGTTCCGGCCGGCCGCGCTCGTCTTCATCGCCGCGGCCGTCCTGCTGCTGCCGCTGATCGAGCGGCCGGTGGTCGCGAGCGAGATCCTCGTGCTCGGCATGGCCGCGGTCGCGATGAACCTGATGATCGGCTACACCGGCCTGTTGTCCTTCGGCCAGGCGATGTTCTTCGGTATCGGCGCCTATATCACCGGCGTCCTGAATACGCGCTTCGGCGTCTCCGCCTTTATCGCTATCCCGGTGGCGGCGGTCGGCACGGGGCTGTTGGCGGCGGCGGTCGGGGCTTTCTGCGTGCGCCGGACCGGGCTCTATTTCATCTGCATCACCTTCGCCTTCAACCAGATGTTCTATTTCATCGCCTATTCCTGGACCACGGTGACGGGGGGCGAGGACGGGCTGCCGGGAATCTCCCGTCCCGCGTTGATCGACGGTCAGCTCTCCTTCTATGTCTTCACGGCGATCCTGTTCATCCTGTCGCTCGTCGTGATGAAGAAGATCGTCGATTCCCCGACCGGCCGCATCTTTCAGGCGATACGCGACAACCCGGACCGGGCGGCGGCGACGGGGCATGACGTCGGCCGCTACAAGCTCATCTCCTTCGTCATCTCGGGCGGCTTCATCGGCCTTGCCGGCGCGAACTACGCGCTGATCTACGAGATCGTGCCGGTCGACAAGATCCATTGGCTGTTCTCCGGTGACCTGGTTTTCATGACGCTGCTCGGCGGCACCGGCAGCTTTATCGGCCCGGTGATCGGCGCCGCCTTCTATACCTGGCTGCAGGAGACGGTCAGCCTGTTCTGGGACCGCTGGCCGATGGTGCTCGGCATCGTGTTCGCGCTGGTCGTGCTGTTCTTCCGCACCGGGGTGATCGGCATCGTCGAATCGCTTTATGCCGGCTATCTAGCGCGCAAACAGAAGCAGGCCGCGTCATGAGCGCGATCCTCCGCTGCGTCGACCTCAGCAAGCATTTCGGCGCGGTCAAGGCGATCAGTCACGTCAACCTCGACGTCGAGGAAGGCTCGCTTCATTCCATCATCGGGCCGAATGGCGCGGGCAAGACGACACTGTTCAACTGCATCACCGCCGAGACGGCGCCGACATCCGGCAAGGTGCTGTTCGAAGGCCAGGTGATATCGGGCAAGCGGCCCTACGAGCTGCCGCCGCTCGGCATCTCGCGCTCCTTCCAGCGCACCAGCGTCTTCGCCAACATGACGGTGAGCGAGAATGTCTGGGTCTCGGCCTTTCCGAAATACGCGACCCGCGGCGTCGAGCTGTTTCGCAATGCGGACTCGCATCCCGAGGTCAGCCGGGTAATACGGCAGACCCTCGAAGAGGTCGGGCTCGCCGCCTATGCCGATGCGCCGGCGACCGAGCTCGCCCATGGCGACCAGCGGCTGCTCGACTTCGCGATCGCGCTCGCGCCGAAGCCGAAGCTGCTGTTGCTCGACGAGCCGACGGCCGGGCTTTCGCGGCAGGACACGCAGCGGGTGATGCATCTGATCGACGGGCTGAAGGGGCGCTACACGCTCGTGTTGATTGAGCACAAGATGGACGTTGTGATGCGCATCTCCGACCGCATCACCGTCATGTATTTCGGCGAGGTGCTGAGCCAGGGCACGCCGGCGGAGATTCGCGCCGACCCGAAGGTGCGCGAAGCCTATCTGGGAAAGCGCGCATGACCCTCCACGTCGCCGAGATCAACGCCTATTACGGCAATTTCCATGTTCTCAACGGACTCTCGCTCGACCTGGTTCAGGGCACGATCCATACGCTGCTGGGCCGCAACGGCGCGGGCAAGACGACGACGCTGCGGACGATCTTCGGCCTGATGGAGCGCTGGGACGGCAGCATCACGCTCGACGGCAAGGACCTGTCGCACCGCCCGCCGCACGAGATCAACCGCGCCGGCCTGGCCTATGTGCCGGAATACCGGGGCGTGTTCTCCGATCTCACCGTGCGCGAGAACCTCTCCATCGCCGAGGTCGATAATTCGGAATGGACGGCCGAGCGCGCGCTGGAGCTGTTCCCCGCGCTGAAGGCGTTGCTCGATCGCAAGGGCCGGCATCTTTCCGGCGGCGAGCAGCAGATGCTGGCGATCGGCCGGGCGCTGATGTCCGCGCCGAAATTCCTTTTGCTCGACGAGCCGTCGCAAGGTCTCGCGCCGGTCATCGTCGACACCGTCGTCGAGACGCTGATCCGGTTGCGCGGCGAGAGGCTGGGAATCTTACTAGTAGAGCAAAACGCCGAGATCGCGCTGGAGATCGCGGACCACGCCTCGATCATCGAGCAGGGCGAGATCGTCTTCCGCGGCACGGCGGCGGAAACCCGCAGCAATACCGAAGTCATGGATACGTATCTGTCGGTGGGGTGAGAGGAGCGGTTGCATGTCGAACAAGCATCACGTTCAGGATCCGGGCCGGCTGCGCGCGCTGGCCGCGGCGATTGCGGCGGGCGACCTTTCTCCCGTCGATCTGGTTCAGCGCTATCTCGACCGCATCGCGGCGGTCGAGCCCTATGTCCAGGCCTGGCGCGAAGTCGATGGCGCGCGGGCGCTCGAGACCGCGGCGCGGCGCGCGACCGAAGCGAAGGACGGCCGGCTTCGCGGGCCGCTGCACGGCATCCCCGTCGGGGTCAAGGACATCATCGATGTCGAAGGCTTGCCGACGCGCTGCAACAGCCGGTCGCGCGAGAACGCGCCCGCGGCGACCGCCGACGCGGAGATCGTGATCGCGCTAAAAGCCGCCGGCGCGATCATGCTCGGCAAGGCGCACACCACCGAGTTCGCCTTTTTCGATCCGTCGCCGGCGCGCAATCCGCACAACACCGATCATACGCCGGGCGGGTCGAGCAGCGGCTCCGGCGCGGTGGTGGCGTGCGGCGCGGCGCCGCTCGCCCTCGGCACGCAGACGATGGCGTCGCTCAACCGGCCCGCGGCCTATTGCGGCATCGCCGCCTTCAAGCCGAGCACGCGCTCGATCAGCGGGTTCGGCGTCGCGCCGCTCGCGGCGTCCTACGACACCACCGGTTTCATCGCCTACACCGTCGACGATGCGGTCTACGCGTTCGAAGCCGTCGCCCCGCCCTTCACCGCGGCACAAGACGTCGGCCCGGACAAGGTGTCGATCATCCTCATCGACGATCCGCTGATCGCCGACGCCGAGAAGGACATGGCGGCCGCCTTCGAAGCGATGGCCGGTTCGTTCCGCGCGGAGGGTCACAAGGTCGAGCGCCGTGCGCCGCCGGTTCCGTTCAAGCGCATCATCGAGCTGCACTGGACGACGATGATCTATGAGGCGGGGCGGGCGCAGGCGGCGCTCCTGGCGTTGCCGGCCGAGCAGGTGGGCGCAAGGCTGCGGCAGGCGTTGGCCGAAGGCCGCGCGATCCCGGAAGACCGTTACCTCAGCGAACGCGCCGAGCTGGACGGCATCCGCCGCAAATTCTTCGCGACCTTCGCCGATGCGGATGCCTTCCTCTGGCCGGCGGCGCCGGGTCCCGCGCCCGTCGGCATCGCGTCGACCGGCGAGCCGCGATACATTGCGCCCTGGACCGCGCTCGGCGGGCCGATCGTCACCATGCCCGCCGGGACCGCGTCGAACGGCCTGCCGCTCGGTTGCATCCTCGCCGGCCGTCCGGGCCGCGATCGCACGTTGGGCGCGCTCGCGCGGCGGCTGGAGGCAGCCTTGCAGGGCTGACGGCGCCGCCCGTCGCGGCGGTCAGCGCGGCATCCGGAAGATGTTGGCCGGCTCCTCGTCGCGGCGGAAGTCCTTGTTCAGCCGGTCCGCCATCGCCAGCGCGTAGGGCAGGCCCTCGCACAGCTCGGCGAATAGCGTGTCGTCGAGCGTGAAGCCGTTGCGCGCCGCCAGGGTTTCGGCAATCGCCCGCGTCTTGGGATCGATGTCCGATGATGCCGGGCCGGCATGTTTCGGCTGGATCACCGGCTTCGTCATGCCCCGCTCGAGCTTCGGCCGCTGCGCCCGCCACGCGGTGGCCTTTTCGTAAGCATGCGCGATGGCGAGCGCGGTCGCGTCCGCGAACGGCCGGCTCGCAACCTGCATCGACAGCGGCAGCCCCTTCGAGGAGAAGCCGTTGCAGACCGAGACGGCGCCGCCGCCGATCACGTTGAACGCGGTCGTGATCTTGGGCGACTCCCAGGACGAGACGGCCGTGTGGTCGGCGATCTTGGATGCCGGGCCGTTGCCCAGCGTCAGCAGCGCGTCGTACCGGTCGAAGACGCTCTTCGCCTCGTCGATCAGGCGGCGGCGCGTCCGCATGGCGCTCATATAGTCGAGCGCGGTGAACGCGCAGGCCGGCAGGATCCGCCGCCGGATGTCGCTGCTGAAACCGTAGGGGCGGTGGGCGAAGTCGTCGTGATGCACGCTCAGCAGCTCGGCTTCGGCGATAACGATCTTGACGTCGTAATAAACGCCAAGCGGGTTCACGCGGACATCCTCGACCACGGCGCCCAGTCCCTTGAGCACGTCGATCGCCTTTTCCATGGCGGCCTTCTGCTCGTCGCCGGCCGACGTGTCTTCTTCATAGAAGTGGCGGATCAGCCCGATGCGCACGCCCTTGAGATCGGTACTCAGCGCGGCCCGATAGTCCGGCAGGGGAACGTCCGCGCTGCCGGGATCGACGGGATCGTAGCCCGCGATCGTCTGCAGCAGGATGGCGCAGTCCTCGACCGTCCAGGTCATCGGGCCGGCATGGTCGAAGGTGAAGGAGTTGGCGATCACGCCGCGCTTGCTGACGAGTCCGTAGGTCGGCTTGAGGCCGACGATGCCGCAGAGACCCGCGGGGTTGCGGATCGAGCCGCCCGTGTCCGAGCCGAGCGCCGCCGGCACCAGGCCCGCGGCCACCGCCGCGCCCGATCCGCTCGACGAGCCGCCCGGCACGTATTTCAGGTTCCACGGGTTGCGCGCGGGCGGGAAGGGCAGGTCGAAGGTCGGCCCGCCATGCGCGAACTCGTGCGTCGCGAGCTTGCCGGTCAGCACCGCGCCCGCTTCCAGCAGCTTGCGCACGGTGACCGCGTCTTCCCGCGGGATGTTGTTCACCAGCTGATGCGAATGCGCCGTCGTGCGGATGCCGGCGGTGTTGTAGATGTCCTTCAGCCCGAAGGGGATGCCGTGCATCGGGCCGCGCCAGTTGCCGGCGACGATCTCGGCCTCGGCCTTCTTGGCCTGGGCGAGTGCGACCTCCGGCGTCGGCAGCAGGTAGGCGTCCAGCAACGGATCGAGTTCCACCGTCCGCGCCAGCAGCGCCTGCACATATTCGACCGGAGAAAGCTTCTTGTCGCGTATGAGCGCGCCGGCGTCGGCGATGCTCAGAAAATGCAGCTCAGTGCCCGTCATCTTTGCTTGTCCTTGTTATGCAGCGGGGATGCCGCGCTGCTGGTGGGCAGCGATTCAGCGGCATGCGCGCCGACAATTAACGCAAATCCGATGCCAGCAACGCAAGTCGCGGAAATCAGCTATTCCGGAAACGAAATAGTGTCATACGCCCGCTGCCGTTTGCTCGTGCGAGAGGCAGGGATGACGCAACAAAAAAAGCAAAACGCGAGTCAGGGCGGCGAGCTTCAAAGGCAAATCGAGGCGATCGCCCGGCGATCCGCGGCAACGTCGGGCGCGGCAGGCCGGATCACATTTTGCGACGAACGTACAATCCTTGTTCGCCTCCTTTCCCCACAATGTCACGAAACGCGTCTTATCTTCATTGCATGCGGTCGCATGCGCGCCGGCCGTGCCGAGACGCATCACGACATCGAAAGAGGCAAATCCATGAGCACCATCAACACGAAGGACGGAACCGAGATCTATTTCAAGGATTGGGGCGAGGGGCAGCCGATTGTCTTCAGCCACGGCTGGCCGCTCACCGCGGACGCCTGGGATGCCCAGATGCTGTTCCTGGCCGGGCAGGGCTTTCGCGTCATCGCGCATGACCGACGCGGTCACGGCCGGTCGAGCCAGCCCTGGAACGGCAACGACATGGACACCTACGCCGACGACATGGCCGCGCTGACATCGGCGCTCGATCTGAAGGACGCGATCCATGTCGGCCATTCGACCGGCGGCGGCGAGGTCGCCCGCTATATCGGCCGCCACGGCACCAAGCGGGTCGCCAAGGCGGTGCTGATCAGCGCCGTGCCGCCGCAGATGGTGAAATCGCCGGCCAATCCCGGCGGCCTGCCGATGTCGGTCTTCGACGACCTCCGCAAGGCCGTCATTGCCGACCGCTCGCAGTTCTTCAAGGATCTCACCACGCCTTTCTACGGCGCCAACCGGGACGGCGCGACGGTCTCCCAAGGCGTTCGGGATTCCTTCTGGCTGCAGGGCATGATGGCGGGACACAAGGCCGTTTACGATTGCATCGAGGCCTTTTCGGAGACGGATTTCACCGAGGACCTCAAGAAGTTCGACGTCCCGACGCTGATCATCCACGGCGACGACGACCAGATCGTTCCGATCGGCGCGTCGGCGATGCGGACGGCCAAGATGATCGAAGGCGCGCAGCTGGAGGTCTTCAAGGGCGCCCCGCACGGCCTGTGCACGACCGAGGCGGACAAGGTCAACGACGTCCTTCTGAAATTCTGCCGGGCGTAACCGGGGCCGACGCACGCCGTTGCCCACAGGCCTCCTGCGGCGTTGCGATCAGGCGGCGAATTCCGCGCCGACAAGGCGCATCGCGGACTCGATCCGCGGCAGCGCCGCCTTGATGCCGGCCGCCGTCGCCTCGTCATGCAGGCGCCGGAGCGTGGCCGGGATCTCGGCGTCTCGCGCGCCGCGGCCGACGGCGGCGAGTGTCCGGGCCCTGAGGCAGTAGAAGTCGCTCCAGGGCAGCGGTTCGGGCGCCGTATACTGCTCCAAGGCGTGGGCGTGGCGGTCCGCGTCGTCCCACTCCTGCCGGTCGAGCGCCTGCTCCATGGCGCCGCGGCGGAACCAGAAATGGTTATGGCCGACGCTGCCCGACGCCAGAATGCCTTCGGCCTCCGTCAGCGCCTTCCGGCGTTCATCCGGGTCGGGGGTGCAGGCCGCGAGCAGGACCAGGGCCCGCGGCCCGATGAAGGTTGCCGGCAAGCCCTGACGCAGCGCCAGCGACTCCCGCACCAGCGGCAGCATCTTTGCCGCGCCCTCGGTCTGCTCGATGACCACCGCCAATGTCGTCAGGCTTTGCGCTTCGAGAAGCTTCGACCCGAACTTCTTCGACAGCCGTACCGTTTCGCGGGCGTGCCGGTCGGCCGTCTCCAAGTCACCCTGGTCGAGCGCGATATGGGCGACCACCATATGCCCGAAATGTTGCGGTCGCGGCGCGCCGACGCGCTTGGCCAGCGCGATTGCCGCGAGGGCGTCTTCGATTCCGGCGGTCAGCGCGTTCTGAAAGGATCGTGTCCAGCCCAGCATGTGGAGGTTGGCGGACTCGATCTCCGCAAAGCCTTCCTTGCGGCTGATCTCGATGCAGCGGCTAAAATGGTCGAAGGCGGTCCGCATGCGGCCGCGCTGGTAATAGGCGTCGCCGAGCCCGCCGAGCGCGCGGGCCTCGAGCTCGAGCGAGCCCGCCTCCTGCGCATAGCGATAGGACTGCTTGTGCTGTGCCAGGCAGTCCTCGATCCGGACGGTCGAGAAATAGATGTTGCCGCGGTTATAGTGGACGTGCGCCAGGGCCCGGATGTCATTGCGCTTCGCGGCTTCGCTTTCCGCCGCGTCGAGATGCGTGAGCGCGAGGCTGAACTTGCCCGGGATGCGCAGAACCTCGGCGAGCGCGAGATGCGCCTCGACAATCCGGTTCGACCGGGCCGGATCGTCGGGAAGCTCGTCGAGTGACGCGAGGGCGCGCTTGAAGCGGTAGGCCGCCTCGCGCGTCGCGGCCTTTGCCGCGGACTGCCGGCCGGCCTGCAGGAAGAGATCCGCGGCTTCGGACGCCATGCCGGCGCTACTGAGATGCTCGGCGACGAAGATGGGCTCGGCCGCAACCGCTTCGGGACCGCGCGCCTGAATGGCGGCCGCGACGCGCGCGTGTAGTTGCCGGCGCCGGCCGGTCAGCAGGGATTCGTAAGCAGCGTCGCGGACCAGCGCGTGGCGGAAAGAGTAGCGCGCCTGATTGCCCGCGCGGTGGCGGAGCAGGAGCGAGGCGTCCGTCAGCTCGTTCAGGTCCAGCCGCAGCTGGTCCTTATCACGCCCGGTCACCGCCGCAAGCAGCCCAAAGGAAAAGTCGCGTCCGATCACTGCCGCGGTCTGGCAGACCTCGCGCACGGAGGATAGCTGGTCCAGTCGGGCGCGCAGCGAGTCCTTCAGGGTTGCCGGAATCGCGAGATGCGGCAGCGGCCCGTCCAGCGTCCAACGGCCGTCCCGTTGCGCCAGTGCGCCGGACTCGAGAACCGCACGCGTCAGTTCCTCGACGAACAGCGGCACCCCGTCGGTGCGCGCGATGATGGCGGCGAGCACCTCGTCCGGCAGCGCCGCGGCGCCCGTCACCCCGCCGGCGAGCGCGCTGGCATCGCGCCGGCCAAGCCGGTTGAGGTTGAGCAGCGTGACATGCGCTTCGCCGATCCAGGGCGGCTCGAAATCCGGCCGGTGGGTGAGCACCATCAGCATCGGCAGGCCCGTGATGCGGGCGATCAGCCGGTCGATCAGGTCGAGCGAGGTCGGGTCGATCCAGTGCAGGTCCTCGAACAGCATCAGCACGGGCTTGCGGGCCGTGATCTTCGCCATATGCGCGGCGAGGGCGTCGAGCGCCTCGTCGATCTGGTGCTCGGGCAGGACGCCTTCGGCCGCCAGATCGCCGGCCGCTGGCAGCGACATCAAGGGGGCGACGAGGGCGGCGATGCGGGTCGGGTCCGGCGCCGAGCGGCCGAGCAGGGCCTTGAGCTTCTCCAGGCGTGCCGCCTCGTTGTCGTCGCGCTCGAAGCCGGCGGCGTCCTCGAGGTGTTCGACGACCGGGTAGAGCGCGCTGCACAGATGATAGGGCGAGCACTGGTAGTGCAGGCGGATATGCGGTTCGCTCGCGATCGATTCGAGCAGCGCCTCGGTGATGCGCGACTTGCCGATGCCGGCCTCGCCGGAGATCACCACGACCTGGCCTTCGCCGTCGCGGGCCCGCCGCCAGCGGTCGATCAGCAGCGCAACTTCCTGCTCGCGGCCGATGAAGGGCGTAAGGCCCGACGGCCGGTTCGCCTCGAATCGGCTCCGGCCCCGGCGCGCGCCGGTAACCTGGAAGCCGGCGATCGGCGCGCTCAGTCCCTTGATGGCGACGGGCGCCAAGGGCGCATAGTCGAAGGCTTCGCCGAGCAGGGCACGGGTCGACGCGGCGATAACGACGGAATCCGGCGGCGCGGCGGCCTGCAGCTTCGCCGCCAGATTAGGCGTCTCGCCGACGACCGATTGCTCGCGCGCTTCGCCGTCGCCGACGATGTCGCCGGCCACGACCAGGCCCGTGGCGATGCCGACGCGCGTGGAAATCCTGAGGCCGCCGTCGGCGAAAGCGTCGCGGATCGGCGCCATTGCCGGCGCCATGTCGAGCGCGGCGCGGACGGCGCGCTCCGCATCGTCTTCATGCGCCTTGGGATAGCCGAAATAGGCCAGTATCCCGTCGCCCATGTAGCGCGCGACGTAGCCGTCATAGCGGGCGATCACCTCGGTGCAGGTCTGCTGGTAGCGGTGCATCAGGTCGCGCAGCTCTTCCGGGTCGAGCTTTTGCGAAAGCGCCGTCGAGCCGACCATGTCGCAGAACAGCACGGTGATCTGGCGGCGCTCCGCCCGTTCTTCCTCGGCGGGCGGCGGCGGGGCGACGGACGCAGCAATGG
>CAZPFL010000002.1:29502-51441 GCA_964585785.1 uncultured Rhodospirillaceae bacterium
ATGGCCGGCTCCGCCGGTCCGCCGGACGGATCGGCGAGCGCAATACCGCAGCCGCCGCAGAACCGGTCTTCCGCGTCGTTTTCGAAACCGCATTCGCTGCAGCGGCGCGACAGTGCCTGGCCGCAATTGCCGCAGAAGCGGCGGCCCGGCCTGTTGTCAGCGCCGCAGGAGAGACACTTCATCCGATACTGCCTCGAAGTGTCGTTGCCATCTTGGTGGGAGCCCGCGCCACGGGCGCCTCAATCGGCCCCGATGCTGACCCAATCCTATCCATTCCGCAATAGCCGCGACGACGCTCGAACCGGGTCCCGTTCGGGCCCGCTGGTGGCGATGTTGCCGCCGCGACCGATCCGATGAATCTATGACGCAGGATGGTAAAGTCGAGCGTTGCCGTCCGCACTCAGCGCCAAGTTAATCACATTGCCGATGAAGTATCTGCTATTGACTTGATCTAATACGATTTATAGTAATCAAAATTCCCTTTAAAGCGCGCCATCGTTGATAAGAGCGCAAGACGAAGGGGTGCGGCCTGGAACGTCCGCCGCGTGAGCACGCGGCTCTCTTGAAGGCCTGCCATAAACCGGGATGTTTTCCATGCCGCCGCTGTGCTGCGGGAACACGTCGAGACGACCAAGAAAGAAGCGGCGGCTTACCTGCGTCGTGAGGCGTTCAGGCAAGTTACGAAGCCAGTGTAAACGCGCCGACCGGCGCCCGTTCAAACAAGGAGGCCTTTTATGACAGGGAAACGGAAAGACGCTAGCGTGCTCGGAATCGCGATGCCGATCGGGAGATCTGCCGCGGCGCGGGGGCGGACAGCGAAGCTCGTGAGGTCGGCCGTCGCCGCGGCGACGTCGCTGGGTCTTGCGTTCGGCCCGATTGCGGCCAACGCGGCGATGACGTGCAAGAACGAGACCTGGAACAAGATCATGGAGCGCCACAAGCTCGTGGTCGGCGTCAAGGCTGACTACAAGCCGTGGGGCTTTCGCGACCCGAGCGGCAAGATCGTCGGCATGGAGATCGACTTGGCCAAGCTGACGGCCGACATCCTGGGCGCGAAGCTCGAGCTGGTGCCGGTGCAGTCGTCGAACCGCATGCAGTTCCTCGAACAGGGCAAGATCGACCTGATGATCGCGACCATGTCCGACCGTCCGGACCGCCGCAAGATCGTCGGCGCGGTGCAGCCGAACTACTACACGTCGGGCACCAACGTGCTTGCGCCGAAGGCGCTGCACCTGAAGAAGTGGACCGACCTCAAGGGCAAGCCGGTGTGCGGCAAGCAGGGGGCGTTCTACAACAAGATCGTTTCCGAGAGGTATGGCGCGAAGATCATCGCCTTTACCGGCAACGCCGAGGCGAAGCAGGCTCTGCGCGACAAGAAGTGCATCGCCTGGGTGTACGACGATTCCTCGATCATGTCGGACCTGTCGTCGGGCGACTGGAAAGACTACGAGATGCCGCTCAAGTCCGAGGACGACAATCCTTGGGCGCTGGCGGTGCCGCTGGCCGAGAAGTCCTGCATCTTCGGCAACTTCATGTCCGGCCTGATCTTCAACTGGCATCAGAACGGCACGCTGATCGCGCTGGAGAAGAAGTGGAAGATCCAGCCGACCGAATATCTCAAGAATATGCACGCGAGGTATGCGGACTGGCTCGCGGGCCAGAAGTAGTCGGCGCAGCCCGTAGCACGTAACCCGTCCCGATCCGGCCGCCGCGACCGCGGCGTGCCGGAGCCGGGTGGTTTCTGAACGGCTGCCTGAGGACGCCCGTATGCTGGAAAGCTTTCGCGCCTACTTCCGACATCTTGCGGACACGCACCCGGCGTGGAACTTCATCTGGCTGTATGACCCGGTGCAGACGCACCGCGTCATCACCGGCATCGAGACGACGATCGAGCTCGCCATCGCCTGCGTCGTGTTCAGCGTGATCATCGGCGTCGTCGGGGCTTGGCTGCAGGGCTCGCACATCAAGCCGCTGCGTTACTTCGTGCAGGGCTACATCCAGTTCTTCCGCAACACGCCGCCCTTCGTGCAGCTCTTGTTCTTCTACTTCGCGCTCGGCCAGTTCACGCCGACCTACTCGCCGGACGGCTGGCTGCAGGTGCCGATCATCTCCAACGTCGGCTGGGCGATCATCTCGCTCAGCTTCTTTGCCGGCGCCTTCAACGTCGAGATCTTTCGCTCCGGCATCGAGGCCGTGCCGAGCACGACCGTCGAGGCGTCGGAATCGCTCGGCATGACGCGGCTGCAGATATACCGCCACGTGGTGTTCCCGCTGGCGTTCCGGGTCAGCCTGCCGGCGCTCAACAACAATCTGGTCAACCTAGTCAAGACGACGACGCAGGCCTTCGCCATCGCAGTGCCGGAGCTTTTGTACCAGTCGGTCAGCATCTGGAATGACTATCCGACGGCGCAGAACCCGACGATGCTGCTGCTGTTCACCGTCTACATTATTTTGGTTGGCATCCTGGTGGTGTCGATGCACCGCTGGGAGCATGCCATGCGCATTCCGGGCTACGGACAATGAGGGCAGGACGATGATCCGATCCCGCAAGGCCATTCCCGGTATTGCCGCGCCCGCTGCCACGGACCTCGCGGTGCTGCTGCCGCTGGACACCCAGCGCGCCCGCGGGCCGGAGCCGATGATGGTGAGCCGCTGGCTCGCCGATCTGCCGCCCTGGACGCCGTTGGCGCTGCTCGCGCTCATCGTCGCGTGGCCGCTCACGGCCTACGCGCAGCAATACACCTACGGCCGGGCGTTCGACGCGCTGTACCGCTGGATCCCGTTCATTGTCCTGCACGGTTTCCTGTTCAACGTGCTGATCTCGTTCTTCGCGATGGTGATCGGCACGGCGCTCGGTGCGCTGCTCGGCCTCGGCCAAATCTCGCACTCGAAGATGATCGCGCGGACGTCCTGGTTCATCACCCAGCTATTCCGCAACTCGCCGTGGCTGGTGCTGCTGTTCATCGTGATGCTGGCCTTCCCGTTCGAGCTCGACATCGGCAAGACGATTATCCCGGTGCCCGACTGGACCAAGGCGGTGTTCGGGCTGTCGCTGCCGATCATGGCGAACATCGCCGAAATCGTCCGCGGCGCCATCAATTCGGTGCCGACGGCACAGTGGGAAGCGTCGGAGGCGCTCGCCTTCACGCGCCGGCAGACGCTGTGGCGGATCATCCTGCCGCAGGTCATCAAGCGGATGATCCCGCCCTGGATGAACTGGTATGCGATCCTGACGATGGCGACGCCGCTGTGCTCGATCCTCGGCGTCCAGGAGATCGTCAACCTCTCGCGCCAGGCCATCGAGGCGGAGAATAACCATCCGGAGCTGCTGGTACCGTTCTACAGCTTCATCCTGCTGATCTTCTTCGCCTACTGCTACCCGATCGCGCGCTGGACGATCCGGCTCGAGCGGCGGTTCATGGTGAGGCTCTAAGGGAGGCCCGAAAGATGGCCGAAACGACCGCGAAATCCACCTGGGATCCCAGCCAGCCGATGATCATGCTGCGGGGCGTCCATAAGTCCTTCGGCGCGCTGGAGGTGCTGAAGGGCATCTCTTTCAATGTCATGAAGGGCGAGGTGGTGTGCATCATCGGGCCGTCGGGCTCCGGCAAGTCGACGCTGATCCGCTGCATCAACGCGCTCACCCCGATCGACTCTGGCTCGATCAAGGTCGAGGGCCAGGAGGTCCACGACCCGAAAGTCGACAAGCTGGCGCTGCGCCGCAAGGTCGGCATGGTGTTCCAACAGTACAATCTGTTCCCGCACAAGACGGCGCTGGAAAATGTGATGATGGCGCCGGTGCTGGTGCTGAAGCAGCCGAAGGCCGAGGTTGAGGCGCGGGCGCGTAAGCTGATCGCCAAGGTCCGCCTCGAAGGCAAGGAGGATTCCTATCCGGGCGAGCTCTCCGGCGGGCAGCAGCAACGGGTCGCGATCGCCCGCTCGCTGTGCATGAACCCGGACATCATGCTGTTCGATGAGGTCACCGCAGCTCTCGACCCGGAGACGGTGAAGGAGGTGCTGTTCACCATCCGCGAGCTCGCGGAGGAGGGCATGACCTGCGTGCTGGTGACGCATGAGATGGGCTTCGCCCGCGAGGTTGCCAACGAGATCTATTTCACGGACCGGGGCGTTATCGTCGAGCACGGCCCGCCCGCCACCTTCTTCACGGAGGCGAGCGACCCCAGAACGAGGGAGTTCCTGTCGCAGATCCTGTGAGCCGCGGGGTCCTTAGCCTATGGCGTGGCCGCCGGCGTGCCACGATTGGGGTCAGCCGCCAACCGCGTGGCTGACGTTGACGCCGAGCTGATAAACCAGCTCTCCGCCGAAATAGGCGGTCGTCGTGATCAGGGCCGCGCCGGCGATCTCGATGATCACCACCGCGGCTTTGCGGCCGCCGTCGAGCGACAGGCCCCGCCACCAGGCAAATCCGCGCAGGATGGCCCAGACGGCAAAGCAGGAAGCGGTTACCGTGCCCAGCGTCTCGTGCGTTTCCAAGGCCGCTTCGCTGAAACCCTTCGAAATCGCGATGTCCATGGCCATGTCGCCGAACATGTAGGTCACCACGGCGGCCAATCCGGCCAGCACGGCGAGGGCGGCGGAAAGGTTGGCGGCGCAGGCCCGGCCGGAAATCGACCTGCCGGTCACGAGCATCAGGATGTCGAAGGCCGCCAGGCACAAGAAGAAGACAATCGGGAAATGGACCGCGATTGGATGAATATGCGCGATGGAAAGCATGATGTTGCCCTTATTTGTGATTGGGCGAACTATGATTGCCTTCGCTTACGGGAACATGACGAGGCGTTTGATCTGGGGTTTTCTCACGCGGCGGTTGCCCGTGAGGCACGTATCGGGAACCAGCGAGGACGGCGCTCAGCCGGTGCTCTCGGCCGATCCGATGTCAGCCATGCCGAATACCTCCGGCGCGGATTTCCGGGTCAGGACTTGCGCCTGGGCGATCTGGCTTTCCGACATGGTCTTGAGGAGACGGTTGCGCAGCTG
This sequence comes from uncultured Rhodospirillaceae bacterium, assembly GCA_964585785.1. Lineage (GTDB taxonomy): Bacteria > Pseudomonadota > Alphaproteobacteria > UBA8366 > UBA8366 > WHUA01. Next base: position 34,501 of record CAZPFL010000002.1, read on the forward strand.
CGGGGCCTGATCGTCACCCTTTTCGGCGGCGATTTCGTACCAGACATAGGCCCAAATCGGGTCTTTCTTGACGCCCCAGCCCTTCGCGTAAAGCGTCCCGACCTTACGCGCCGCGACGGCGTTGCCGTCCAGCGCCGCGCGTTCCAGCCACCGATGGGCCTTTGCGAAATTTTGCAGCGTTTCGGTGCCGTGAAGGTAAATCTCGCCAAGACGAAGCTCGGCGTCCCGCCAGCCGGCGTGCGCCGCCTTCCGGTAGCAGGCGATCGCCGTGGCCGCGTTCTTCGAAACACCCAGACCGCCTTCATACATGCGCCCCAGCCAGTAATCGGCTTCCGCGTCGTTCGCGTTCGCCAGCGACTGGAAGGTCGGCAGGGCAACCGCGTAGGCGCCCTGGTCGAATGCGGAAATGGCTTCCCTGATAACGCGGTTCCGGGGCTCCGCGCGCGCGGTGGGCGAGAGGGCTGCCACGCTGCATAGGGCGATGGCCAGAATGATCAAATTGCGCACCGTCCATCGCCAAGGAGTGATGGCGTCGATCTGCGTTTTCGCTGTTCGTCGGGTGCTCATGGCGCGATCCCTTTCGACGGCATGGCCGCTGCATCGGTGAACTTCCAGGCCGTGGGCCGGCGCCGAGCCGAATCGGAAAGCACGGCGTTGCCTGCGCGGCCTCTGGTCTGGTTTCCGCAAGAAGAGTGCCAAGCCGCAGGCCTGAAAATCCGGTAGTTTCCGGACGCTTTCGCCGGTGCCGGCGGTTGAAAAGAACCGTTTGCAGCACCGTAACGGCCACTCGGTATCGATGGATTGTCCGCCGCGACAAGGACGCGGCGAACTCAGCGCGATTCCGTCAGCAGGCCGTATTTCTGGATCCGATAGCGAAGCGTGTTCCGCGTCGTTCCGAGGGCGCGGGCGGCCGCCGTCACGTTGCCATTATGACGCTTCAAGGTGGTCTCGATAATGTATCGATCCATGTCTTCGAGCCGCATGCTTCCGTCAAGCGGCAGGCAAAGGCGATTGCCGTCGATCTCGGCGGGCGACGCTGCCGTGCCCGCCGCCGGTGCGGCGGCGAGCTGCAGCCATTCGATCGGGAGGCTTGGGCCGGTCGAAAAAAGAACGCAGCGCTCGATCACGTTGCGCAGCTCGCGCACATTCCCCGGCCAATCGTGCTGCTTCAGGGCGCGCCACGCGGCATCGGGGAGGGTACGGACCTGTTTCGCCGCCTTGCTGTTGAACTCCGCGACATACAGCGGAACCAGGTCTTCCAGATCGTCCTTCCGGTCGCGCAGTGCCGGCAATTCGAGGCGAAACACGCTGAGCCGGTGATAGAGATCGGCCCGAAACACGCCCGCGGCGACGCACGCCTCGAGGTTCCGGTTGCTCGCCGCGACGATCTGAACATCGACGGGGATCGTCCGATCGCCGCCCAAGCGCCGGATCGCGCGGTCTTCGATGGCGGTCAGGAGCTTGGCCTGCAGGTCGCCCGGCAGCTCTCCGACCTCGTCCAGGAAGAGCGTGCCGCCGTTGGCCTGTTCCATGAGGCCGCGATGCCGCCCTTTTGCACCGGTGAAAGCGCCGGCCTCATGGCCGAACAGCTCCGATTCCAGCAGCTCGCGCGGCAAGGCGGCGCAGTTCACTTCGACCAACGGGCTCTCGCTGCGCCGGCCGGCATAGTGAAGGATGCGCGCCGCCAGGCCCTTGCCGGTGCCGGTCTCGCCCGTGATGACGACCGCGCTGAAAGGGACGGCCGTGACTTTTCTCAGGATCTCCCGTACCGCACGCGCCGCATGGCTCCTTCCGACGAAGGAGTCCGGCGAATAGCGCCGCGCGCGCACCGAGACCTCGTCGCGAAGCCGCCTCTGCGCGCGGGCGCTGCGGATTGCCGCGGTAACGACCAGGTCCAAGCGGTCCTGCTCGCAGGGCTTGGTCAGGAAGTCGTACGCGCCCAGGCGGAGCGCGCGCACCGAATCAGGGACGTCGCCGTAACCCGTCAGGAAAATCCACTCGCCCGTTTGATGCTGCGTAGTGCGGATCTTCTCCAGCAGGTCCAGCGCATTCCCGTCGGTCAGGCTCATATCGGAAAGGATGACCAGCGGCTCGCGATCTTTCGCGAGCAAGAAGCGTTCGGCCCCGCGCAAGGTCTCGATGAGGACGACCTCCCAACCCTTTCGGCGGTAATGCCGCTGCAACTCGGTGCCGAGCAGCCGCTCGTCTTCGATAATCATAAGGCTGTCAGGCATGTTGTCCTCGGCGGGGTAGCAGGAGCCTTACGCAGGCGCCATGAGGTTCCAGATTTCGCAGCTTCATCTGCCCTCCCAGACTGCGCACGAGACGCGAGACGATCGACAAGCCGAGCCCGGTCCCGCCCGGTCGGCCGGTGCGGAACGCGACGATATTTCCCTTGAGCAGATTGGCCGGGAAGCCGGGGCCGTCGTCGCTCACGGACAGCTCGAGCTTGTCGTCTGCGGCGACGGCGCGAACCGTGATCGTGCCGGCCTTGTCGCCGATGGCGTCGGCCGCATTCAGGATGAGATTGAGCAGGGCCTGCCGCACGCCATCCTTCGGCAAGTGACAAACCACGTCCTCGGGAATGTAGGTGCGGAGCTGAATGGCCCTGGGAATTTGATAGCGCACCAGGGCCAGAAGCTCGTCGATATTCTTGCCGATCGCGATGTTGGAGGCGGGCTCCAGCGTGACGCGTGATTGGTCGAGCAGGCCGTTGAGCAATGTGGTCACGCGCCGGAGCTCGTCGACGACGAGGTCTATGCGTTCAACGATGTCATGGCGATCGCGGAATTCCGAGCGGATATTGGCCAGGGCCAGCTGCATGCCGGCCAAGGGATTACGCAATTCATGGGCAATTCTCGCGGCCACTTCGCCGACCGCGGCCAAGCGCTCGGCGCCGGCGAGGCTGCGGTTTTGCTCCAGTAGCGTTTCGGTGGCGGTTCGCACCTCCTGTTCGAGCGTGTCCTTGTTCCGCGCGCTCTCATTCTCCAGCTCGACGAGGCGGTTGACGAGGTGGTTGTAGCTGACGATGAGGGGTTCGACGATCGGATCGACCCCGACGGTCGAGGCCAGGCCGTAATCGCGCTTCGCCAGGCGCGTGAGGAGGTGTTCGAGCATTTCCAGCGGCCGGAAGACACGGCTGCGCATTCGCATGAGGATGAAGATCCCGAGGGCGACCAGCACGAACAGCGCCGCGCCGGCCACGCTGAACTCGAGCGCCAGGTCGTGCCGCACGCCGGACAGCAGTGTTCTGTGCGCCGGAACCTCGGCGCCGAGAGCGGCCCGAACCTGTTCGATGGCCGCGAGCAGCGATGCCTTCGGATCGGTCTTGATGCCTTCCAGCGCGGCCCGCGCCGTGGCGAGCCGGTGCGGCGTATCGGAGGCGATGAAGCTGTCGGATTTTATGATGGCGTCCAGGTCGCGGCGCAGCTTCTCGAGTTTCGGCTGGGGCAGGGTGTTTCCCTTCAAGCCCTCGATCGTCAGTGCTTCAAGATGAAGGGCCATCTGCTGCAAGCGGGAGACCGCCGACAGGTGCCTGTCAACGGGCTCCAGGTTCCGCAATCCCCGCCCGGCGATGACGCCGAATGTCGCGAGCGCCAGGACCAGAACGCAGACCGCAAGCGCAATCGGAAGCGTGACGGAATGAAAGACGTTGCGCCCCGTCAGGTGGCTCACCGACCTTCCGTCCGGTACATCCGATAAACCGCTCAATGACATCTCGGCGTGATGCTCCGGCATGGTGCGATTCTTTCAGTCGTTAGGCCCGAAACTCCCTTGCTGCTGTGCGCGGCGCCTTTCGGATGGGGGCCTGTCGTCGGTCCCAATTGAAGCCTGCCGCGTCGCCCAGGAGGGGCGGGTCGAATGCCGAATTCGGAAGCATGACAAACAGATAGGGAGGAAACGCCTGAATGCCATGTTTATTTAGTGTCGCGGTGCGGCCTCTGCCCGTGGTGAAAATGTCGCGCCCGGGCCGCCGCTCCCGTGGGAGGCGGCGGCCCGTCCGGCCCGTATCAACGACCTATCGACACGGTCAGGTGCCCGCCTCGCGCGGGTATTCGAACTTGGCCGTCGCGTATTTCCTTGGCGCCACGACCTGATATTTGCCGTCCTGAATCTGCCGCAGGACCATCGGTTTCGCCGTGTCCTTGCCGGTCTTGTCGAATTTGATCGGACCGTAGAAGGTATTGAAGTCGAGGCTGGCGAGCGCCGCCCGCAGTTTTTTCGGGTTCAGGCTGTTCGCCTTCTCCAGGGCTTCCTTCCAGACGATGACGGCGGCTGTGGCGCTTGCCGCCTGATACGGCACCTCGGAATACTCGGGATAATCCTTCTTGAACAGCTTGGCGTAATCCGCCGCCGTGCCGAAATACTTACCCTTGTAGTGCAGGGTTTCGGCCCATTGCGTCGGGCAGAGGATCCCTTCCGTCGCCTTCTTGCCGAACTTCTTGACGATGTCGGCCGCTTCGCATTGCGTGATCGTGATCATCGGAACATGGACCTGATTTTCCTTGATCTCGCGCACCGCGGTCGCGGCGCCCTTCTCGTGGCCGGAGACGATGAGCAGGTCGGGCTTGAGCGCCTTCACCTTGGTCAGCGTCGCGGACATGTCGTTCAGGTCGGTCGGCAACTTGTCGTCGACGACGATCTTCATGCCGTATTTCTTCGCCCGCGCAATCGCGCCGGCCCTCACGTCGAGCGAGAAGGGGTCATTCTCGAAGGCCATCGCAATCGTGACCGAGGACGGTTTCTTGCCGTGCTTCTTCGCCATCTCGGCGGCGAGGTCGATTGAGCTGTCGATATACTGCTCGGAGGTCGAGACGATGCCGAACATGTATTTGTAGCCCTGGGTGAAGAGCGAGCGGGAGGCCGCCTCCGCTTCGACCATGGGGATTTCGTACTTCTCGACGATGGGCGCGGCGGCTTTGGTCGTGGCCGAGCTGTAGGGGCCAAGCAGCAGCTTGACGCCGTCCTGCTTGATCAGACGCTCGAACAGCTCCGCGGTGCGCAGCGGCGTCGATTCGTCGTCGTAGTACTTCATCTTGAGCTTATAGGTTTTACCGCCGATCTTGACGCCGCCCATCTCGTTGATGCGCTTGACGCCGAGATCGTAGCCGCGCTGCGTGATGATGCCGTTGGTGGCGTATTTGCCGGTCAGCGAGACGGCCGAGCCGATGATGAGCGTGTTGTTATTGGCCGCTAACGCCGGAGCGGCACCGCCCGCGACGCCGAGCGCAATGGCGGCGACCCCGACGGTTATCGGATAACGCAAAGAAATACGCATTGTTTCCTGTCCTTTCGATTGTTGTCGTTGGCGCCGATATCTCGGAGCCTGCGCCGGCACCGCTGCAGTTGGACCGGCGCAGCAACGTCCCCGTCGTGGCCGGCTGTCCTGTCCAACGCCGGGAGCACGATCCGTAAAGCCGCCCCCCATTGCATTTGGGCCATCCTTCTTCCGGCCGTGCCGTTGCATCGACTGCCCGTGGAAAGCGCCGAACAACGCAGGTCGCGGCGTCGATAGGTCTTCGGATTCTCCCGACGACATATCGCGCTGCGACGGATGTTCGGGCTGCCGCAGAGGAGCCGTCTGGCTGGGTTATGGCAATGCGCGTGCCAAGGCGGAATTTCTTGATATGCCGCGGAGTTAGAGGATCGTTTCCCCGAACGGTCGCGGCCGAATGGTTGAAATCCACCCGCGGTGCGCCGCGGAATGGCCGAAGCCAACCGATAACGCATCGTTCCAGCTGTGCATGGGCGCCCTTTGCCGGCCAGATGCCGAGGATTCTGCGATTGGCACGGCGAATGCGTCGAACGCGCCGTGCGACAGGCATCGGCGTGATGCCATCGCGCGTTGCCAACGATTGGCCTTGACGAGGCCTCTACGAGGAGAAGGAACCATGTTCGAGCATGCTGCACCGCGACCCTGGCGCGTGATTGCCGTCGCCGCCATTGCCCTTACGACCGCCGGCGTTGGTTTGCCCGCGCTTGCGGCGACCAGCCCCGATGCCGCGAAGAATCTTTCGCTTTCCGAGGACTGGACCAATCCGCACATGGCAACCCTTGCCGATAGCTCGGACCGGTTGCTGCTTCAGCGCATACGCTCCGCTCAGGACATGATCAGCGCCGGCAAGCTTACGGCCGCCCGTAACGACCTCGACGCGGCCAAAGATACCGCCGGCGCGATACGGACGATGCTGCCCTTTGTCGCCATCGCCGACCAAATCAAGGATGCGAAGACCGTGCTGCTCGACGGTCGCCTGGAGCAGTTTCGCCAGGATCTGCTCCCGGTTTACGCCCGGCTCGACGAAATGTCGGATTTCGCGCCCAACCTCGCGGCGGATACGAAAGTGAACCTGAAAAGGGCCGAGTTCATGGCCGATCACGGCCGCATCGTCGGCGCCGCGAAGGCGATCGACGACATTTCCTGCCGCATCACGGCAAGCAACGTCTATATCCCGGCGGTCTACGTCTATGACCGGCTGGCCGCCGCGCAGAGCGCGCTCTCCGAGGCCCAGCCGAACGTGGGCGCGGCCAAGCACGCCGTTGCAGACGCCGAGAATGTCCTGCTGCCGTCTTGACGACGGATCAGGACCTGCTGAAGCGTCATTTGCCGGACGAGAAACGGCTTGAGACGGGCCTGCGGCGCCCGTAGCATCACCGTTACAAGAATAATCCGGGCGCGCGGCCCAGAAAGCACCGGCCGCGCAGCCCGGCACAATTGCGGGAGGACGTCGATGCAACCAGCAAAAGCGCCCACGATCTCCGCCCATGGCGCCGTGATGCCTGTTGTCGGCTACGGCACGATGCTTTTCCCCGAGCCGGACCGCGCGGCGGCGCTGATCGCCCACGCGATCGACTGCGGGTATCGCCACATCGACACGGCGCGAAAATATGGCTCCGAACAATGGGTGGGCGAGGGCATCCGCGCATCCGGGATTGCCCGCGAGGCGTTGTTCGTCACCACCAAGGTCACCGAGGAAAACGCGCGCGAAGCCGATTTTGCTCGCTCGGTCGACACCAGCCTCGAAACCCTCGGTCTCGATTACGTCGATCTGCTCCTGATCCACTGGCCGCAGCCGCGGGTGCCGCTTGTCGAAACGCTGGGCGCGCTGGCCAGGGCCAAGCGCGCGGGACTGGCGCGCCATATCGGCCTGTCCAACTTCACCGTGGGGCTGATCGAGGAGGCCGTTGCGGTTTGTCCCGAGCCGCTGGTCACCAACCAGATCGAGTACCACGCCTATATCCGCCAGGATAAGGTTCTGGCTGCCTGCGCCCGCCATGGACTTATCGTCACCTGCCACGTTCCGCTGGCCCGCGGCAAGCTTCTGGATGACCCGGTGATTTGCGAGATCGCGGCGGCCCATGGCCGGTCGAGCGCGCAGATCGCACTGCGCTGGCTGATCCAGCAACCGCAAATCGCGGTCGTTCCCCGCGCGCTGAAATTAAGTGAGATCGAGGAGAATATCGCTCTGTTCGATTTCACGCTCAGCGATGAGGAGATGGGTCGGATCGGCGCGCTGCGCGACAAGAATATGCGCGTCGTCGACCCGGCGGTGCGCCGGCCGGTGTGGGACATCGGCTGACGGGATCTTCACAGCGGTCGTGGTATCGATCGCGGCTCGCAAACACACGACCCCCCTTATCGCCAACGCCTTCAATTAGCGTTGGGCTAGTCAAAGCAGGCTGATCCGCGTCCCTGGTTTCCTAGGATGTCATAAACAGTATGACGGTAAGAGCGACTGCAGCCAGCGCGATAGGCCACAAGCTCATCCAGGCCTGGGATCGGCTTTTCCCATATATGCGACGCTTCGAAGCCATTTGCGTCACGCCGTTATGCGATGGCGCGGGACCCGCATTCGGGGCGCGCCTGCCAAAAAAGAAATTTTAGCGCAAAATGGCGAAGTCCGCGATGTCGGCGCCTAACAGGCTATGCCCGTACGTGCACGGCGTCGCCCCGGACGCCGTGCTGCAGTGTTTCAAGCGCGGTAGAAGTTGCGGCGGTCAACGCGTCGATGACATCGTTGTCATGCGCCGCGGAGAGGAACCACCGGCCTAGTGGGGTCGGCATGGCGAGCACGCCACGGCGGCGGAGCGCCAGGTGCAATTGGGCGGTGAGGTCCGCGCGCTGAAGGGCGAGGGCTTCGGCGTAGGTGGAGGGCGGCGTCTCCGCAAACCAAATCGTGAAGACCGAGCCGTAGCCGGCGGTGGCGAGGGGAAGGCCGAGGTTCCTGGCGGTTGCTTCGATCGCCCGGCGCAGGCGCTCGCCCCTACGCAACATCGCGTTGTAGTCGAGCGCGCCTAGGAGGCCGGCGGTGGCGATGACTGCGGCGCAGGCGACTGCGTTGCCGTTATAAGTGCCGGCAAGCGCTGTTCCGCCGTCGCTTACCGCGGCCATCACGTCCTCCGTGCCGATGACCGCGGACACCGCAAAGCCGCTGCCGATCGCCTTGCCCACCGTGGCGAGGTCGGGGGTAAGCCCCAGGACGTCGGCGGCAAGCCCGTTGTGAAGGCGAAAGCCCATCAGCACCTCGTCCGAGATGATGAGGGCGCCGTTCTCCCGCGCGGCCTTCTGCAATTTTTCGAGGTAGCCCGGGGCCGGCGTGATGCAGCCGGCGTTGGCCAGCACTGGCTCGACGAGGATGGCCGCGATGTCCGCGCGCTCCCGGAAGAGTTTCTCCAAATCGTCTTCGTCGTTGTAGCGGAGCAGGGCGAAGCCGTCGCTGACCGGCCTTTCATGGCCCCGCATGGCGGCCTCCGGGGTTCCCGCGTTGCCGAAGGTGAAGCCGTCATGCCAGCCGTGATAGGAGCCGGCAAATTTGGCGATGCGCGGACGCCCTGTTTTCCGGCGCGCCACGCGGCAGGCAAACTGCACGGCCTCGCTGCCGGAGTTGAGGAAGATTGCCTTGCTCAGCCGGCCGGTATGCCGCGTGAGCGCGGCGGCGGCTGTCTCCTCCAGGAGGTTGGGCGCACCGTGCATGGGGCCCGCGGCAATCGCCTTCGTCGCCGCCTCGACGACTGCCGTCGGCGCGTGGCCCAAGACGGTGGCGCCGAAGGCCATGAGCGTGTCGATATAGCGGCGGCCGTTCTGGTCCCAAAGGAAAGCGTCCCGCGTCGAGGCGGCGCGCAGCGTCTCGCCATCCAGCGGTGGCAGTGTCCGCCCGGCGCTTGACACCTCTCCCGCCAGGTGCGGACGCGTGCGCTGTATATCCACTTGGGTCAGCCCCGCATGCAGTTGACGATCTTCCGCCACAGCGGGATCTGGGGGAGCTCCCAGAATGCGCCGAACGCATCGTTCAGGTCCGCGGGCGGCCGGCCCTCGAAGCGGTCTGCGTCTCGATAGAAGAAGGAGTAGCCCGACCCGTCATAGGGGGTGAGCTCGGAAAAATAGATCGTTTCGCCGACCTGGTAGAGGTCGACGCGCACCATGTCGATATCCCGGCCGATGCGCTCGGCGACCCTCTTCATCTCGAGGAATTTACTGGGCGCCTTCACTTTGTCGGATGGCGTGGACGATTTGCCGCCTTCCTCGAGTCCCATCCACTTCCGGATTCCCAGCCGCTTTCCGTCGGCGCCGAAGAAGGTCAGGAAATAGCCTTCCGGCATTTTTGACTCGACCTGCACGTATCGGAGCGTCCCGGAGAAGACGAAGAACTTGTAGTTGGCGACCTTACTCTTGTTGTTTAGGTCGGACAGCAGCTCTTCGACGATGAGACGGGGACGAACTTGCGAGTAGGCCCACTCGGCGGATGGCCGCCCGTAGGAGGTTTTCAGCCACTGCCGGCAAGTCGCGATAATCTGCTGCCGGTCGATCGCGGCGGGGTTCTCGACGTAGATGATCTGGCCGCAGGAATGGCTGGGCTTGATGACGTAGGATTCGTCGAACGCGTCAAATGGGATCGCCTCGGGATCCTCTCCCATCCAGAAGGTCCTGGGTATGGTGACCTCCGGCGCGATCTGCCGCATATAGTCGCGCGCCGAGACCTTGTCCGTATAGGTGACGAGCCGGGGATTGCGGTCGAAGACTTTTCGCCACTGCACCTTATCGGTCCAGGACACGGGCGATATGTAATTCGGGGCCTTACCGATGGCGCGTCTATAATTCGTCGTGTTGGTGCTCCACCGGAGACCCACGCACAGATTGGCCAGCCGTTGCGCAAGGCTGCCCGGGATTTGAAATGCTTCTGTTGCGTCAAGGAGCCGGTGGAACAGCTTCGTGATCCGCCGAAACGCGTCGGCGAATGGGCGTATCGCCTTCTTTGGTCCGCGCATGCGCGCGTATTGTGTGGTGTAACCGGTCGCTCCTGCCGTGACCAAGCGCCGGTGCCCTCGTCTTGGCATCGCCGCGTTCTCCCCTTGATTTTCATTCTTGCTCAGTAAGGTAGAGTATTGTCCTACGGATCGGTGGCGCCAGTTGCCAAAGGTGTTAAGACCACTGATCAGAAACTTATAATATATTGATTTATCATAATTTTATTTGATGTCACATGCGCCAGGGACACGCGGCTGTCGGTCGGCCCTACGGATCGGAGGCTTAACCCGGCGTAAACGGCACCTCGGTCCCGACACCCTTGGCAAGCGCCAGTTCGTAGGCCTTGGTGGCGAGGGCCACGTCCTCCATCGCCACGCCGTGTGAGGCGTAAAGGGTAATCGCCTCCGGCGTACACCTCTCCCGCCCGGCGCCGGCGATGACGTCGCCCAGCTCGCGGACCGTGTCCCAGGTCAGCGCTCCTTGCTCGACCGCTCGAAGCAGCGCCGCGGACTCTTTTTTGGCCTGTGCCTTGTTGTCGACAGCGATGAGGGCGCAGCGCGGGATGACGGCATCGTCCAGCTCGCGCCGCTCCAGCCGATTGGCACCGATGGCGTTGATATGCGTGCCGGGCCGTAGAAGACGGCCGAAGATGACCGGTTCCGCCGAAGTGGTCGCGGCGACGAGTATGGCGCAGCCGTAAAGGTCTTCCGCGCTTTTCGCCGGCGACGCGGGGAGGCCCAGTTCCGCCGTCATCTCGGCACAAAAGGCTTCGAGCCGCTCCGGGTTTCGGCCCGTGGCCAGCACGCGGCGGATCGGCCGCACTTCGGCGACGGCCGCGATCTGGGTGCGCGCCTGGCGGCCGGTCCCGAACACGCCAAGGGTGTCGGCGTCGGGATGCGCCATGAGGTCGGTGGCGACGCCGCTCGCCGCCGCGGTGCGGAGCGCGCCAAGGCGGAACACCTCGATGATCGCATCGACCCGGCCGGTCGTGCCATCGATGAGGAGCAGCGTGCGCCCGGACTCGCTGGCGAACACCATCGAGGAGGACACCTTGACCGCGATCTTGTTCAACGGGCCGACGATGGCCGAAGTGAGCCGCAGATAGCCGCCCGGCATGTCGATCTGCTGGCGGGGCGGGTTGATCACCGCGCCTTCGCCCGCGATCTTGAAGACTGCGGAGACCGCTTCGATGGCATGCCGCATGGTCAGCAAAGAGGCGATATCCGCTTCCGAGAGGAACAAGGCCATCGGGTTCGCCGCTACGGTTTCGCCGCGCTCGGGTTCCAGGCCGGTCCGAGTGGCGTGAGGCGAACCCCGGGGCGAAGCTTGCGATAGGGATATTGCCGCGGATCGGAAATATGCCCGCCGGGCGCCAGCGCCACCAAGACCGTCTCGGCGATCGGCTGGAAATGCGCGCGGAAATGAACCGTGCTCTTGAGAACCAGGATTTTTTGTTCCGCTGGTTCGACGCCGAGGTGGCGGAACATCTCCTGGTCCGACGCCTGGGCGCGGCTGCTGGCCGTGACGACACTCACGCCGCCGATGCGGAGCAGCGCCATCGGGCCGAGATCCATGCGCCGGCCACCCAGATTGGGGCCGGTACAGGTGAACCGTCCGTCGCCGAGCTTGACCACCTCGAAGCGCGCTTCATAGGGCGCATCGCTCGGAATGCCGCCTTTGCCGCCGAGCGCGATCGTGATTTCCGCGCCTTCGCCCGCCGCATGCGCAGCCTTCGCCGCCTCGGCGTCACGCATGATTCCGAGCACGGCGCCCTGCGCATCGTTGCGGACCAGGGCGGCCAGCATGCCGGTCGTGTCACAGGTGCCGCCGGCGCCGGGGTTGTCCTGCGTGTCGGCGATGACGACCGGCTTCGAGGCCGTGGCCGCGATCTGCATGGCTTGGCGAACGGCGGCATCCGGGTCGAGCTCTGGCACGGCGAAGTCGGGCTCGAGCGCCTTGATCTTTTGCTCCAGCGCGTCGGCGGCCTGGTCGGCCGCTTCCTGCGTGTAGGCGTGGCACACGACGGTCGGCCCGCACCAATACTGGTCGGAGGGCGGGAAGCCCGCGAGATAGGCGAGGCTCACCACCTCGCCGCCGACGCCGGCGACCGAGGCGTCGACGATGCTCTTGGACGGCTCGACCATGGTGCATTGATAGGTCAATGGAATCAGGAAAGGCAGCTTCCGGAACGCCTTTCCGGTGGGCAGGCCGCGTTGGAGAATAATCTCCATTCCTTTGGCGGCGCGCTCCCCGGTGCCCGGCCGGTCGATATGCGGATAGGTGAGGTAACCGTAGAGCGCGTCGCAGAGCTGCGCGGTCTCCGGCGTCACATTGGCGTGGTAGTCGTGGCTGACGACGATCGGGATATCCGGTCCGACGCTGGCGCGGACGCGCCGCAGCAGCTCGCTTTCGCCGTCTTCGAAGTCTTCGCTGACGCAGGCGCCGTGCAGATCGAGATAGACCGCGTCGACCGGCATCTTGCGCGACAGCGTTCCCACCAGCTCGCCCGTGATGCGCTCGAAGGCGTCGCGCGAGACGATCGCGCCCGCGCCGCCGGAGGTCCAGACCGTCGGCACGAGCTCGTGTTTGTCCGCCATCAGCTCGAGAAACCGCGACAGGGCGAAGTTGGCGCCGGGCATCCATTCGAAGATCTCTTCGTCGCGGCACAGCGGCGGCCGGTCGCGATGCTGCGCGAAGTAGGCGTAATCTGTCACGCCGGGAACGAAACAATTCGTCTCGTGATGGAAGCCGCCGATTGCGATGCGCGCCATACTGATCCCTTTCCATGCGATGTCGCCGGCCATCCGGCGCGATTACCCAGGCCAATAGTTTAGGCACGGAACGTCATTTGGCGAAGCCCATGATCGCTGCACGGTCTGCGTGCGGCAAAGAGGTCGGTTGACGGATGCTTCGACATATCTGCATGATTGCATCGAGAAAAACGATGATCCCCACACCATAGTGACGAGTAAGTCGCGAAACGGGGGCACAATGAAAAGCGGCAATGGCAACGTACATCGTTCATAAGTTGTTGCACGCCATCGGCGTATGCCTCGTCGTATCCTTCGCTTCCTTCTTCTTGCTGTATTACACGGCCGATCCGGCATCGACGCTGCTGCCGGAAAATGCCGACGACCAGGACATTGCGCTCTTCAAGCATGAATACGGGCTCGATCGCCCGGTTCTCGTTCAGTACGCGGATTATATGGACCGGGTGCTGCTCAAGGGCGATTTCGGCACATCGTGGGTCTCCAAAGTCCCGGTCGGCGGTCTCATCGCGGTCGCGCTCTGGCCCACGCTGAAGCTCGCGGTCGCCGCGCAAATCCTGGCGACCCTGCTGGCGATCCCGCTGGGCATCATATCCGCCGTAAAACGATATTCGCTCGTCGATAACCTGACGGTGCTCATCGTCCTTATCTTCCAGGCCATGCCGCTGTTCTGGCTCGGCATCGTCCTGATCGTGATTTTTGGGGTCTGGCTGAAATGGCTGCCCGCGTCCGGCAGCGATTCCTGGGAAGATCTTATTCTTCCGGCGGTCACGCTGGCCTCCTTCATCTTACCCCTCAACATGCGGCTGGTGCGCTCCGGCATGCTGGAGGTGCTGAGCCAGGACTATATCCGAACGGCGCGCGCCAAAGGGGTGGAGGAGCGCGGCGTGCTCATGCGGCATGCCCTGCGCAATGCCGTGATCCCGTTGGTCACGGTCACCGGCATTCAATTCGGCGCCCTGCTCGGCGGCGCCGTGGTGACGGAGACGGTGTTCTCCTGGCCGGGTATGGGGCGTCTCGCCGTGGAATCCATCCAGGTGGGGGATTTTCCGCTCGTCCAGGCGGTCGTCATTATTTTCTCCGGGTTCACGATATTCGCGAACCTTGCCGCCGATATCCTCGCGGCCTGGATCGATCCCCGGATCCGGTTTGATTAGGCGGGCCTGATGGTAATCAAAGCGGAAGACCTCACCGTTGCCGCGCCGTCCGAACTGGCGGAAGAGGCGCCGCCCAGCAAAAGCTCGATCGTGCTGCGGAAAATGTGGCAGTTGCGCCTGGGCGTGTTCGGGGGCCTGCTCCTGCTCGGGCTCGTCATCGTGGCCGTGTTCGCACCCTACATCGCGACGCACAACCCCTTCGATCAGGACATCCTTGATCGCCTGACGCCGCCGGTGTTCTTGGCGGGCGGTTCCTGGGACCATTGGCTCGGCACGGACCAGCTGGGACGCGATCTGTTTAGCCGGATCGTCTACGGTGCGCGGATCTCGCTGACCATCGGCGTCTCTTCCGTCGTCGTGTCAGCGATCATCGGCTGTATCCTCGGCCTGCTCGCCGGCTATTTCGGCGGCTGGATCGATGCGATCGTCGATTTCTGCGTGAATGCCATGCTGGCCTTTCCTTTCATCCTGCTCGCGATGACGCTGGTGATCGTGCTGGGCGCGTCGATGCAAAACGTCATCCTGGCGCTCGGACTTTCGAACTGGCCGATTTTCGCCCGAGTCGCGCGCGTCGAGACGCGGAAGCTGCGCGAGCAGGATTTCGTGGTCGCGGCGCGGGCGCAGGGGCTGTCCAACCGGCGCATCATCTTCAAGCACATTCTCAACAACCTGATCGCCGCCATGCTCGTCATCGCGACGGTCGAGGTAGCGCGATCGATTATCCGTGAGACCTTCCTGAGCTTTCTTGGGCTCGGCGTGCAGCCGCCGAACCCGTCTTGGGGCCTGATGGTGGCGGAGGGACGCGCCTACATCCTCACGGTGTGGTGGCTCTCGACTCTTCCGGGGGTCGCCATCTTCCTCTCCTGTCTCGGCATCAATCTCCTCGGCGATGGATTACGCGACTTGCTGGATCCGCGCATGCGGAAGGGGTGAGGCGGATGTCCGTGCAAACCGAAGCGATCCGCGCCGATGCCGACCGCCCGATCTTGGAGGTCCGGGGCCTCAAGATGCATTTCCCCATCCGCCAGGGGCTGCTCAAGCGGATTGCCGGCTTCGTCTACGCGGTCGACGGCGTCAGCTTCCACATCAACCGCGGTGAAACCCTCGGCCTCGTCGGCGAGTCCGGCTGCGGCAAGTCGACGGTCGGGCGCGTCCTGCTCAAGCTGTACGAGCCCACGGGCGGCGAGGTCCTGTTCGACGGGCAGGATGTCTTCGCGGTCGACGACAAAGAATTGAACCGCATACGCCAGCGCATCCAGATCATCTTTCAGGACCCGTTTTCGTCGCTGAACCCGCGTCTTCGCGTGAAGGAGATCGTCGGCGAGGCCTATCGCGTGCACACGGGCGACAAGAACTGGGTCGCGAAGGTGGAGGAGGTGCTCCGGAAGGTAGGCCTGCAGCCGGAGCATATGCAGCGCTATCCGCACGAGTTTTCCGGCGGCCAGCGTCAGCGCATCGGCATCGCCCGCGCGCTTACCCTGTCGCCGCAGCTCATGATCGCCGACGAGGCGGTCTCGGCGCTCGATGTCTCGATCCAGGCGCAGGTCATCAACCTGCTGGACTCGCTCAAGGAGGAGTTCGGCTTCTCCTTCCTGTTCATCTCGCATGACCTGTCGGTGGTCGAGCACATCGCCGACCGCGTCGCCGTCATGTATCTCGGAAAGATCGTCGAGATCGGGAGCGACCGCAGCCTCTACCAGCAGCCGCTGCACCCCTATACCGAGGCGTTGATCGCCGCGGTTCCGCGGGCCGAGGCCGGCGGCCGCGCCCGGCGCAAGACGATCTTGCGCGGCGATGTGCCGAGCCCGGTCAAGCCGCCGAGCGGATGCCGCTTTCACACGCGTTGTCCGAAAGTGATGGACTGCTGCCGGACCGTCGAGCCGACGATGGTCGAGGCGCGGCCGGGACATTGGGTTGCCTGTCATCTGCACGAGCCGGTGCGCCATGGCTGATGACGTCATCTTGGAAGTGTCCGATCTGCGGACCCATTTCTTCACGCCGGCGGGCGTCGTCAAGGCGGTCGACGGTGTCGATCTGAAGATCCGCCGCGGCCGGACGCTGGGTGTCCTCGGGGAGTCGGGAAGCGGCAAGTCGGTCACCGCGCTCTCGGTCATGCGTTTGGTCGCGAACCCGCCGGGCCGCATCGTTTCGGGTTCGGTGCGGCTGGAAGGGCGCGATCTTCTCGCGCTGCCGGAAGAGCAGATGCGCGAAATTCGCGGCGCCGACATCTCGATGATTTTCCAGGAACCGATGACGTCCCTGAACCCGGTGTTCAGCATCGGCGACCAGGTCGCCGAGGTCTTCATGATCCACCAGGGCAAGAGCCGCGAGGAGGCACGGGATTCCGCTGCTGCGATGCTCGACGAAGTCGGCATCCCGAGCGCCAAGACGCGGCTCGGCGATTATCCGCATCAATTCTCCGGCGGGATGCGTCAGCGTGTGATGATCGCGATGGCGATCGCCTGCCGATCGAAGCTCCTGATCGCGGACGAGCCGACGACGGCACTCGATGTCACGATCCAGGCGCAAATCCTCGATCTCATGCTGTCGCTTCAGGACGAACTGGGCATGGCGATCATGCTGATCACGCACGATCTCGGGGTCATCGCCGAAACTTCGGATGAGGTCGTGGTCATGTATGCGGGGGAGGTGGTCGAATATCTCGAGATCGACGACCTGTTCCGGCAGGCGCGACATCCCTATACGCAAGGTCTCTTGCGCTCGCTGCCGCGGCTGGGCGCGAAATTCAAGGAAGGCAAGCAGCCCCTGCAGG
>CAZPFL010000002.1:51451-97100 GCA_964585785.1 uncultured Rhodospirillaceae bacterium
ATTCCGGGCAGCGTGCCGAACCTCATTCGGTTGCCGCCGGGCTGTCCGTTCGCGCCGCGCTGTCCGCATGCGGAAGCGATTTGCCGGACCGAACGGCCGCCGATGTTCCGCCTCAGCGGCACGCATGGATGCAAATGCTGGATGTCACAAGACGAAGCATCGGCGGCTGCGGACTAGCTGTTCGAGCGCGTAAGCGGCTTGCGCCGCATGCAAAGGCCGACCTATGCTTTTAATATTGAACGAAACTGATGACAAAAGAGAAAACAAAACAAAAAAACAAAGCGCCGTCCGTTCAGTCGCATGGGATTTCAAAATCGTTGAACGGCGACGACGGCGAACCGGCCGATAAATCGGCGGCGCTAAAGGACCGGGGATTTTCAAAAACAGGGAGAGTTTAAAATGCCAGGTAGACCAAAATTGATCCCCATCGTCGCGGCCTTGTTTGCAATTGCGATTGCAACGCCTGTTCAGGCTGCGCACGATTCCATGCGGATCGCGACCTACACCAAATTCCTGACCATGGAGCCCTACCAGACGTCATCGCGGCAAATGCTGCAGATGGCGTACATGATTTGGGACCCGCTGGTGCTGCGCGATCCGGACACCGGCAAGATCGTGCCGCATGTCGCCACGTCCTGGAAGACACTGGATGACCGGACCTGGGAATTCAAAATCCGAAAGGATGTCAAATTCCAAAACGGCGATCCACTGAATGCGCAGGCGATCAAATGGACGATCGATGATCGCATCCTCAACAAGGATCGCAAATCGCCACGCTTGCCGAATTTCAAATGGATCAAGAGCGTGGAGGTCGTCGACGATTACACCTTCAAGATCCACACCTACGAGCCTTATGCGCTGGCGCTGGAGCGTTTGAACACGCTCTACATCATGGACCCGAAATGGGGAAAGGCGCACGACTTCCAGTATATCCAGGAACACGCGATGGGGTCGGGCCCGTATAAATGGGTCAGTTGGACCAAGGGCAGCAAGGTCGAGCTCGTCCGCAACGATCATTACTGGATGAAGGGCGTTCCGGCGATCAAGAACGTCACGATCAAGATCGTGCCGGAAGCGGCAACCCGGCTCGCCGAGCTGTTCTCCGGCGGGGCCGACGTTGCGCTCAACCTGTTGCTCGACCAAGTGCCGGGATTCAAGGACCAGCCGAATTACAAGGTCCTCAACTTCCCGATCATCCGCCTCAATTTCTGGCAGTTCGATTCGATGGGGCGTGCGTCCAAGAGCCCGGTCATGGACGTGCGGGTCCGGCGCGCCATCGCGCATGCCATCGACCGCGACAAGATCGTCAAGAAGCTGGTGCGTTCGGAAGGGTATCTGGTGAACGCGCCGATGAGCCCCTATCACTTCGGCTACGACAAGGACCTCAAATGGTACAAGTACGATCCGAAGGAGGCGAAGAAGCTCTTGAAGGAAGCCGGCTATCCGAACGGGTTCAAGATCGACCTGTGGCAATACGACGATAGCCAGAACCTGCCGAACCAGGCGGCCATGCAGATGCTGGCCAAGGTCGGCATCCAGGTGAACCTCAAAAACTATATCGGCAATGTCCAACAGATGGCCAAGCTGCGCCGCGGCGGCAAAGTCACCGGAATCGGCAATTTCACCTGGGGCAGCTACAACATCTTCGACGCGGATGCGATCCTGTTTCCGTTCTTCGACATTGACTCGTCGAACAACTATACGGGCGACAAGGAGCTGTCGAAATGGCTCACCGAGGGGCGCAATTCGGTCGATCCGGAGTTCCGCAAGGCAATCTACAAAAAGGCCCAGGAGCGTATCATCAAGCAGGTCTATTGGATGCCGTTCTTCGGCGTGAAGCGCTTCTACGGGATCAACAAGGATCTGGAACTGAAGGCCGGCCTCGACGAAGTGCCGCGTTTCCAGTTCGCCAAGTGGAAGAAATAATCGGCAAGCATATAGCGTCATTGGGCGGGGCCATTGCGGCCCCGCTTTTTTGCGGCCGAGGCAAGACGGACGTCCTGGGGCGCAACGCGGCCGAATAAGCCGGCTGATCGCCGGATCGAGTCTCGGCACAACGGCGGGCGGCCCGCGACTTTTTCTGCTGCCTCGGCCTTTGAGCGACAAACTTGCCCCCCTTGGCACGATCGCCATACCCTGGAACGGTCCTGCCGCCCCCGATGCACGGGGGCCGGGAACAGGGCCGGGCGATCGATCCCTCTTTCGAGGGCCTTCTTTCGAGGAGATGAGCATGTCGCGCAACAATCTGGGCGCCTACAACATTGAAGACCTCCGCCAGATGGCCAAGCGGAAGCTGCCGCGCGGCATCTTCGAATTCGTCGACGGCGGCGCGGAAGACGGGATCGCGGTGCAGAACAACCGCGACGCCTACACATCGCTCAAGATCAAGAACCGCGTGCTGATCGATGTCTCGAAGCGCTCGACCGAGACGGAGATCTTCGGCAAGAAGATCAAAATGCCCTTCGGCGTTTCGCCGACCGGGTCCGCCGGCTTGGTGAAATATGGCGGGGAGGTCGACGTCGCGAAGGCGGCGGCGAAGATGGGCGTGCCCTGCACCGTGGCGACCAACGCGCTGACCTCGATGGAAGAAATCTGCGAGAAGGCCGGCGGCAATCTCTGGTTCCAGCTCTACATGTGGGAGGACCGGGCGCTCAGCATGCGCTTCATGGAGAAGGTCAAGGCGGTCGGGTTCGAGACCCTGATGGTGACCGTGGACGGTCCGGTGGGTCCGAACCGCGAGTACAACCACAAGAACGGCTTCTCCATGCCGATCGCCTACACGCCACGGCTGTTCGCGCAGCTCCTGGCGAAGCCCGCCTGGTGCGTGCGCGTGCTGGCGCAGCAATACCTGCGGCGCGGGGCGTTCAAGAAAGAGAACTATCCGCCCGAGCTGTCGCGCAAGGTCACCGCCGGCCTTTCCTTCAAGCATGTCAAGACGGACAGCCAGTCCTGGGAGGATATCCGGCGCATCCGCGACATGTGGCCGGGCAATATGCTGATCAAAGGTCTGCAGAGTAAGGAAGACGCGGTGATCGCGATGAACGAGGGGCTTCAGGGGGTCGTTCTGTCGAACCATGGCGGGCGCTATGTCGACTGCGCCCCGGCACCGCTGCAGGTGCTACCCGAGGTGCGGGCCGCGGTCGGCGACCGGATGCGCGTGATCATCGACAGCGGCGCCCGGCGCGGCTCCGACATCGTCAAGGCGATGGCGCTCGGCGCGGACATGGTGATGTCCGGCCGGCCGACCCTGTGGGGCGCCGCGGCCGCCGGCGAAGCGGGCGCCTACCGTGCGCTCGAGATCTTCCACGAGGAGACCGACCGCATCATGGCGCAGCTCGGCCTCAACACGATCGAGGAGATAGGCCCACAGATTTTCTGGAACCCGCCCGATTGGGTACCGCGGGTCGACGAGACGCTGCGCGCAGCGGCGGAATAAGGTCCGGGCGAGGGGAGGCCGTCACCGTAACCCCGCACGCTGTTTCCACAGCGTGGCGTTGGCGACGGCTCGGACGCAGCCGTTCGCAAAACACGCCGCGCGCGATACGATGAGCACCGTCACAAATGCGGGCCACGACAATGAAGAATACGGCCCGGAAACAGGGATCGAAGGGAGACGCCAATGAGCAAAGGTCCATCAGGGATTGGCTTTGTCGGATGTGCGTTCAGCCCCGCTTCAGCCGAAGGGGGACACGCCGCCGGTTCCACGACGCATAGCCATGGCCGCCGCCGCGAAGTGGTGGTCAACGGCAATAGGGTCAAGACGGTGGACATTCATGCCCATTGCGCCGTGCCGAAAGCCATGGCGATTCTCGGCCGAAAGCACGATAAGGCCGAGCTGCTGATGTCGGATACCACCGCGCGCATCGCCGCGATGGACGCGCAGGGTATCGATGTCGCCGCGCTGAGCATCAATCCCTACTGGTACGACGCCGGGCGGGACGCCGCCGCCGAGTTGATCAAGATCCAGAACGAAGCCTTGGTCGAGGCTTGCGCGGCGACACCCGATCGCTTCGTCGCCTTTGCGACCGTCGCCTGGCAGCACCCCGATCTCGCGGTCGAGCAGGTCGGGCATGCCGCCAAGAAGCAGGGATTTCGCGGCGTGAGCGTGGGCTGTTCCGTCGAAGGCGAAGAGCTCGCCGACCCGAAATATCATCCCGTCTGGGCCGCGTGCGAGGAACACAACCTGCTGGTCTTCATGCACCCGCAGGGCACGAAGGAGATCCACCCGACCGGGCGGCTGTCCGGCAGCGGTCTTCTGACGAACACCATCGGCAACCCGCTCGAGACGACCATCGCGCTGTCGCATATGATCTTCGAAGGCACGCTCGACCGCTTCCCGGGGCTCAAGATCTGCGCGGCGCATGGCGGCGGGTACCTGGCGTCCTACGCCAACCGGTCCGACGCGGTCTGCCGCACCTTCCCCGACAAGGTCGGACCGTTGCCGAAAAAGAAACCGACCTCGTACCTGAAGGACGGGCAGCTCTATTTCGACACCATCGTGTTCACGCCCGAGGCGTTGCGCCACCTGATCGCCGAAACGGGGCCGGACAAGATCATGATCGGAACCGACTATCCGTACCCGTGGACGAGCACCGAGGTCGACCTGGTCCTGAGCACGCCCGGCCTGACGGACGACGACCGGATCGCCATCCTCGGTGGAACGGCGGCGCGCCTGCTCGGCATTGGCGATTGACGAATTTTGCCGTCGATCAGTGAAAGACGCGTCCGGCGTCGATGACGGTGGTCTGGCCGGTCATGGTGTCCGTACGGCACATCGTCACCACCATATCGGCGCAGTCATCCTTGTCCGCCGGCTTCTTCAGCAGGGCCCCTGACGTCGATCGCTCGACGTGTTCGGTCAGCAGGTTGGCGGTTGCGCGCGTGCCTTCCAAAAAGCCCGGCGCCACGCAGTTCACCAGGATGTCCGGCGCCAAGGCGACGGCCATGCAGCGCGTCAGATGGATCAAGCCGGCTTTCGCGACCGCGTAGGCGATGGAGGAGCCGGTCGGCGTCAGGCCGGCGACCGAGGAAATGTTGACGATACGGCCGCCGCCTTGCGTCTTCATGACGGGCGCAACCGCCTTGATCAGCCGCATGGGGCCGGTCAGGTTGACGGCGATGATCTTGTCCCACACTTCCTGTGTCAGGCCGTCGAGGTCCTGGTACCGGATCGATTTGTTATAGGCGGCATCATTGACGAGAATATCGAGACGGCCGAACCGCTTCGTAACCGCTTCCACCACGCCATCCACGGCCGAGCCATCGGTGATGTCGCAAGGGAAGGCGGCGGCGTTGATCTGATAGCGCGAGGTGAGGTCGTGGGCGACGGCCTCCGCCTGGTCGCGGCTGCGGGCATACATCACGGCGATATGCACGCCCTCTCGCGCGAGCGCATCACAGATGCGCTGCCCGAGGCCGCCGTTGCCGCCCGTCACCAAGGCAACCGTGCCCTTAAGCTCCATGGATCGTCTCCTCTATAGCGGTGCATTCCCGGGATTGGTTCGGAGTGTGCTACCGAACAGGCGGTGCAAACAAGGGGTGGGCGCACATCGCCGGATGCGGATGCCCCGGTTGGCCGGCGGCTGCGTGAGGGCCTAGAATATTTCGCGAATTGCGTGCAGCGTAGGCGGGGACGGGCGATGAGCGACATCATGGACGGGACGACCATCGGCGCCGTGTTCGCCGCCGCCGTCTCGGCCCATGGCGAGCGGTCGTTCCTGGCCGTGCCCGCGAATGCGGATCGCGACTATCTTCCGGCCGGATTCGAGATTACCTATCGCGAGACCAGCGCGCGTGTCGAGGCGCTTGCGGCGGCCTACCGGAACGCCGGCTTCGGCCTCGGCCACCGTGTCGCGACGCTGCTGGAAAACCGGCCGGATTACGTGCTGCACAAGCTCGCGCTCAACGGTATCGGCGCGTGCTGCGTGCCGATCAATCCGGACCTCCGCCCGGGCGAGATCCAGTACCTGCTGGAGCATAGCGAACCCGACCTCGTGATCGCGCTTGCCGCGCGCCGGGGACAAATCGGCGAGGCGCTGGCCCTGAGCGCACACAAGCCGCCCGTTGTGCTGCTGGAGGATTTTTCCGCGGACACGCTCCCGAAGGCGCGAAAACCGGCGGCGCCCGGCGCGGTTTCGCCCGAAACCCCGGCCAGCATCCTCTACACCTCGGGGACGACGGGGCGGCCAAAGGGCTGCGTCCTCTCGCACGGCTACGAGGTCGCCTCGGGCGCCCGCTACGCCGCGCTCGGCGGCCGCGCCGCGGTGCAGACGGGCCGCGATCGAATCTACAACCCGCTGCCGCTCTATCATGTGAATTCCGGCGTGTTGTCGCTGATGGGCGCCGTTCTCACGGGCAACTGCCAGATCCAGCCCGACCGGTTCCACCCGCAGCGTTGGTGGCGCGAGGTCGCCGAGACGCGGGCGACGATCGTGCACTATCTCGGTGTCATCGCCGCCATGCTGATGGGCCAGCCGCCCGGGGAAGAAGAGCGCGCGCACGTGGTGCGCTTCGGCATCGGTGCCGGCATCGAGCCGCAGCTGCATCGGCCCTTCGAGGATCGCTTCGGCTTTCCGATGGTCGAGGTATGGGGCATGACAGAAATGGTTCGGGTGCTGGCGGACAGCGCCGAGCCGCGCCAAGTTGGCACGCGCGCCTTCGGGCGCGCCTTTCCGGGCGTCGAGGCGCGCGTCGTCGACGATACGGACGGAGAGGTCGCGGACGGTCAACCCGGCGAGCTGGTCGTGCGGCACTCGGCGGCGACGCCGCGGCGCGGGTTCTTTTCGGGCTATCTGAAGGACGCGGCGGCGACCGAAGCGGCTTGGAAGGGCGGCTGGTTCCATACCGGCGACGTGGTCATGCGCGGCGCGGACGGGATACTGCATTTCGTCGACCGTAAGAAGAACATCATCCGCCGGTCCGGCGAGAATATCGCCGCCGCGGAGGTCGAAGCCGTCCTGTTAACCCACCCGGACGTGCGACAGGTAGCCGTCATGGCGGTGAAGGACGAGCTGCGCGAAGAGGAAGTGCTGGCCTGCGTCGTGCTGAGGCAGCCGAAACCGGCGGGCGAGATCGGGCACGCGCTCTTCCAATATTGTCTGGAACGGCTCGCCTACTACAAGGCGCCGGGCTGGATTCACGTGATGGAAAGCCTGCCGACCACGGGAACGCAGAAGATTCAAAAGCATGTCATTTATTCCACGGGTACTGATCCGCGCGCGCTTCCCGGAGTCGTCGACATGCGCGACTTGAAGCGGCGTCCGCGACAGAGGGCGGGTGGTGCTTCACAGCGCGCCGCTTGTCGCCTTGGCGCGACGCGGCCTAACATCGAATCTGATGGGCCCGAGGCTCCAATAAAGCGCGACCGCATCCGCCGCACGCATTCCGACGGCGGAGATTATTGCTGAAAGGGTTTCGACGTGACCGAGCCGCTCGATCGAACGAACGATACGTTGCGGGGAAGCAGCATTATCGCGGCCATAAAGTCGGCGGGGATCAATATCGTGCTCTCCGTGCCGGACATATGGACGAGCAAGGGATTGCTGTTTCCCATCGCCAACGACAAGGAGCTGCGCCTGATCCGCGTCTGCAAGGAAGACGAAGCCGTGGGCATCACCGCGGGGCTGTATTTCTGCGGCCAGCGCGCCGTCTCGCTGATCCAGAGCACCGGGCTGCTGGATTCGCTCAACGCGATGCGCGCCATGGGGCTGGAGTACCGGCAGCCGATCTGCATGCTGGTCGGGTTGCTGGGCAAGGAGCCGGACGTCGCGCCGAAGGACTCCAAGAAGGTCGGCGTCAGCATCATCGAGCCGGTTCTCGATGCCATGGGGATCACGCACCATCTGATCGAGACCGAAGCCGATGTTCCCAAGATCAAGCCCGCCATCGACGCGGCCTACGCGAAGCCCGAACCGTTGGTGCTGCTCATCGGCAGGAGGCCGGACGCGACATGATGAAGCGCGATGAATGTCTCGAGATTTTGGCCCGTCATGTGACCGAGGACGACATCGTCGTCGCGATCTACAGCACGGCCTTCGACTGGATCACCATTCGGAAAAGCCCACTCAATTACATTTTCACCGGCGCGATGGGGCTCGGCGCGTCGCACGCGCTCGGCCTGG
The DNA here is from genome assembly GCA_964585785.1 of uncultured Rhodospirillaceae bacterium. Taxonomy (GTDB): domain Bacteria; phylum Pseudomonadota; class Alphaproteobacteria; order UBA8366; family UBA8366; genus WHUA01. The sequence goes on from CAZPFL010000002.1 coordinate 59,572, forward strand.
CAATCGGCCGGCCGGACCGTCGCGTGATCGTGCTGGATGGAGACGGCAGCCTGCTGATGAATCTGGGATGCCTGGTAACCGTCGCCTCCGTTGCGCCGCCGAACCTCTATCACTTCGTCAGCGTCAACGGGTCGTATGAGGCGAATGGCGGCCATCCCATACCGGGCAAGGGCGTCGTGGATTTCAGGGGATTCGCCGCTTCGGCCGGTTATCCGAATTGCTTCGCGTTTTCCGACCTGGGCTCGTTTGAAAGGGAGATCCCCTCGGTTCTGGGTCTGACGGGTCCGGTATTCGCCGCGCTCGACGTCGTGCAGGGCAAGCCGCCGGTGCTGGATTACGAGATCATGCATGGCGACAAGACGCGCGAAGCCTTCCAGGCCGCGCTGAATGCGAAATAGCGCGACGTGACAGCCATCCCTTACGTAGAGCCAGTGTGCGGGCTCTTTCGCGATGAGCCAGGACCGCGGCCGCTGGGAACGAGGTCGAATTGGCGAGAGTCGAAAGCGTAGGGGGGACCGGTGACCCGGCGGCGCGCGTCGGCTGGCGCGCAATCGGCGCGCTCGGCGTCGTCGGGCTCGGGACGCTGACCGCGCCGCTCGACTCTTCCGTCAACATCGCCTTTCCCTTCATCACGCGCGCTTTCGATGCGCCGCTGGAGATGATCCAGTGGGTCGTGATCTGCTACGTGCTGACCTACTCCAGCCTCATGCTGGTCTTCGGCAAGCTGGGCGACCTGTTCGGATACCGGCGCATCTTCGGCATCGGATTGTTCTTGTCGATGGCGGCGTTCCTGCTGTGTGGGACGGCGAAGACCTTCGGCGCGCTGCTGATCTTTCGCGTCCTGCAAGGCATGGGCGCGGCGCTGGTGATCAGCTGCAGCCCCGCGCTGGCGACGATGCTGTTTCCGGAATCGATGCGCGCGCGCATCCTCGGCCTTTACACCATGCTGTTCGGCATCGGCGGCGTTCTCGGGCCCTCGCTCGGGGGCCTCCTGATCGCGCATTGGGGGTGGCCGGCGGTTTTCTGGTTCCGGGCGCCATTGGCGCTCACGGCGCTGCTGTCTCTTTTCTTTCTGCCGCGCGTCGGTCGGGCGGCGCGTTCGCGCGCGTTCGACTTCGCGGGCGCGAGCCTACTGGTCGTCGGACTCAGCACCTGCCTCCTGGCGGTCAACCAGGCGCGCTACGCGGGCGGCGCCGGGGCGCTCGTGCCGATCCTCCTCGGCGTCACGGCGGCGGCCAGCCTGTGGGGATTCGTCTGGCGCGAACGGCACGCGCCGGAGCCGATCTTGCGGCCCGGCCTGTTTCGGGATGCGGGGTTTGCTCTGGTCAACGTCACGAACGCCGCCGTCAACCTCGTCGGCTTCGCGGTCATGTTCCTGGTGCCTTACTTCCTGGATCGGCTGACGCATCTGCCGCTCGTAACCGCGGGCGCCGTGCTGGCGACGAGCCCGGCCGGCATGGTTCTCGCCGGTCCGGTCGGGGGCTGGCTTCTCGGCCGCGTGGCCGCGCCCAGGCTTGCCTTTACGGGCGCGGTCCTGGTCGGCGTCGGGTTGTTCGCGATCGGGCGGTGGGACGCGGCCACCCCGACCGTCGCGCTGGTCGCCAGCCTGGTCGCCGTCGGCTCCGGGCTCGGCCTGTTCCAGGTCGCCTACATCCACATCGTCACCGGCACGCTACCGCCCGGCGACCGTGGTGTCGCCGGCAGCCTCGCGATGGTCACACGCACCGTGGGGGTCGTCAGCGGCGCCACTTGCCTTGCGCTGGCGTTCAGCAGCTTCACGCCCGCCGGGGAGGCGAGGGACGCCGCCGCCTTCCTGATCCCGTTCTCGGCCACGTTCACGGCCGCCGCCGCGGCGCTGCTCGCCTTTCTCCTTCTGACGCTCCTTCGCCCGCGCACTTGGCTGGGATCGGTGGAAGGGCGCTAGCCGCGACGGCCGGGCCTTCTTGCCCTACGGTGATATGCGCTATCATGGCGGCGAAACGCGCGGGCCCTCCGGTCAAGTCGACCGGTTTCGGCCTGCGCCCCGCGCAGTGCTGACCTTTCGGAGACATCGCTCTTGGCCAGCGTCAATTCCGCGCCGAACCTGGGTCTGAAGGGCCAGGGTCCGATCTGGCTGATCGGCCTCGGTCATGGCGCCACGCATTGGATTGCGGGCACCTTCTACGTGCTGTTGCCGTTCCTCACCAAGGATCTCGGCCTCAGCTACACCGAGGCCGGATTACTGGTTTCCGTTTTTCACGTCAGCTCCTTCGTCGCCAATTTCGGCAGCGGCGCGCTGGTCGACATGACCGGCCGCAAGGTCGTCTTCCAGGTGCTGTCGCTGGCGATCGGGGCGGGCGCGCTGGCCGCCTTCGGCTTCACGGGCCTTTATCTCGTGCTGTGCGCGATGGTGGCGCTGATCGGGGCGACGAACAATCTGTGGCATCCCCCGGCGATCGCATTTCTGTCGGAACGCTTTCCCGCGAACCGCGGCTACACGCTCTCGATCCACGCCACCGGCGCCAGCGTCGGCGACATGCTGGCCCCGCTGGCAACGGGCGCGTTGCTCGGCTGGATGACGTGGCAGGGCGCGGCGATCGCCGGTGCGCTTCCGGTGTTCGCCGTCAGCGCGATCCTCCTGGTTTCATTGCTGCCGCAGGACCGGGTCAAGCGCTCGGCCGGCAGCAAGGCGATCGGCCTTCGCGCCTACCGCGACGGCATGGTGGCGCTCTTGCGCCGGCGCGCCGTGCTGGGCCTCTGCCTGATGGCGGCGCTGCGGTCGATGGCGCAGGCGGGCCTCCTGATGTTTCTGCCGCTGTATCTCACCAACGTGCTCAAGGTGGAGCCGGTGGTGATGGGGGCGGCGGTCATGGGGATGCATTTGGGCGGCGTCATCGTCTCGCCGATTGCCGGCGTCCTGTCCGACCGCGTCGGCCGCCGGCCGGTCGTGATGGCCGGGCTGGCCGGCACGACAGTGCTGATCGTCGCGCTGACCTTCGTCAACAGCCCCACCGTCTATGTCGCGGGCGTCTCGGTTCTCGGTTTCGCGCTTTACGCCGTGCGGCCGGTCATTCACAGCTGGATGATGGATCTCACGCCGCCGAGTATTCGCGGCTCCGCCACCAGCGTCCTGTTCGGCACCCAGGCGGGCCTCTCGATCGCGGTCCCGGTCGTCGGCGGCGCCGTCGCGGACGCCTGGGGACTGACCGACGTCTTCTACGTCATCGCCGCGGTCATGCTCATGGCGAATGCGATGGTCGTCTTCCTGTCCGGCCCGGAGGCGACGCAAGAGGCCTGAGCCGTGGGCGCGGCAGCGCGCCGCTGCACGCCCGGCTGGTCGATCAAGGTATTCAAGGAGATGGCTGGCTGGCCTTCCTGGATACAGTTCGAACCGAGCGGTTTGAGCATGTGCTGGCTCTAAGGGCATGCCCGAAGTCTTTCATTCCGCAGCGAACCGACAGCCATTCGGTCCGTAATCCGGAACAGCCGCCTCGCTTGGGGCGGCTTCGTTCGTTTGGGGCCCGATCGCGAGAACGGCATGTCCGAGACCTCGCCGACGAGCCAGACCGTTAAAAAGTGCTTTCCAAATCGGCAATGGCCGCACCGCCGCTATCCGCAAAGTGCCTTGAAAACCCGGGCGAATCTGCAAAGCGTGCCGCGCTCTAAAAAAAATCAACCCCCCTCTAACCCCTTTCCGAACCCACGCCCGTGTTTAGTAGCAGGGAAGCGATTGGGGCTTCCGCCAAACATAGATAGGAGACCACGCTCATGACTTCCAAGACCAAGTTCTTCGCCGCCGCCGCCTTCGTTGCCCTGATGAGCGCGAGCACCGCGTTCGCCGCGGACAACAAGATCGAGATCGGGGGTTCCGCGCTTAACGTCGGTGTCGTGACCGGCGAGGCGACCAACCTGGGGCTCCTGGGTAATGCGGATCAGGCGATTGGCGTCGTCAGCGGCGACAGCAACGTGAAGATCGGCGGCTCCCTGCTGAACGTCGGTGTCGTGACCGGGGCTGCGACGAACCTGGGCCTCCTCGGCGACGCGTGTCAGGAAGTCGGCGCGATCGGCAAGAAGTGCCCGCACTAACCTCAAAGTCCGAACAGGGGCGCCGCATTCGGCGCCCCTCGGGGGAAGAGGGAACGCTTCCCGCAAAACCGAGACGACAATCCCAAAACGGACCCGGCCCACTCTTGCCCGGGTCCGTTTGCATTGCGCGGGCTCGCCATCGAGATGGATCGAATGAGCCAGCCGCTGCGGCCCGAAACTTTCCCATCGGACAGAATTTTCGCTTTCATTAACCCCGCCCCGGCCATCGGACCGTATGTAGTCTTAGGGCGACCCGCGACGGGGTCGAATTACGAACGGATCGGAACGGAACCATGATTATGAAAAACACGCTCTTGTTCGCCGGCGCCGTTATTTCCCTGTTGGTCAGTGGCGCGGCCTTCGCCGACAGCGTCGAGGTTGGCGGCAACCTGGTCAACATGGCGGTCGTCGGCCGGGCGACCAACGTGGCCGCCGGCCCGGGCTCCAGGGCGGTACAGTCGATCGGCACCGTTGGCCCGAACGTCAAGGTTCGCGGCTCCATCAACAGCACGACGATCGTCGACGACGCGGTCAATATCGCCGCCGGCGTCGGATCCACCGCGGAAACGCATCTGGGCACGGTGCCCGAAGGCACGAATGCGTCCGGCAGCGTCAAACAGACGGTCGTGCTGAAGCATGTCGTGAACGCGATACTCGGCCTCGGCGGCAGCTCCTGCGTGTCGGTCGGCAACGGCGACGCGTGCTGAGCGAGGATGTCGCGGCCTCGAACGTGAATTCAAACGACGTGAGACAACTGCCTGACCAAGGATTGGATAGAGCCATGAAGAACGTTTTCGGTTTCTTGATCTTGTCGATCTGCTTCAGCCTTGCCTCGCCGGCCTTTGTTGTCGCCAAGGAGTACAACAAGCGCGATCATCTTGATCCGGGGTCCCAGGCTAAGGTCAACAAGGTGATCGCAGAAGCCCACAAGGATAACCCTTTCGGCATCAACGCCTCGGGCGATGCCGTCAAATCCGGCTGCGGTGATGTCAAGGTTGGCAACCTGAATAATTCCGGCCGACCCCCGCGCGACGTTATCATCGTGGCACGGGACATCATCAACGTCTCCAACAACTGCTGAACGACATCCGGTGCGGAAGCATTCACGCGCCGGCGTAACAAAAGGGGATGAAAATGCAACGGAACCTCATCATTCGCCTGGCTGCCATGGCGCTCATGCTGCTCAGCTCGGCGTGCGCCAGTTGGGAGCCTGAGACTGCCTATTCAACAGCCCAGCCCGCCACGAGGCCCGTGCAAAACATCACGAGCTTTACGCCGGCGCTTGATTGCATGGACGACTTGTTCCTGTCCTTCGGCATAAAGAATATCGTCATCACGAGTTCGGGCATTCCGGACGCGACGGGCGAGGTCAAGGCCGGAACGAAGGACATGCTGATTTCGGCAATGTCCCGCATGTCGGTCAAGAGCCGCGCCTTTGCTTTCGTCGATTTCGACCAGAGCCAAAGGGATGTCGCCCAGCTGCAAAGCCTGCTTGGCTTTACCAACAAGTTTGTCGCGCCGAGCTACTACATCCGCGGCGCGATCACGCAGCTTGATTCGGGCGTGATCTCCAACAGCGTCGGCGCCGGCATCGGTATCCAGAACCTCGATATTGGCGTTTCGAAGGATCTGATCGTTTCGGTGGTTTCGCTCGATCTGAACCTGGGCTATCTGGCCTCGCGTCAGATCATCCCGGGCATTTCGGCCAACAACTCGGTTGCCGTCAGCCGGTCCGGCATCGGCGGCGACGTGGGCGCCAAGATCGGCAAGGCCGGCATCTCCTTTAATCTTTCGATGAACAAGAGCGAGGGCATGCATTCCGCGGTCCGCTCGCTGGTCGAGCTCAGCGCCATCGAGATCGCCGGCAAGCTCGCGCAGGTGCCGTACTGGCGATGCCTCAGCATCGAGCAGACGAACCCGGAGATGATCGCCGAGGCCCGGTCGTGGTTTGACGCAATGCCGCAGCAGGACCGCGTGACGTTCGTGCAGCGCGCCCTGACCAGCAAGGGGTATTACAGCGGCGCCATCAACGGCATCTACGACCGCTCGACGAAAGCGGCAAGCGCCCGCTATCAGGCCGAGCATCAGCTGATCGCCGATGGCCGGATCAATTTCCAGCTCTATCAGTCGCTGATCAACCAGGATCTCGCGCTCGGGCAGAAGCCGTCGCCGGTGGCGCCGGTCGTGATCAAGAATGCGGTTCCGACGTCCCTGTCGCTCGACCTCGTCTCATCCAAGGGCAAGGCGCCCGTGTACAAGGTCCAGGACGTGCTGAAGATGTCGGTCACCGCGTCGCAGGATGCGTACCTCTACTGCTATTACAGTGACGAGCTGGGCAAGATCTCGCGGATTTTCCCGAACCGCTTCCAGCCCGATCCCTACGCGATCGCGGGCAGGGCGGTGGCCATCCCGTCGCAGAAGTCGAACTTCGACATCATTCTCGAGAAGCCGGGCGTCGCGGAGGAGGCCATCTGCTTCGCCTCCGCCAAGGAGATCGGCCTGTCGTTGCCGAGCAATCTCAAGACCGGCGATCTGGTGCCGCTCCCCGTCGGTTCGATCGACGACTTGGTATCGATCTTCAAGCGGACCGATCCGACCGGGCTGGCGCTGGCGCGCCTGCCGATCACGGTCGAGAAGTAACCCATCGCGCGAACTGGAGAAAATCCATGACATTCAACTCCGTAAAATACGCGGGACTAGGGCTGGCGATTGCGATCGCGCTTGGCTTCACGGCGGTTCCCCAAGGGCGTAGCGAGATCGCCGTCGCGGGCGGCCCGAAGGTCACGAAGGCGGCCCCTGCCGCCGATACGAAGGCGCAGACGGGTGAGCCGATGAGCGGGGGCGCTTCGATGCGGATCCAATGCTGGCAGTACGGCGTCAAGATCATCGACGAGAAGGACGTCTTCGGCGTTCGCCTCCAGAACCTGATCGATCGCGACAGCCTCGGTTTCAAGGGCCGGAATTCGAAAAACGGCGACATTTACGTGATCCCGGTTAACGGAGATTCGACCTGCCTGATCAAGCCGATGCGCTAGGCGGTCCGGGCCTCGGGGGTAGCGCGGCGTCTGGGGCGCCGCATCCCCGGGGCCTTTCCCGTTCTGCGCCTGGCCGCGGCCTCCCCGATCGCGGCAAACGGAAGCCCCCTCGAACCAAGACATTCCGGGAATAAGGGGTCTCCGCTCGATCGCCTCGACGAAAAGTCACCCCAGCCCAAGATTTTCCGATTTCCGTAACCCCTCCCAGGTCTTTCCACCGTTTATGAGAATGTGGGCATGGCTCACACAACGAATTCGGCGGGAGAGACGACATGTGGTCAAAACGGTGCTTTTCGGTGGCTGGTTTCGCCCTCGGGGCGACGGCGGAGAACGGCACATCTTCCGCACTCCTCGGCTCGAACGAAACACAAGACAAGAAAGGAAGCTTCAAAATGAAAAAGGGATATCTTCAGATCCTTCGTGCGACGACCGCATGTCTTGCTGTCACGATTTGCCTGCACGCCACCGCTCACGCGGGCAGCGACAACGTCTATTCGTATTATGGGAAAGACGTAACGGCGCACGATATCATCGCCCGATTCCTCAATGCTTGCGGCAACGGCCAGGACACCGCGGCTTGCACGGAAGCGGCCGAGCTGTCGTCGGAGAGCGGGGTATTCCCCTTCCGCTCGCGCGGCATCCACATCCGCGGGCAAGAGGTCAAGCAGGCGGAAACGCGCACCCGTGATCAGAAGCCGATCCGCGTGAGCGCGACGGTTCCCAACAACACGCCCCATCGTGCCAGCACCGTGAAGCACACGGTATCGCAGCAGCACGCCGGCGGCTGTCCCAAGACTGCGTCGTCCGTCGCGCTTCCAATCACCTTTGCCCTCAATTCGGCCATTCTGCAGACAGAGGCCTATGAAAAGCTTCGCCAAATGGCCGCCGCCATGAAGAGCTCCGCGCTTGGCTCCTGCAAGTTCGTCGTCGAGGGCCACACCGACGCATCGGGAAGCGCTGATTTAAATCTTAAGCTCTCGAAAAGGCGCGCTTACGCGGTGCGGGAATTCCTCGTGTCGATGAACATCGATGCTGCCCGGCTGATGCCGGTCGGCAAGGGCGAATCCGAGCCGCTCGCGCACACCGATCCCCGTGCGCCGGAAAATCGCCGCGTCCAGTTCCGGATCGTGCAGAAGTAGACGCGTCGCTGTCGCGAGCGAAATGGCGGTGTCGTCCGCTAAAGGAGCCGCAAAGCAGGATCGAGCCGATGGAAGGTGCGGGGGATGTCGAATCCCCCGCATTCTTTTTGGGCGGCTTATTCGTCCGTGTCGGCCGCGACCCGGTGACCATCCCGATATCCGGTTGCCGGCTTCGCACGCAACGCCCCTAAAATTTTTCGTCCATCGTTAACACCGAAGCCGGTTTTCTTCGTTTGTACCTACAGGACGTCACAGTGGACCCCAAGCAAACGGAGATCGGGATATGACGCCATCAACCTTTCGGCCCTGGTACGCGGCGCAGCAGCCGCAGAGCTGCGTGACGGATCGCGACGCCACCGACCCCGAGACCGAGGCGCGTCGCCGGCAGGCCTATCTGGACGGCATTTCCTTCATCCAAAGCCAGATCGGCGCGATTCCCGTAACCCCTTTTCCATCCGCCGATCGTTCTTACCCATAGAGCAATACGAGGCAGGAGACGAGCAATGGGTGTCATGACTTTCGAAGAATGGTGCAGTTACAAGAAGATGGTCATGGGCGAGACGCCGGCCTGGTTCGATCTTCCGGCCGAGCGCCGCCGCCGGTACGAGGAGTATCGCATCGCTTTCGAGGAAAATTGCAGTGCCGCCAATCCGCTGGACGCGGCGTTCGCACCGGCTACTCATCGGCCGCTGCACGCTGTTCTCGCGCCGGTTCCGTCACGCCCCCACGTCGAGCTGAAGCGCTCCTATTCTTCCAAGATCCAGACGGCCGCCTTGGCTTTCCTCGTTCAGATTATGCCCTTCGTCGCGACGGCGCGCTCCTAAACGGCAACAAGCGCGCGACGCGGGAACGCGTGTCCTGCGCTGGACGCCGCGCCGGCGCGGAGATCTGAGCCCATGACGCGTTCGCCCGGTGGCCAGATCTTCCGTCAGCATTCTTCCCCCGTTCGCCACATAGGCCCACCTGTCCATCCCTTCCGCTGAATTCGGCGTCAGAAAAAAGCGCACCCGCCTTAACCCCCTTCGGTCGTCAGGCTCGTTCGAAAGAGTGAGCGCCAACGTTACGCGTTTGCAGGCGCCGGGATTAACCAGGGCGGATCGTCCGCTGCTTCGAACCGGGGACATGGAAAATGCGACAGCTGATTACGAGCATGCTCCTTGCGGTTCTCCTCGCCGATCAGGCCGCCAGCATCCTGCCGACCAGGTGCCACAACGATCATCATCCGCCCCACGGCGTTCGACGGATGATCGAAACCTTGCAGAACGGACGACGCAGCCCCTACCAGTGCAGCCTCGAGCGATCCATCTGCGCCGGCGCAATCGTTTACCAGTAAGGGCAATATTAGAGCATTGCGGCAGCGCTCGGCGCGGCGTTGCATCGTTCCCAACAGAAAGCTTGCGTCTGCGATCCAGGCCGATGCTATGGTCTGAAATGGACCGGCAGGCTTTCCGCCACAGCATGTAAAGAGACGATCAATGAATCGGGTGAAGATATTTTCGATTTTGATGGTTGGCGCCGTCTGCGCGCCCCTCGCGGCCCAGGCTGCGGACAAGGGAAAAATCATCTACGGCGTTGGCAATTGCTTCATCATCGAGACCAGCAAAGGGAAAACCTTGTTTGAGCGGTCCGGCGGAGAGCTGCCGAAGCCTGGCGAAACGGCGAGTGGCGTATTGCACGACTTCGGTTATCAGCAGCTTTATGACGCCAAAGGCAAGGAGCTCATGGTGGGCTTCGTGCAAGACTATAATGTCCAGAAACCGGAAAATATCGAGTCATTCAAGAAATCCTGCCGATAGCCGGAGCGCAAAAGACTGACCCATCGCATTTATTTGGTGTCCGTCGTCGCCGAATGAGTTGCACGCGTCCGCGCGTTGCTCTTCAATAGTGTGGGGCCGGCGATTTTTGAACGCGGATCGTCCCCCCAAAAAAGGGGAGCACATCGAATGTGGAAACTTATTTTCGCGGCCGTCGTGGCGACGGTGCTGAGCGGAACGGCCGCGCTGGCGGGTACGACACCCATTTCGAAAGAGGCGAGCGTCTACATCATCTGGCCCAAAGATGGCATGGTCATCTATGGCGGCAAGCTATGGGTTAGGATGGGACTCAAGAATGCCGGTATTGCACCGGCCGGGGTGCAAAAGCCGAATACGGGGCATCATCACCTGATTATCGATGCGCCCTTGCCGCCCTTCGATCAGGAGATCCCAGCCGACAAGCATCATCTCCATTTCGGCGCCGGACAGACCGAGGTCCGCCTGGAGCTTCCCCCGGGCAAGCACACGCTGCAGTTGTTGTTCGGCGACTTCCAGCACATTCCCCACAATCCGCCGGTCTATTCAAAAAAAATTACAATCACCGTGCCCTGAAGCCGCCTGCAAAGGCGCGCTTGGCGCGCGCACCGTACTCCAAGGGGAGAAAGAATCATGCGAACCGCTCTTTTCGTTTCTGTCGTTGCACTCGCTGTGTTGGGAACGGCCCCCTTCACGGGGAACGGTGCGGAAGCGGGACAAACGCCGGCTGCCAAGAACGCCTATTGTTATATCGGCTGGCCGAACGACGGCGAAGTGATCCATGCACACCGGTTCCGGGTCTGGTTCGGGCTGCGAAATATGGGCATTGCGCCGGCCGGGGTGCAAAAGCCGAACACGGGGCACATGCATCTGATTATCGATGCGCCTTTGCCGCCCTTCGATCAGGAGATACCGGCGGACAAGCAACATCTGCATTTCGGGGCTGGTCAGTCCGAGGCCATCATCGAGCTCGCGCCCGGCAAGCACACGCTGCAACTTTTAATGGGCGACTACCAGCATGTTCCCCACAATCCACCCGTCTATTCGAAGCAAATTACAATATATGTCAAATAGAGAGGTAGCCTCAAAGTTGTAATTCGTATTCGCCATCTTTGCTCTGCAACGACTTCTTATCGTGGCGATTCGACTATTGTTGTGCGACTTGGTGGCGGTTGGACGGCATTTGGACGAGGTATCGTTGCGCAACCATTGATATAGGATATATTTAGATAATTGGGGAGTTGACCGACGCGCCGACGGAAACGGCTTGGTAAAGCGGCGAAAACCGAAAAACGCTGCCCATCGCCGTCTCGCGTCAGCTTGGTCGTTGTTTGCTCTAAAATATATGACCGGTCAGAACGAGTGGTGGCGGTTACGCATGACGGCATCATATAGGAGCATCCCGATCGGGGGCATTTCGGCGGGCCGACGGCGATTGTTGGCGTTAGCGCCGCAATGCCGTGGGGTTCTCCTGGCCAGCGCGGCGCTTCTCGTATTCCTATTCTCGGCGGTAACGTTGCTCACGTCGTCCAGGGCGCAGGCGTCCTCGGGATCGGCAGAGACGGTCGCCGGCGCGCGCCAGGCATTGGTCGTTGGCAACGGGCGCTACGCGGCCGGGCGGCTTCCCGACGCGCTAAACGATGCGCGGGCAATGGCGAAAAAGCTCGAATCCCTCGGCTTCCATGTCCGCCTGATGGAAGACGCGGCCGGCAGCGACTTGAGGCGGGCGCTCGACACGCTCGGGCGGAGCGGTGCCAAGAGCCAAGTCGTTTTCTTCTATTTTGCGGGACATACGGTCAATTCGTCGGACCAGATGATGCTGCTTCCGGTGGACGCAAAAGTGGCCGGCCAGGACGAGCCCGTTCCGGGCGCGATCGCCATGGACGACGTCGTCAAGACGCTCAACCGCGGCCAGAACCAGGCGGCGAAGCTGGTCGTCCTCGACGCATCGCCCTATCCGCGCAAGAGTCGGTTTCGCGGCCTACAAGTCAGCTCCGTGCCGTTTGCGGCGCCGCCGAATTTCCTTATCGCTCACTCGAACGGCATGGTTCCCGCGAAGGCGACGGGACCTCAATTGACCGTCTTTACCAAAGAGCTGCTGAACGAAATCGGTGCGCCGAACACATCGGTAAACCGGATGTTCGAAGCGGTCCGTGTCGCGGTACGCGACGCGACGCACCATTCGCTTGTGCCGTGGCACAGCTCATCCCTTGCGGATGGCGTTATCCTCGCACCGCGTGCCGGAAGCGATCAGGACGCGCAGATGGTGAGCCGCGGGATTCACGTCAATACCCAGCAGGAACCGCCCCATGCCCTGCTGGAGAATCGCCCGCCCAATGGCAGCGAAACCGCGCAGGCTTCGGGCCGGTCCCCGGAGTTTGAGGGGGCGCTCTGGAACATGGTCAAGGAAAGTAAGAATCCGGCCGATTACGAGGCCTACCTCGAGGTCTTTCCGAAGGGACAATACGCAAAGGAAGCGCGGGAGCGCATTTCGTCGCTCCGGTCGCAGCAGGCGTCGAAACCGGCGCCAAAACCGGCGCCGGCAGCGCCCCAGGTCGAGGCAATGCAGGCCGAGTTCGATGTCGTCAGCCCGGCCCATATTCGCGCTGGCCCCAATGCCTCTGCTTCCATCCTGGGGACCGCGGCAAAAGGCGATCAGATCCTGGTAACGGGCCGGGTCGTGGGCCGGGACTGGTATCAGGTGCGCACGAGCGACGGTGCGACCGCTTATATCGCATCAACGCTTTTGCGCGAGCGGCCGAAAGCCAAGCCGCCATCCGAAAATACGGGACCGAAAGTCGCCGTAATCCCGCCGCGCGTCAAAACCGAGGCGCCCGCCATGTCGAGCGGCGAATTTCGTGACTGCGCGCAATGCCCCGTGATGGTCCGGCTGCCGGCAGGCTCGTTCCGCATGGGGTCGGTGAAGGGCGACCCGTCAGAGCAGCCGGCGCATACCGTTCGGATCGCCAAAGCCTTCGCCATGGGTGAATACGAGGTGACGATTGCCGAGTGGAAGGCTTGCGTGGCCGCCAAGGGCTGTTCGTACATGCCCGACCTCAAGAACGTGCCGGATACGGCGCCGATGCATAAGCTGAGTTGGAAGGATGTCCAAGAATATCTCGGCTGGCTGAAGAAGATCACCGGGAAGCCCTACCGCTTGCCGAGCGAAGCGGAATGGGAATATGCGGCGCGCGGCGGCAGCGAGCACAAATTCTGGTGGGGCGAGCGCATGACGGTCGGCATGGCCGACTGCAAGGACTGCGGCAATGCCTGGCACTACCAGGCCCCGGCGCCGGTGACCATGAGCAAGGCCAATCCGTTCGGGTTGCACGGCATGAGCGGCGGGGTCTGGGAATGGACCGAGGACTGCTGGAACACCGACTACGATCATACGCCGCGCGACGGATCGGCAGCCGATCGCGGTGATTGCACCAAGCGCGTGCTCCGCGGCGGTTCCTGGCGCAACGACGCGAATTCCGCCTACTCGGCAAGCCGCTTCAGATATGATTACGACGTGCGTTACTCGACCAACGGATTTCGGGTCGCACGGGATTTGCAATAAAGGTGTCCCACCACCCGAGCGGTTCGACCCGCAGGGGCAGGGGGCCATTCTTTTTTGACCGGCCAGCGCATGGCCGGAGGCGGCCCCGGGGGTAGAATGGGCAGTGGTCGTCCAGGGAGGAGATCGGCAGGCTCGATAGATCGCCCGCCAGCGGCGCGGTGGCGCAGCGCTGCGGTCGTCCGCTTCTGTGCGCTTCTGGCCGTTCTTATCTTTCTCGCCGGCATGTTTCCCGCAACGGCTGCCGAACGGCGCGTCGCGCTGGTCATCGGCAACGGCGCCTACGCGCAGTCGCCGCTTCCCAACACCATCAATGACGCACGCGTCATGACCGATGTCCTGGGCCGCCTCGGGTTCAAGGTCATTACGAAACTGAACGCGACGCAGCGTGAGATGCAGATCGCGATCATCGACTTCGGTGACGAGATCGAAAAGGGCGGCGTCGGGCTCTTCTATTACGCCGGCCACGCCGTGCAAATCCGGGGCAGGAATTACATGATCCCGATCGGTGCGGCGATCAGCGCGATCGAGCATGTCGAACCCGAATCAGTCGACCTGAACAAGGTCATCGGCCGCATGGCGGGCGCGCACAACAAGCTCAATATCGTTATTTTGGACGCCTGCCGCGACAATCCCTTTGGCGACAGCTTCCAATTCTATTCCGAAGGCTTGGCGCAGACCCGCGCGCCGGCCGGCAGCTATATCGCGTATGCCGCCGCACCGGGCGAGGTCGCGGCCGACGGTACGGGGACCAACAGCTTCTATACCGGTGCGCTGGCAAAATATTTGCCGTCGAAAGGCGTCAACATCGAGGAGATATTCAAGCGGGTTCGTGCGCAGGTCATCAAGGAAACCAGGGGCTTGCAGGTACCTTGGACGGCGTCCTCGATGACCGAGGATTTCTATTTCAATCCGCCGCTGCCGAAACTGACCGAGAAAACGGAAAAGGCCGTGGGGCTCGCTGTCGACCGTGAGGTCGTGTTCTGGCAGTCGATTTACAACAGCAACCGCCCCGAGGATTTCGAGGCTTATTTGGCGCAGTTTCCCAAAGGGAATTTCGCGTCGCTTGCGCAAAATCGACTGGCCGAGCTGCGGGCGTCCAAGAGCAAGGGATCGTCGGCGCGCAAGACGGCTGCTTCCGAGGCGACGCCGCGCGGCGGGACGGACCCCGGATTGTTGGAGGTGATCGATCGCGCGATGGTGGACGCCAAGTCCGATGGCGCCGACTACGCCGCGCAGATCCAGGCGGCGGTCGAAGCGTTGAACAAGATCAGGCACCAGCGGGAGGAGGTTAATCAGAAGGCGGAAACCGCGCGGAAGCAAGTCGTCGCGGCAGTCACCCATAAGGCCGACAAGGGTTTCCAGGACGAGTTGGCGCGGGCCCAGCGAGACGCCACCGCAGCGCAGAAGGCGAAGCTGGCGGCGGCCATCGATGCCGCGGAAAAGGCGCGGCAGAAGACGCTCGCCGAGGCAGAGGAGGGGGCCAGAAAAACGTCCGCGGCCACCTATGCGGCGGCCAAAAGGAGGGTCGAAGAAAACGCGAAGGTCCTGATCGCGCAGGCGCAAGAGCAGGTCGAGGTGCGTCGTAAGCGCGAACTGGCCGCGGCCAATGACAAAGCGGCCGAAACCTATCGCAAGGCCATGGCGGACGCGGAGAAGGCCGCGGACGCCATGCGGAAGCGCATGATGGACGTGGCGCGCGCGCAAGCCGACAAGCAATTGCAGACGACGCTCGCCAACGCCAAGAGCGATGCCGACAAAAAGGCGGCGGCGCTGCTCGCCAAGGCCGAGACGGCGGTTAAGGCGAAGCAGGAGAAGGATCTCGCGGCGTTGGATCAGCAGAGCAAGGCCGATCAGCAAAAGCTCATCGAGGCGGCGAAACAGGATGCTGCGCGAAAATACGAGGCGGCCGTGGCGTTGGCGCGGAAACAAGCCGACGAAGAGCGTCTGCGCCTTCTGGCGGAAGCGAAAAAGGCCGCCGAGGCCGAGCGTCAGGCAGAGATCGCCAAAATGGCGCCGAAGCCCGCCGCGAAACCCGCGCCCAGCAAGGAGGTCGCCAGCGCAGCCGAGCTCGGGCTCGGCAAGAATATATCGCCGGATCTCAGACGCGTTATCGATTCCGCGATGGCCGATGCCCGCAAGAGGGGCCAGGGACGGCAGGGCCAGGTTCTGGCAGCGTTGAACGCGATCAAGGCCTATCGCCGGAGCGAGGCTTCGGCCGGCGCCAAGACCCAGCCGGGCGGCGCGGTGCTCGACGTCGCCGTCGCAAAGCCGGAATTGAAGGAGATTATCGAAATCGCGATGAAGCGCGCCCGCTCGGAAGGCAAGAACTACCAGGGTCAAGTGCAGGCGGCGCTGAATGCGGTCAAGGTCTACCGCGACCGGGAGACCCAGGGCGGCAAGTCGCCCGAGATGGATGAATCCCGGACATCGGCCATGCTTCTGGGGCAATCGCGGGCGGACCCGGAACTGCAGGGCGTGATCAACGATGCGATGACGCAAGCGCGCGCCAAAGGCGCCGATTATGCCGGCCAGGTTCGGGCGGCCCTGGCCGCCATTAAGGTCTATCGGGCCAGAACCGCGGGGGCCGGCAAGTGAAGTGCCCGTTTGAATTCGCCCTCGGCCGACGATGGGAAAATACAGGAAAATATTCCGAAATGGGCGCGTGATTACGGTAAAGGTCCGAAGAGGTCTCTGATAAAAGAAAAGAATTTCCTCGGTCTCGGATTTGGGCAAAAAATTTACCCCGGTCTAACCCCTCTCAGCGCAAGGCAACGTTCTTATGTTCGAAGGCAGCTCGCAGGAAACGGTGTCGGACGAGTCCTTGATGGCTCGCTACGTCGCTGGCGACGAAAAAGCCTTCGAGGCGGTCTACCGCCGGCATCGCGCTCCCCTCAGGCGATTTTTCGCCCGGCAGTGCGGTTCGGACGCGACCGCGCAGGAGCTGGCACAGGAGGTTTGGTTTCGGGTGATCAGAGCCGTTCAAAATGGAAATTACAGCGCCGACGGCCGGTTCGCGCCCTATCTCTACCGGATCGCGCGGAACCATCTGATCGACTGGTATCGCAAGACGGGCTCGTATCGCGAGCTGGAGATGAGCGAAACGGTCGAAGACGAGGCCGAAGCCGTCAATCTGGAACAGTCGGCCGCGCGGAATCCGGAGCAGGCTCTCGGCGACAAGCAGGCGTTGCGTAACGTTATGTCCGCAATCGAGGAACTGCCGCCGGAGCAACGAACAGCGCTGATGATGTACCTGGAATCCGACATGAGTTACGAGGAAATCGCGGAAGCGACGGGAACAAATCGGGAAACGGTCAAGAGCCGGCTTCGCTATGCGCGCCAAACTCTCAGGCAGCGCGTGATCGGTGCATAACGGAACGCAGCCCGGACCCGATGGGTCGGCGAATTGGATGATGACATGGCACGCGAACGACGAGACGACGATCTGACCGAAGCCGATCGGGAGGTCATGCGTCTTTATGACGAGACCAAGAAGCCGATCGATTGGGATGCGTCCGATGATGCGATCCTGGCGCTGTCGCGTGAAATTCACCGAAAAGGCGGCACGGGGGCGGCGGCGCCCACCGAAGAGACGACGGCCGGCGGCGCCGCGCCCGAGGGACCGGAAGAGTCCGGCAATGTGGTTCAATTCGCGCCGCGGTCGCCGTCTTTCATACACCGGGTCATTCATTCGCCCGCGATGGGATTCTCGCTCGCGGCGTCGCTCATGATCGGCGTTTTCTCCGGCCAGGTCATATTGCCTTACGTGAATCTGGGCGTGGCGCCCGGCTATAACGACGTGGTGCGGGACAACAAGCGGCTGCAGCATGAGCTCGACCAAAGCCAGACCATGTTGACCCGGTCCTTGAGCGCGCATGGTGGCGCCGCGGTGCAGTCGGTCGGGAGCATTATGCAGCTCACCCAGGCGCTGAGCGGGTTCGATTGCGCTTCGCTGTCGGCGACGCTGTCGAAGGACATGAAGATCGCGGTTTCCGGCTATGTCTCGAGCGACGCCGACCTGCAGCATCTCGGCGAGAAGCTGGCCGGGCTCGACCGGACGGCCGAGATCGTGAACCAGGCCGTCGTCGCGGGCAAACCGGCCTGCGCGTTTCTCGACCTTCTGTATCAGAAGGCCGGCGCCGGAACGGCGGTCCCGAGCTTGCCCGCGCTTCGGCCCTTCCAGCACGGCCCGGCCTATACGGCGCATGAAAGGCTCGTCGTCGAAGCGGAAGCGACGTCGCTTTACGACGGATACCTTTATGTCGATTACATTCAGCACGACGGGACCGTGCTCCACATGCTCCCCAGCGCCGAAAAGACAGCGAATGCCGTGAAGGCCGGCGCGCGCGTCCTGCTCGGCGACGGCACGCAGAAATATACCGTCGCGCCGCCCTACGGGACCGAGACGTTGATCATTCTTTCGTCGCCGGTACCGCTGTTCCACAAATCGCGCCCGCAGATCGAGCCGGCGAAGGACTATCTGGATGCCCTGCGCCAGGCTCTCGAGACCGCCGGGAAGGGGAAGGGCACGGCCAAGCCGATGGGCAACTATCTGTTCATCAAGACCGGCCCGCAAAACGCCGCCGGCAGCACCGGAAAATAGCTCCGCAACGTCGGCCCGTCCTTTATGGAAAAGCCTGTGTCTCGCCATGACGCGGGCTTTTCTTTCGTGTTGGCCCATCGGTCGCGGCTTTTGCGCGCGGCGAAAATATTTTGCCGCTGCTAACCCCCTCAACGGCGCCGGACCGTTCTTATAGACAAGCGCAAGGGCGGTCAGATCATCATCACGCCAGAACCCTGTAGAGAGATGGATCTCCGATCCCCCAGGCGCTCAGAACGCTCCGCTCGACACCCAAAGTCCCTCCCTAACCTTCCAAGCCCCTTCGGGGGCTTCTCTTTTTCAATGGCCTTGCTTCGATGCCCCCGAGCAACCCTATCTGGTTTGGGGCCGGCCCCGGTTTGCTCTAATATCCCCCCATCATCTGTCGCCTGATTTTGCATCCGGAGGAATATATGCGGATCGTCAATCCATCGTTCGGCCTCGAAGAGAGCGAGGCGAGCCGAGGCGCCGGCCCCAAGACGGTTTCGACCGATTGGAGCAAAGACCCGATCGCCATCATGTCGAACTCGAAATCCAACGCGCGCGAGCTGCTCGAGGGCGTGCGCGAGAAGATGAAAGCCTACCGCGCCGTCGACAACGTCGATTACCTGTTCAAGACCAGCGCGGCAAAGCCTGCGCCGACGGCGCTGTACGACGAGATCGCCAAAAAATACAAGGGCGCCATCGTCGCTCTGGCCGATTGAGGGTCATGCTCGTCGTGGAGTTTCCATGACAGCATCGAGCTCGAAAAACGCGGCGTCGAAACATACATCGTCATCACCGAGACCTTTCTGCCGCTGGTGCGCGCGCAGGCCAAGGTGCGGAAGGCGGATCCCAAGCTCTTGATCGTCAAGCATCCGGTCGGCGGCCTGAATGCCCAGGAGCTGATTGACCGAATCGAAACCGCTGCGGCGTCGTTGAAGAAACAGGCCGTCTCGGACTGACGGCGGCCGAAAAAGGAAAGACATGACGGACCCGACCCAGAATGAGCTGGTCGAGATCGGGGATCTCGACTTCGACCAGTGGAACGACTACGCCATCGAGCAAGGATGGAGCGATGGCTTCCCTCTCGTGCCGCCGACGGAGGAAAAGGTGGAGCGCATGGTCGACATGTGCCGCGGCGACAACGAGCCGTTTCCGCCGATGTCGCCGCGCCGCGTCCTCCCGACGCTCCGCAGCATCGCGGCAAACGCGGTGATGGCGGGGTGCCGGCCGGAATATTTCCCGACCGTCGTCGCCGCGGTCCGCGCGGTCCTCGACCCGGACTACAACCTCCATGGCACGCTGGCGACCACGCATCCCTGCGCTCAGATAATGATCGTCAGCGGACCGGTCCGCCACCGGCTCGGCATCAATTACGGCAGCAACTGCTTCGGACAGGCGACGAAAGCGAACGCCACCATCGGCCGGGCGCTGCAGCTCACCCTGCTGAACGTCGGCGGCGCTAAGCCCGGCAACATGGATCGTGCGACCCAGGGATCGCCCGCCAAATACAGTTTCTGCTTCGGCGAAAACGAGGAAGAGAGTCCGTGGGAGCCGTATCACGTGCGGCGCGGTTTCGCGGCTGGGGACAGCGTCGTCACGGTCATGGCGGGCGAGGGGCCCCACAACATCAACGATCATTCCAGCAACACCGGCAAGGGACTGCTCACGACCATCGCGGGAACGATTTCGCAGACGGGCGCGAACGTCATATCGGCGGACGGGCCGTATTTCGTCGTCCTCGGCCCGGAGCATGCGAAGACGATCCATCGCGATGGCTGGACGATCGAGACCATGCAGGAAATGCTCTACGAGGCGACCGCCGTCGATATGGCCCGCGTTTCGCAGGAACAGCAGAAATACTACGAGGACCGAACGAACCGGCTGATCAACGGCCGCTATTACCTGTCGCGCGATCCGTCGGATATCCAGATCCTCGTCGCCGGCGGACCGGGCAAGCATTCGGCCTATATGCCGAGCTTCGGCCATAACGAGGCCTGCTCGGTGCGGATCGCCACCGCCTGATGGCGCGCCGATGACGGACGGCGACGACCTGCCGATTTTTCCGGAAACGGTTGCCTGGGACGAGGCGCAGGCGGCGCTCGACGCCTTGGAACTCGGCGACGGGCTGCCGCTCGTGCCCCCGACGCTCAGCCGGTTCGACGCCATGGTCTCCGGCCGCGGGCCGACCGGCCGGTCCTTCGGACATGTGCTGCCGCTGATGGGCGAGCTGACGCTGGAAGCGGTGGCCTATAACTGCATTCTCGCCGGGTGCCGGCCGGAAGAGCTGCCGGTCGTGCTGACCGCGGTGGAGGCGGCGCTCGAAGACCCGTTCAACCTGCTCGGCGTTTTGAGCACGACCGGGACGGCGACCGTCGCGGTCTGTGTGCATGGCCCGGTCGTCGGCGCGCTCGGTCTCAACGCCGGCGGCAATATCCTCGGACCCGGCAACCGGGCGAATGCCTGTATCGGCCGCGCCGTAAGCCTGATCATGCGGAATGTCGGGGGCGCGCGGGCCGGGGTCGGCGACATGGCGACGATGGGCCAGCCCGGCAAATACACCTTCTGTTTCGCGGAGGGGACGCACAACGCGTTTCCGCCTTTGCCGACGCGCCGCGGTTTCGATGCCGAAGAAAGCTGCGTCACCGTGCTGGGCGTGTCCGGTACGGCAGAAGTGCTTCCTGCCCATCCCGGCGGGACGCCCGAGCTGGTATTGCAGCCGGTCGCGGTCGCGATGAATGCCGCGATCGATTCCACCGGCGCCAACCGGAAGCGCGAGCGCGGCGAGCAGGTCTTCCTGATGCCGCCGGAAATGGCCGACATCATGCGCGCCGCCGGCTGGGATTTGGCGAGGGTGCAACGGTATCTGTTCGAGGCGCGCCGTCCTTATCCGTTCGACGGCCCGGAGGCGCCGGACGACCGGCCCTTTGCGGAGTCGCCGGAAGACATCCATCCGATCGTGACCGGCGGCGCCGGCGTGAAGATGACATACCTGCCGCTCTGGTCCGGCGGGTCGCGGATGGTCACGAAGCCGGTTCGGATGTTCGACGCCTGAGCGGCGGCCGGTCTGACGTGCCTGGAACGTCCTAGTCGCCGGTGATATTCGCAACGGCCGCGGCGGCTTCCGCGACGGCGTCCGCGAGCTGCCCCGAGTAGCCGGCCCGAACCGCGCCCACGGCGTAGACGCCCGGGATGCTCGTCCGATAGGCCGCATCCGTCACAACGTAGCCTGCGGCGTTGCGCGCAATGGCATCGGGCAGGTAGGCGGCATTGGGCTCGAGACCGACAAAGACGAAGACGCCGTCGCACGCGATGTCCTCCGTCGCGCCGCCACTGCTGGGACAAATCCGGACGCCCTCGACCGCATCGCGTCCCAGAATTTCCTGAACCCTTGTTGAAAGGCGGAACGCGAACTTCGGGTTCGCTGTCGCTTGCGCGACGTAATCTTCCTTCGCCCGAAGCGCGTCCCCGCGCGTAACGACCGTGATGCGCGCGGCATACTCGGCAAGGTGCAAGGCTTCCTGCAGCGCCGAATCGCCGCCGCCGACCACCACGACGTGTTGGTCCGTAAAGAAGCCCGCGTCGCAATCGGCGCATTGCGAAACGCCGCGCCCGAACAGCGCCGCTTCGCCCGGAACGCCGAGCGCGCGGAGCCGGGCGCCGGACGCCAGCACCAGCGTCCGCGCAACGTGACGCCCGCTTTCGGTGATCACCGTCTTGCTGTCCCCGTGCAAGGCGATCCCGGTCGCGCTCTCGGGAATGATTTCGACGCCATGTTCGACCAATGCTTCGAGCGCGGCGGCCGCGAGCTCGACGCCGCTTGCGCCGTCCGCGGCGGGAAAGCCGTCGATCCGGCCGACATTCATCACCAGGCCACCCATATGGCCGCCTTCGTCCAGCGCCGCAACGGACAGTCCGCGCTCCGCGGCAAGGCGCGCTGCCGTCAGGCCGGCGAGACCGCCGCCGATGACGAGCAGGTCATACGGGTTTTCGGTTTGCGTCATCCTGAAGCTTCTTTATTGGGCGATCAGTGCAGCAGTCCCTCGAACAGACCGAGTGGGAGAGGCAGGTACAGCAGGCGAAAGAACACGACATACACCACTGCGGTCAATAGGGCCGGCAATCCGATGATGAAGACGAGCTTGCGCTCGCCCAGCACGACCAGCAGGATCGCCGTGAACAGGAACGTATCGAGGAAATAGCCCACCCACTCCCAGGTCGCGACGTACAGGACCGCCAGCACCGCCGTGGCGAGAAACCGCAGCAGCCCTAGTGGGTTTGAAGCTACCGGCGTTGTGGATCCGCTCGTCACCGCGTTAGCGGCTGGATGGCCTCCGTGGGCCCGCCCTTCGCGCAGGGCGAGCAGATAGAACAGCGCCGCTATCGCTATCAATAGCAACTGGGGATATAGGAGCGGGTAGCGTAGCGAGTCCGGATAGCGCAACGTCAGTGCGAACAGCGCTACAAACAGCGTGCCCATTCCGCTCAGCAGTATGCGCTGCACTCCGGCCCCCTTCACGATTGCCCCTAGGGCGCGGCAATTGCCACGCCCGCCTGCCGCGCGCAGGGGGCTGCGCTTCTACTCAGTGCGCTTTCTTCGTCTTGATGTTGAGCCCCAGCTTCGTGAACAACTTGCCGGCGTCCACATATTCGGTGTGGATGAGCTTCCGCGTTGCATCGGCATCGAGGTAGTCGATCGTCAGCCCGACCTTCTTGAAGTCCGCCGCGATGCCGGGCATGGCGAGCGCCTTCTTCAACGCCTTGCGCAACACGTCAAGCACCGGCTTGGGCGTGTCTTTGGGCGCGGCCAGGGTGCGCCATACGCCGACGGACACGTCGTACCCCAGTTCGCGGAAGGTGGGCACGTTAGGTATGAACGTTGAACGCTGAGGCGCGGAGGCTGCCAGGATGCGCACCTTGTCGCCACCGACCTGAGGCAGGAGCTCGTTGACGTTGTTGAAACTGAAATCCAGATGGTTCCCCATCAAGGCCGCGAGGCGCGCGGCGCCGCCCTTGTACCCTGTCACCAGCTTGGCCTTGACGCCGGCCTGGGCGGAGAAGACCGCAAACGCAACGTCGGGGCTGGGCCAGCCTTGCTCTTTGCCCACGGCGAGCTGGCCTGGCTTGGCTTTCATGGCCGCCACCAGATCCTTCAAGGTCTTGTAGGGACTCGCCGCATTGACGGCGAGAAAGTTGGGCACAAAGCTGACCTGCCCGATATAGGCGAAGCTATCGGGATTGTACTTGACGCCAGGGGTGAGCCACGGCGCGTAGGCGATACCGGAGCTCACCATCGTCAGCGTGTATCCGTCAGGCTTGGCAAAGGCCCCGATGGTAGTGCCCGTCACGCCGCCCGCGCCGGCGCGGTGTTCCACGAGCACCTTCTGTCCGAGCGCTTTTTCCAGGTAGGGGGCCAGCGTCATGGTGTTGATGCTGACGCCGCCGCCGGCGCCATAAGGCACGATGATCGTCACGGGGCGGCTGGGGTAGTGCTGCGCGGCTGCGGGAAGCGCGGAGAACAAAATCGTGGCGGCGGCCAATGCCAGTCCGGCGCAGAGACGGCCGATGGTGACGATATCGATCCATTTTTTTGAAATCATTGTCTGTCTCTTCGAAATCGTTGCGTGCGGCCGGGGCGCAAAAAGAAATGGCCCGGCGGCCATCTTCAGTTCATTCCCGACTCCTTCCGTTACTGTACCGCCCGAAGGCATCTGCATACAAATTGCGCACTCCCGGCCCGTTGTTTGACACGAACATGACGAGCACGGAAATTGATCATGTGCGCGTCCCCTAGCCACCGGCGGTCGATGCCAGTCTGGCGCGGTTCCAGTCGCACGGGAGAGAATGCATGGACCACTGGATGCTGGTGGGGTTGGGGTATGCATTGCAGCCGGGCAACATCGCCGTGATGGTGCTCGGGGTATTGATCGGCATGATCTTCGGCGCGACGCCCGGCCTCTCAGGCGCGTCGGCCATGACGATGCTGCTGCCTCTGACCTTCCTGTTCCCCGCCCAGACCGGGGTTCTGTTCTTGCTCGCCATCTGGAACGCGGCCGTCTACGCGGGCTCGATACCGAGCATCCTCATCAACATCCCCGGAACCGCTGCAGCCGCGGCCACGGCCATCGAGGGTCATCTGCTCGCCCGGCGCGGGCTGGCGCGGCGGGCGCTGCGCGGATCGATCGTCGGCTCGACCATCGGCGGGATCGCCGCGGCCGCATCGCTCCTGTACATGTCGCCGCCGCTGGCGAAGCTTTCGCTGTTGTTCGGGCCGGCCGAGATGTTCTCCTTCGCCCTCTTCGGCATGGCGACCGTTGTTTCGCTTTCGTCCGGCTCGCTGTTGCGGGGGCTGATCGGTGCGTTGATTGGGCTGGCCATGGCCACCGTGGGGTTCGCCCCTGACGGCTCGGAGCGGTTCGTCTTTACACCTGATTTTCTCGACGGCTTTCCGCTCATTCCGACCCTGGTCGGGATGTTCACCATCCCTGTCGTGCTGAACCTGGTGCTCGAGCAGCGATCGCAGATCGCAGGGGACATCTCGAGCCTGAAGAATGCCGATTCCTTCCTACTCAATCTGAGCGACTGGGCGAAGCACTGGTTCAACATCGTGCGCTCCGCGGTCATCGGGGTCGTCGTGGGCGTGCTGCCGGGAACGGGCCCCACGATCGCCGCGTTCGTCTCCTACGGCGAGGCGCGGCGCTCAGCGAAGCCCCCGCACGAGTTCGGCAAGGGCGACGTGGCCGGCGTGCTGGCGTCGGAGACGGCAAACAACGCCGCTGTCTTTTCCTCGCTGGTGCCGGCGATCACGCTGGGTATTCCCGGCAGCGTTGACGCCGTGATCATCCTGGCGGCGCTGACCATGCACGGCCTGATGCCCGGCCCGACCCTCTTCGATCGCAGCCCGCAGATCGTTTACACCGTGTTCATGGGCGCCTTCGTCACCAACTTCATCATGCTGGTGGTGGGGCTCGTCGGGGCAAAGCACATTGCCCAGTTCACCCGCATACGGCTTTCCCTGCTGGTGCCGGTGATCCTGACGCTTGGGCTGCTCGGGGCATACTCGGTGCACAACAACATGTTCGATGTGTTTTTAGCCCTGGGCGTCGGGCTGTTCGGCTTTGTGCTGCACCGCTTCGGCATTTCGCTCGCGGCGCTGATCCTGGGCCTGATCCTGGGCGATATTCTTGAAGTGCAGTTCTTCCAGGCGGTGACCCTCTACAACAATGCCTGGCAAGCGTTCGTCGAGCGCCCCATCAGCCTGTTGTTCATCCTGCTCGCCCTCGCGAGTATCGTCTATTCGCTCCGGAAGGATTACCGCGAGCGCCGGGCTCGCGCACACGCCTGAGCGCGAAGTCTGCGATCTATCGGTCGTCCACGTCCGTCTGAAAAATTTTTGTCGGCGTTAACCCCTCTGCTGCCAAGCGTTCGTTCTTATAGACGAGTGCGACAGCGGATCAGATCAAGCATCACACACAAACCCTGTAGAGAGATGGATCTTCGATCGCCAAAGCCCTCAGACCTCGACGCTCCCAACCTGACCTTCTCCCTGTCCTATGAAGCCCCGATTTCGGGGCTTCTTTTTTTGCGCTGCTTCAATGTTCCGACACGGGATGAGCGTGCGATTCCGTCTCCGGCGATTGTCGGGCGGAAACCGGAATCGCCCGGACGGCCAATGCAACGTCTAATTTTGAGCCGTGCCCCAAAATCGCGCGGGCGCAGCTTGGGCAAGCGGACACAAAGGTGACGGCGGATGCCTGTTCCGCAGACCGACACGTCCACGGCCGTCGCCGCGGCAGAGAGGTTTTTTCCCTCCCGGAGCAAGCTCGAGGCGGCGAGACCGATTTTTAGAAGACGGCGCGGCGAAAAAATTTAGCTGGATCAAGTGGCTGGCTTTTCTGGATACAGTTCGAACTGAACGCTTTGAATGTGTGCTCGCGCTGCAGGGCCCTTTCGATAGCGTCGCCTTGTAGGCTGCAGCGCCGATGAAGGTCGTCGGAAGGCATCTTGATCATCACGGATTTCAGAAATTTTGAGATTATCGGGCACTTTGTGCGCGTATTTAGGTATTTTCGTAGTGTAGACGGGGCTTCTACGATGGCGCGGCTTGAGAAGGAAGCGTGATCATGATCTATGCACGGAGCGGTGCCGATGCGCTTGCCGAGCGGTATGACGTCATTTCACCCGGCACGGGACTCCAGCATTGGGGCACCACATTTTTTGGTCCGCGAACCTCGACGAGCCGCGCACCGGGGCCGCAAGCGACGATGTCCGAGTTGCAGGCGCATGAGGCAATCAAGCCGCATTTCCACGGCGTGACCATGTTCCAGCTCTTCATCGCCGGATCCGGCACTATCGGTAACCGCGGGCAGGCGCTCAAACCGCTAATGATCCAGTTCAAGGACCATCACACCGCCTACGGTCCGGTTACGGCGGGGGCGCAGGGCCTCTCCTTCGTCGCGCTCAGGATGTACACCGGCGATTCAAAGCCGATTTACATCCACAACAAGGACGAGGCGAAAGAGAAGATACGGCCGAGCAAGCGGCGCAACGTGACCTCGGACCCGGTCAGCTTCTCGATCGAGCCGGTGCTCCGCGCCCGGAAGGAAGTGGGCTGGCAGACGATGCTCGAAGACGACGACGGCATGTGCGCCAAGGTCGTCCGGCTCGGCCCCGGCATGGCGGTGAGCGGACCCGACCCCAAGATCGCCGGCGGCTACTACGTGTTCGTCGGCAACGGCAGCATGCTGCACGACGGCCACGAATTGCCGATTTGGTCCATGGTCGTGGTCGAGAACTGCGAGCACGCGTTCGAAATTCGCGCCGGCGAAAGCGGTCTCGAGGCGCTTGTCCTGCAATATCCGAACGAAGACCATTGACGCTTGGCTCGCCTCGCCGGATAGCCGGTCGCTTGTCCTAAATCCGGTCTGATCGGCCGCCATCGATCTTCTTGTCGGCTTGGGTGTGAAGGTCGCCTTCGGGTCAGAAGCGGACATCGGCGTCCGCAGTCGCGATATCCGCTATCCGGCGTAAAGCGGCCTTCGATATCGCGGGATGAGGCGTCCGCCTATAGCCAATACCGGACATTGGGCCATTATTTGTTTGCCATTACCCTTCATCGCTCCACCGCTGCGTCCTCGTTCTTCCGCCTGTCGCATTCTGTCCTGACGGAACGGCTTAGGGTACGCTGGTAGTTCTTTTAGCAGTGGGGATAATGTTATGGACGTGAGAATAGCGATTTGCCAAAAGCCGCCGGTGCTTCTCGATTTGAATGCAACAGTCGAACGAGCGCTCCAATCGATCGATGAAGCTGCCGAAGAAGGTGCAAAGCTTATCGTCTTCCCCGAAGCTTACCTCCCTGGATACCCAACATGGATATGGCGGCTTCGTCCGGGAGGCGACATGGCATTGGGCAACAAGATCCATGCCGAACTGAGAAGAAACGCGGTTGATATCGGGGCCGGCGGCCTTGACTCCATCTGCGAAGCCGCTGCGAAACACGGCGCGGTTGTGGTCATGGGGCTTCATGAAATCGATTCCGCGTTCAGCGGAACGACATTGTTCAATACAGTCATCATTATCGGACCGGATGGCTCGATCCTGAATCGGCACCGCAAATTGATGCCGACAAACCCCGAGCGCATGGTTTGGGGCTTCGGTGACGCCAGCGGCCTAAAGGTGGTCGACACGCCGGTTGGCCGGATTGGCTGCCTTATCTGCTGGGAAAGCTATATGCCTTTGGCGCGCAGTGCTCTCTATGCGCAGAGTATCGATATCTATATAGCGCCGACCTGGGATTGCGGCGAAACCTGGCAAGCCTCGATGAACCACATTGCCCGTGAAGGCGGATGCTGGGTTCTAAGCGCGGCGACGGCACTGCAGGGAGCGGACATACCCGAAGCGTTTCCTGAGCGCGATCGATTGTTTAAGCAGGACGAATGGGTGAACGCAGGCGATGCGATCGTCGTGAAGCCCTTTGGCGGCATCGTCGCCGGGCCGCTTCATCAGGAGAAGGGGACTCTATACGCGACCATCGATCCTGAAGCGGCGCGCAATTCGCGCAAAGCGCTCGACGTGACAGGTCATTATGGACGCCCGGATCTGTTTCATTTGGAAATCGATCGTCGTCCGATGCCACCCGTGAAGTTCATAGATGAGAGCTAATGGTCCGAGGCCAGCAATTCAGTGTGAAGCGCGCGTTGATCAAGCAGACGGCAGTGCCGACTTTTAGCCAACAGCGGTCCTAGCCAGACATCAGAAGGTGCTCCAATCCGTTGAGGAGGAAGGGCCCTCGGCTGGAAAATAATTCTTACTGAGGCAGGCTGGGTCAAGGCGGCGTCAGCGAGATGAATAGCAGCTGGCAAACTGAATTCTGGCGAACGGTGGAACAGTGGCTATTCGATCCACTGACCGGAAAGCTTGCACTCGTCCTGCTCGGGCTTGCGCTGATCGTCGGCTTGATGAAGCTGCTGCAACGAACGGCGACGCGCTATGTCCGTAATGATGCAACGCGATACAGGGCGCGCAAGGTCGTCAATTTTCTTGGTTACCTGAGTTCAATTGTCTTCGTTGCCCTCGTCTTTAGCGACAAGTTCGGCGGGTTCACGGTCGCATTCGGCGTCGCTGGCGCCGGTATCGCTTTTGCGCTCCAAGAGGTTATCGCGAGCGTGGCTGGTTGGATGGCGGTTTCCTTAGGCGGCTTCTACAAGGTTGGGGATCGCGTGCAGCTTGGCGGCATCAAGGGCGATGTCATTGATATCGGCATCCTGCGCACAACAATGATGCAGATCGGAGAATGGGTAAACGGGGACGCGTATAATGGCCGAACGGTACGCGTCGCTAACAGCTTTGTCTTCAAGGAGCCCGTCTTCAACTACTCCGCAGAGCTTCCGTTTCTCTGGGACGAAATAAAAATACCGATCAAGTACGGGAGCGATTACCGCTTAGCGCGAAATCTAATATCCGGCGTCGCCAAAGAGGTGGTCGGTGATTATGCTCGGTCAGCCGAAAAAGCTTGGGAGCCGATTACGCGTCGTTACCTGATTGAGAAAGCAGCGGTGGAACCGATGGTACTCATGCTTGCGAACGAGAATTGGATCGAATTCACCCTCCGCGATGTTGTCGACTACAAAGCACGCCGCACCACTAAGGACCGACTATTCGTTCGTATCCTCGAGGAAATTAACAAAATTCCGAGCCAAGTCGGCATTGCGGCCTCGACGCTTAACATTGAGAAGCTCGCGCCTCTTGAAGTCCGGATTTCACGTAAGTGAGCGCAGGATCAGCGACGGCAAACGACGGGCCGGTCTTTTTTGTGCATGACCGAAGGCTACCTTTTCTCACCGCTGCTTCGGGTTAAATCCCTTAGGAGCCCGAACTTGCTCGAAAGTTCCCCCTGGGACTTTAGCCGCGTCACAAGATTTTCCCCCCGATGGTTGCAGATATGCCTGCCAACATGGCGAATGGTTGACGTATCGGGTGTGGGCGGAGTCGAGGCGTCATCATGCATCCGATCAGACTGCGGGTCATTCGGCCCCAAAAGGAAAGCCCCGCGCTAGGCGGGGCAAGGGAAGTGGTGGGAGTTTTAAAATCAGGCTATCCGCTGCTCTTCCACGTCTCTGCAGTTTGCGATGTAGATCGTTTGGACGACCTGCGGTTCTCCAGAGCCGCGAGCGAATGTGATGCCGTGCGACGTCAGTTGCTGGGAGGTAGGATAACGGTGTCGACGACATGAATAATGCCGTTCGAGGCCTCTATGTCCGTGGTGGTGACCTTGGCGTCATTAATCATGACTGCCCCACCGTCCACGTTGACGGCAACTTTCTTGCCGTTCACCGTTTCCGCCTCAGTCAGCTTCACCACATCAGCGGCCATCACCCGGCCGGGAACGACGTGGTAGGTAAGGATCGACCTCAGCTGATCCTTGTTCTCAGGCTTGAGGAGCGATTCGAGTGTTCCGGCAGGCAGTTTCTCGAAGGCTTCGTCCGTCGGTGCGAATACGGTGAAAGGCCCAGATCCCTTCAATGTCTGGACAAGATCCGCTGCGCCGAGCGCTTTGGCCAAGATGGTGAACTGACCTGCGTCCACAGCGGTGTCAACGACGTCCTTCTGCGCGGTGCCTGCGATGGCGGTGCTAACGCTCAGCATTATCATGGTCGCTGCGGCAATTCCGAGTTTCGCTAGATTTCTCATTTCTGTTTCCTTTCGAAAGTTGTGAGTGAGGCCCTGTCCGGCTCGCTGTCTTCAGCCAACCGCGATGGCTGACTGATCTTTTCATATAGAGAAAATGATTTTTCTGTATAATCACATTTTCATGAGTTGAACGTGAGTTTTCTGGAGGATAAAATTTCTTCTTGAAGTTTGATCCTCATGAAAGAAAGGGCACGTCGCGTGATTTCTGAAACGCTAGCCACGGGTCTGGAGCGATACAAAATCGGCGCAAAAATCCGCGCGCTCCGGCTCAAGAAGAAGCTCGGGTTAGTGCAGCTCGGCAAGCACACGGGCCTATCGCCCGCCCTGCTGTCAAAGATCGAGCGTGGTCAGATGTTCCCGACATTGCCGACGCTGCTTCGGATCGCTCTCGTTTTCGGCGTCGGGCTCGAGCAGTTTTTTATGGAGGACCAAGCGAAGCGCCCTTTGGCCGTGATCCGCAAGAAGGACCGCCTTCGCTTGCCTGACCGACCGGACGACGAGCAACCTTCCTATATGTTCGAGAGTCTCGATTTTCCGGTCACGGATCGCAAGATGGACGCGTTCTATGCCGACTTTCCCGCCAATTCAAAACCTTCGGAGCCGCACCAACACGATGGCGCGGAGCTTATCTATGTCCTCAAAGGAAAACTTGCTGTCATGATCGACGAGGAAGATCACGTTCTTCACGACGGCGATGCGATGTACTTCGATTCGGGTCAGCCGCACAGCTATCGCTGCGAGGGGCGCTCAAGCTGTGCTGCCATCGTCATCGTGGCTCCTTAGGGGGCTGTGATGTGGAATGCCCTCGATTGCCGGATAAGACTGGGCCTGTCATGACAAATAAGACTTTTGAGAGTGTTGGCAGCCTTCTTCTTTTCCAGGCCCTCGTCCTCGGCGGCGGGATCACGATCGGCATTGTGACAGCCCCCGGCGATTGGTATGCGGCGTTGGTCAAGCCGCCGTACAACCCGCCAAACTGGATTTTCGCGCCGGTGTGGACAACGCTCTATATCTTGATCGCCGTCGCTGGCTGGCGAATCTGGAAGAGCGGCCAGGATAGCTGGTCAATGAAGATATGGTGGGCGCAACTCGTTATGAACTTCATCTGGTCGCCGATATTCTTTTTGGCTCACCGGATAGATTTCGCACTGGGAGTGATCATATTGCTCTTGGTTACGATCATCGGCTTCATCATCGTGAGTTGGCGACAGGACAGAATGACTTCAATCCTTTTCTGGCCCTACGCTGTATGGGTTGGCTTTGCATCCGTCCTGAACGGTGTGCTGCTGCACTTAAACGGCTGATCCGGCTCTTAAAGCAGACCGCGCAAGGGTACACTTAAAATGAGCGGCCCACTCTAAGATTTCCGGGACGTTTCGTCAGTTGACTTATCCGATTTCGTCTCGGTCTTATCGTGAGCGGATCCACGTGCTGCGTCGGCGACCTCTTTGATACGCTGGATGGTCGTGCCTCCGAGCTCTCGAATATTCGACATGGTCGATTGCGTATGCTCGACGACGAGATCGGTGGCCTTTGAAGTCGAGGACTGTAGCTGATTGAGGAGCTGGCCGGCTCGTTTGCGAAAATCATCCGTGATCTGATCAATGTCGCCGAGTGGCAATAATGATGACTTTTCTTCCAGCCGGTGCTCTATACCATCGAGCTTTCGGGATATATCGGCGACTGCTGCAAGAAGATCAGGCGGCAGCGTAAGTAGCGGTGAACCACCCTTCAAGGTCTCGGTTGCCGCCGCATGCAGCGTTTTGTCTACCCACGCGCCAATGGACAGTCCTTCCTTGTGTGCCGCTTTCTGAACAGCAGTGCGTGTTTTCGGCGATACGCCAGTTAACGTCCATCGCGTGTAGGATGAACCACGAAGCGCCGGAACGTTGGGTTTAGTCTTCTTACGTGATTTGTGCGGGGTATTCTTTGCCATGATCTTCCTCCAAATTTATCGATCTATTGTAAACAATTAAGGCAATTGGCTTCCGTCAATCTGCATTGCTTCTCATATCGGAGTAGTATTCTTCCTGCTCACGTTTTGTCTGCTGTACGACGGCTCGCTCATGTTTCTGGTCGCCGCCGGGGGTGTCCGCAAATTCGGACCGTCATTTGTGGGCGAATTTTAAATCCACTGAAATTGTTGTTCAATCTGCCCCAACTATGGCTCCACGTTCGGTTGTGGTAACCGCGTGCACCGTGCCGACCCGTTGCAGTGATTTATGTCAATGCGGTCCCGACGCCGTAATCTGCCCCACTGCCAATGCAATTTGGGGGGCGCTGTGCCTCCAGACGAACCATTGATATGGGGCATGTCAGGCATTTGACGAGGGACGATTAGCCTCTAGCCCAATGTCCGCAATGGGTCGTTAGCGGACGTCGCCTTCGGAATGAACAATGCCCACTATTGGGAGCAAGGCGGACGTCGATCCGGTAGGGCGGAACGTCCGCTCATAGCCAGTGGCGGACATCTTTCGCAGCCTGCATGACCGCGCGACGCGAACAGCGGTTGGCATTCTCCGCGAGCCGTGGACGACAAATATTTTGGGAATCGCGTTTGGTGGGCCTAACCTCAAGGTCGGAGCGCTCAACGGGAAGGTCGAACCGAACTTGCGTGAGATTTTCATCAGCTATGCAAGTGAGGACCGACAACGGATCAGACTGTTAACCGGTACCGTCGAGGCGTGCGGCTGGTCGGTGTTTTGTGATCGGTGATGCGGCTAAGCGCGTCGGCGAGCCAGGCTTGCGAGTCGAGGTCGTTGAGCTTGGCAGTCTCGATGAGGGTATAAAGGACCTACCATGGAGCATTTTGATACTGTGGTCATTGGCGGTGGCCAAGCGGGCCTCGTCATGAGCCACGGGCTCTCAAAGCGCGGGCATAGGCATATAGTTCTCGAGCGCGGTAGGATCGCGGAGCGTTGGCGGTCCGAGCGGTGGGACGGCCTCCATTTCCAAACCCCCAATCTGCTCGTAGGCCTGCCCGGCTACCCGCTCGTGCACAACAATCCCAACGGATTTGCAACCGCTGCTCAGATAGCTGATTTTCTCGAGGGTTATGCATCTTTTGTTGCAGCCCCTGTGCGGCAGGGTGTTGCGGTGACGCGGTTGGTGCTCGCTGAAGCCAACGACCTGTATCTGCTAGAAACATCGAAGGGATCGTTGAGCGCCCACAATGTGGTGGTCGCTACGGGACCCTTCCAGCGCCCTGTCATCCCCTCGATGGTACCTAGTAATAGCGAGGTGCTGCAGCTTCACGCCGTCGATTACCGCAGACCGTCGCAACTTCCTGACGGCGCTGTACTGGTGATCGGTGCGGGAGCGTCCGGTGCCCAGATCGCCGAAGAATTGATGCGCGCGGGTCGCCGGGTCTATCTGTCGGTCAGCAAGCACAAGCGTGCACCGCGACGCTATCGTGGACACGATCACGTATGGTGGTGGGTCGAGACCGGCATGGACAAGACGCCACCCGAGCGACGTAATCCGGATTCATCTCCGATCGTACACACCGGGGCTTACGGCGGCCACACGATGGATTTTCGGGATTTTGCCAGGCAAGGCATGATCCTTCTTGGGCGAGCCGAAGCAGCGAGTAAGGAGGGAATGACATTCGCGGCAGACCTTGCCGAAAATCTGGCTCACGGGGATGCGGCCTACCTTGCTTTTCTCGATTTCGTTGATGCGCACGTCAAGCGGACGGCGATGGAAGTTCCGGAAGATCCGGCTGCGCGCGCCATCACACCGACACCGGCTGCAATGCATCAGCCCATCAGGCGGATCAATTTCCGCGAGACCGGCATCGGTGCTGTCATTTGGGCGACAGGCTACGATCTCGATTTCGGCTGGATCGACATTCCAGCATTCGACGAGCGCGGTACGCCGATCCACAAGAATGGTGTCACCCCGTTTCCCGGCCTCTACTTCCTCGGTCTCGAATTCTTGTCAAAGTTAAGTTCTTCTTTCCTGATCGGAATTGCGGAAGATGCCGAACGACTAGCCGAGACCATTGCCGGCAAAGTCGGTAGTACAAGCTCGCACGTCTCTCTTTGAGCGCTGTTAGCCTTGCGCTTGTAAGATTTTGCCGCCGGCCTCGACCGATTTCGCAGCGATCAGGACAATGGCGATGACGCAAGGGGCGGTGCCACGATTGATCCAATTGTGGATTGTGCCACGCTGAACGAACACGTCGCCTGCCTTCAGGTGGACGTTTGTTCCGTCAAGCTCCATGTCGATTTCACCCGACAAGATGACGCCATAGTCGACTGAGTCAGTTCGATGGTTTCGGGGCGCAAGGCCAGGGGCAAATTCTAAGACCCGGAAAATCGTGCCATTTGGCAGCGTCGTGCCAGTCTTTCGTTGGCCTTCGTCGTCCGGTCCATCGTTGTTGACGGGAAAGCCCACCGATGACCACACCGGATAGACGGTGGCACCTGGGCGACCCTCGAATGCGTTTTGAACGATGTCGTCGAATTTGACGATTGCCTTCCCCGAAGCATCGTGACCGGTGATTACTCGGCGCATTTGCAATGCCATGTCTGCCTCCCTTTTAGATTATCCGGCGGCTTATCCTAGCCGACCCGCTGCCCAATGTCCGGAACGGGTCATCAACGGACGTTGCCTTCGGAATGAACAATGCCCGCTATTGGGAGCAAAACGGACGTCGAGCTGGTAGGGCGGAGCGTCCGCTCATAGCAAGAAGCGGACTTTTACAGTTCGTGTTAGAGAACCAACGGAAATCGCCCTTCGACGCCATGTCCATTCTGAAGCGCGGGGCGCGCACATCATTTGCTGAAATCGGGTAAGGTTTGAAGGCAGGCGCCGAGGCGGACGAGGCGTAAGGGATGCGGGTCGAATTTGCCGGCCCAGGCCATCCGCGCCCGCGCTTCCGGGTAATCGCCGCCGAATAACGCATCCGCCGGCACCGGTCAGGCGGACATGACAGGGAGGGAACCATGTTCGATCTGGTCATCCGCGGCGACCGGGTGGTCACGTCCGAAGGGACGGGGCGCTGGGATGTCTGCATCCGCGGCGAGACCATCGCCGCGATCGCCGTGCCGGGAACCTTCGGCGACGACCAGGCCGGACGCGTCATCGATGCTACGGGGAAGATCGTCATTCCCGGCGGCATCGACCCGCATATCCATTCGCTGTGGCACATCCCGGCGCTCGAGGAAGGCGGCGAGCCTTCCCTGACGGACGGGCCCGACGTGGTAAGCCGCGCGGCCATCCATGGCGGCACGACGTCGCTGCTCGACTTCGCCACCTGGCAGCACGGCCGCACCGTCGAGGAAACCGTCAACATCCGCACCCAGGACTGGTCGGGGAAGTGCTACGCCGATTACGGCTATCACCTGATGCTGCAGGGAGCGATCCCGCCGGATGTCCTGCCCCAGGTCGCCGAGGCGATCCAGGACGGCTACCCCTCCATCAAGATTTTCACCACCGACATCACCCCGTCGCGTCGCGGCCGCAAGATCACCCACGGGCATATCTGGGAAATCTTCAAGGTGCTGAAGCGCGAGGGCGGCATCGGCGCGATCCATGCCGAGGACGACGAGATCGTCATGCACATGTACGACGTGCTGACGCGCGAGGGCCGGACCGGCTTCGAGAACATG
This sequence comes from uncultured Rhodospirillaceae bacterium, assembly GCA_964585785.1. Lineage (GTDB taxonomy): Bacteria > Pseudomonadota > Alphaproteobacteria > UBA8366 > UBA8366 > WHUA01. The sequence goes on from CAZPFL010000002.1 coordinate 95,546, forward strand.
GCCGAGGTGCACAACGCCATGTCGGAGGACCTGTCCTTCCGCCGCATCATCAGGCTGGCCGAGCATGTGGACGGCACGCCGCTCTACATGATGCATGTTTCCGCGGCCCCCGGTGTCGCAGCCATCGAATCCGCCCGGGCGCGGGGCTTTCCCGTCTACGGCGAGACGCTGCACCAGTACCTGATGTTCACCCATGCGCACTACAAACGGCCCAACGGTCAGATCTACCACACCTATCCCAGCTTGAAGGAAACCTCCGATCAGGAGGCGCTGTGGGCGGGGCAGCTCAGCGGCGCGATCAGCACGATCGCGACCGACGAGATCTGCTGCACGCTCTCGACCAAGACCCAGGGCCACCGCATCGACGATGTGACCGGCGGCAATGCGGGCTGCGAGCCGCGCGTCTCGGTGATGTACACGGAGATGGTGTCGAAGCGCGGCTACAGCCTGCGCAAGTTCGCCGACATGGTATCCACCAACGCGGCGAAGATTATGGGCATGTATCCGAAGAAGGGCGTGCTGGCGGCGGGCAGCGACGCCGATATCACGGTGCTCGACCCCGCCGAAAAGCGCACCATCACCGCGGCCCGCCTGCATGAAACCAACTACACCCCGTGGGAAGGCTACGAGGCCGACGTTTGGCCGGTGCTCACCGTGCTACGCGGCAAGGTGATGATGGAGAAGGGCAAGTTCTTCGGCGACGTGAAGGACGGTAAGCTGATGAAACGCAAGGTCGCCGAGGATATCCGCAGCCGGCCGGCGCTGTAACGGAACGGAACAAGGAAAACATGAATATGCAGATCGTCGACGCGCAGATCCACGTCTGGGGCAGTGGCATGCCCAGCAACCAGGCGCACTGGCAGATCACCTCCTTCACGACCGAAGAGGCGGTGAAGATGATGGACGACGCCGGGGTGAATGCCGCCGTCATCCATCCGCCGTCCTGGGACCCGGGCTCGCAGGAAATGGCGCGCCAGGCGGTGAAGGACTATCCGGGCCGCTTCGCCATCATGGGCACCATGCCGCTGGATACGCCAAAAGAATCGGCCGCGCGGATCGCGACATGGAGGGATGAGCCGGGGATGCTCGGCCTGCGCTACGGTTTCTTGAAGGACAGTATGCGCAAGGCGGTGGCGGACGGCACGCTGGACTGGCTGTGGGCCGCGATGGAGAAGGCGGACGTCCCGATTTCCGCGCTGGCGACGGATTCGCTGGCCGATTTCGGCCGCATCGCCGAACGGCATCCGGGGCTGCGCGTCACCATCGACCATCTGGGCGGCCGCGGCGGCAACACGACGCTGAAGGACGAGGCGGCCATGACCCACATGCCGGAGCTGCTGAAGCTCGCGAAGCTGCCCAATGTGGCGGTGAAGGCGACGGGGGCGCCGGGCTATTCCAGCGAGGCCTTTCCGTTCCGCAAGATGCATACCTACCTGCAGCAGGTCTTCGACGCCTTCGGGCCGGAGCGCATGTTCTGGGGCACTGACATCTCCAAGATGCCGTGCCACTGGCTCCATTGCGTGACCATGTTCACCGAGTACCTGCCCTGGCTGAA
>CAZPFL010000003.1:0-34040 GCA_964585785.1 uncultured Rhodospirillaceae bacterium
GACTGGGGCGGCTTCGGCGGCGCGGTCGAGATGTGCAACAACAACGGCGCCTGCCGGAAGTTCGACGCCAGCGTGATGTGCCCGTCCTTCCGCGCGACCGGCGACGAGATACACCTGACCCGCGGCCGCGCCAACACGCTGCGGCTCGCCATCTCCGGCCAACTCGGCAAGGACGCCTTCACCTCCGACGCCATGCGCGACACCATGAAGCTCTGCGTTGGCTGCAAGGGCTGCAAGCGGGAATGCCCGACCGGCGTCGACATGGCGCGCATGAAGATCGAGTTCCTGCATCACTATGGCAAGCGGCATGGCCTGTCGCTGCACGATCGCCTGGTCGCCTACCTGCCGCGTTACGCGCCGCTCGCGTCGCGGCTCAGCGCCATCGCCAATTTGCGCGACCGCATACCCGGCCTCGCCGCATTGTCGGAGAAAGTCGCCCGCTTCAGCCGCAAGCGCAGCCTGCCGGTCTGGCGGCGCGACGTCTTCCGGCCCGACGCGTCGGCAGCCGCCAGCGACGGAAAACCGGAGGTCGTGCTGTTCGCCGATACCTTCAACACCTATTTCGAGCCCGAGAACGCGCGCGCGGCGCTGCGGGTCCTGCAAGCCGCCGGCTATCACGTACATATGCCCAAAGCAGCGGACGGCCCCCGGCCGCTCTGCTGCGGACGGACCTTCCTCGCCGCCGGGCTGGTAGACGAGGCGCGGACGGAAGCGCGCCGGATGCTGGACGCGCTGAAGCCCTTCGTCGAGCGGGGTGTGCCCGTCGTCGGGCTGGAGCCGTCCTGCCTGTTCACGCTCAGGGACGAGTTCACCGCCATGCTGCCGGGCGCGGAGACGCGTGCGCTCGCAGAACAGGCCCTGCTGTTCGAGGAGCTCCTGTCCCGCGAAGCCGGCAAGGGCGCCCTCACGCTGCCGCTCAAGCCGCTGCCGGCGAAGCAGGCGATGCTGCACGGCCACTGCCACCAGAAAGCCTTCGCAGCGATGGGCGCGGTCGAGAAGACGCTGCGCCTCGTGCCCGACCTCGACGTCACGACGATCCAATCGAGCTGCTGCGGCATGGCCGGCGCCTTCGGCTACAACGCCGACACCTACGACGTCTCCATGAAGATGGCCGAGCTCTCGCTGCTGCCCGCGGTCCGGAACGCACCGGCGGATGCGCTGCTGGTCGCCGACGGGACAAGCTGCCGCCACCAGATCGCCGACGGCGCTGGGCGCAGCGCCATCCACGTCGCGCGCGTCCTGGAACAGGCGCTGGCCTAAGGGAAGCGGCGATGCCCGACAGCGGCGGAAACGAATCCCCACGGCCCGAGCGCCCGCGCTACGACGATGTCGTTTCGGGCATCCGCGACATGATCGTCGAAGGCGAGCTCGCGCCGGGACCGCGTATCTCGGAACGCGCGCTGTGCGAGCGTTTCGGCGTCTCGCGCACGCCGCTGCGCGAGGCGCTTAAAGTGCTGGCATCGGAAGGGCTGGTCGAGCTCACCCCGAACCGCGGCGCGCGCGTCATCCAGCTGACCGAGGCGGACGCCCGCGACATGTTCGAGGTCATGGGAACCTTGGAGGGGCTCGCCGGCGAGTTGGCCACCGCGCGCATCACCACGGAAGAGATCGCCGAGATCAAGGCCCTGCATTACCAGATGGCGCTCCACCATGCGCGGCAGGAGCTCATGCCCTATTTCCGCCTCAACCAGGAAATCCACCGCAAGATCTTCGAGATCGGCCGCAATCGCACGCTGATCAACATCTACCGCGGCCTTGCCGGACGCATTCGCCGGCCGCGCTACCTCGCCAATATTTCACCGACGCGCTGGGCGGAAGCGCTGAAGGAGCACGAGGCGATCCTGGCGGCGCTCGAAGCGCGGGACGGCCGGACGCTCGGCCGCATCCTCAAGGATCACCTTCGAAAGACCGGCGAGACCGTGCTGCAGGCGCTGCGCGACGAAGCGGGCAGTGGCGGGACGCCGGAGGCCGTCACGCCGCCAGGCACTTGATATCCGGCACCGGCCGCGCGCTGGCCGCATTGCCCGCGAGATAGCTCTCGAGCGCCTTGGCCACGCCCAGCACGAAGCGGTCTTCGTGGTGGCGCCCGCAGATCTGCAGCCCGAACGGCGTGCCGGTCGAGTCCAATCCGCACGGCAGGCAGGTCACCGGGTTGCCCGGGATCGTCAGGCCCCAGGTCATGGCCAGCCATTCGAAATAGGTGTCGAGCTTGGTGCCGTTGATCTCGTCGCAGTACAGCTTCTCCACCGGGAAGGGCGGGATCGCCACAGCCGGACAGATGAGAATGTCGACCTCCTGGAAGAAGCGCTGCATGGCGCGATAAATGTTGGTCTGCTCCATCATCGCCCAGGCGATCTCCTCGCCGGTCAGCTCGAGCGCCATCTCGTAATTGGCGACGACGTTCGGGCCGAGCTTGTCGCGCATGGTCTGATAGTGATCGCGGTGGCGCGACAGGAATTGCAGCGCGCGCAGGACATGATTGGTCCGCCGCACCGTCTGCAGGTCGGGGTCCTGCCAGCGCGCTTCGTGGAACACCGACTGGAAGGATGCCGCCCGCTCCTTGAAGGTCTTCGCGATGGAATGATCGACAAGCGCGAAGCCAAGGTCCGTCGAGAAGGCAACGCGCAGCTTGCTGAGATCGACCTCCGGCAGCGACGCGAACTGCCCGCCATCGACCGGCGCCGACAGCGGGTCCATCGGCCCGTAGCCCGCCATGACGGACAGCATCATCGCCACGTCGTCGACGGTGCGCCCCATCGGCCCTTGCACGCCGTAGGTCGTGTAGCCGATCCGATGCTTTTCGGTCGGCACCAGCCCTGGGGTGCTGCGATGCGAGACCACGCCGCAGAAGGCGGCTGGGATGCGGAGGCTGCCGCCGGAATCCGAGCCCGTGCAGAGGGGCAGCATGCTGGTCGCGAGCGCAACCGCCGACCCGCCCGACGAGCCGCCACAGATGCGGGCAAGGTCGAATGGATTCCGCGTCGCGCCGTAGACGGGATTGGTCGTGTTGGCGCCCGCGCCGAATTCCGGCGTATTCGTCTTGCCGACGACGATGGCGCCGGCCTGGCGCAGGCCCGCGACCATGGATTCATCCGCCGCGGGCACATTATCCGCATAGATCGGCGAGCCGTGGGTCGTCACCAGCCCCGCCGTGTCGTTGAGGTCCTTCACGCCGAGCGGCAGCCCGTGCAGCGGGCCCAGCGCATCGCCGCGCAGCACCGCATCGGTGGCGACCCGCGCCTCGTCCCGCGCCCGGTCGTAGCATGTGGCGACCACGGCGTTGACCGCCGCGTTGGTCATCTCGATACGGGCAATGCAGGATTCGAGAAGCTCGATCGGAGAAAGTCGCTTGCGGCCGATCAATCGGCGCGCGCTCAACGCGGTCAGATCGCAGGGTTCGGTCATGGCGCCACGCTCCCGACGGGATGTGCTGTTGGAAGGCTCGATTAACGATCCTTCTTCTTAGCACGGCGTTGCGGCGCTGCCACTACCAGCGAATTTGGCGTTTGGCCAGCGGAAGCGCCTCGGCGGCGAGAACGGGCGGCGACAAGAGGAAGCCCTGGCCGAAATTACATCCGAGCTCGCGCAGCACCTCGATTTCCTGCGGTGCTTCGATGCCCTCGGCAATGATCGCCATGCCGAGATCCTGGGCCAGCTTGATGATCGTGTTGACGATCTTCCGGCTCCGCCGGTCGGAGGCCATGTTGGTAATAAAGGTCCGATCGATCTTGAGCACGTCGAGCGGAAAGCGGTTCAGGAAGGCGAGATTGGCGTAGCCGGTGCCGAAATCGTCCGCGGCGATGCGGATGCCCTGCTGGCGCAGGCGGCGCATGGCGTCGGCGACCTTGTCCGGCTCTTCGACCATCAGGGTTTCGGTGATCTCGAACAGCACGGTCTCCGGCGCGGCGCCCGACTCGTGCACGATGTTGCACAGGTCGTTCACTTCGCCGTCGGTCAAGAGCTGGCGGCTGGAAATGTTTACGCTCATATAAAGCGGATTGTCCGCCTTTCCGTCCTCCGCTGCGGCGGTCTGGAACCGTTGATGCGCTTCTAGCGCCGTGCGGAGCATCCAGCGCCCCATCGGCACGATCATGCCGGTTTCCTCGGCGAGCTTGATGAAGCTCGAGGGAACGACATTGCCGTGTACCGGATGGTTCCAGCGGATCAGCGCCTCGAACCCCGCGACGGTGCCGTTCGAGAGGCGCACGATCGGCTGATAGTTCAGCCGCAGCGACTCACCCTCGATCGCCCCCTGGAGATCGCGGGCGAGATCGACATTTTTCGCGCCGCGGTCGGACCGCCCTTTGGCGTCCAACCCGCCCGCGCTCTGCGCCACGACAAGCTTTTCGAGCGAGCGCAAGCGCTCGAGCGTGAGGCGCAGCAGAAGCTGCACCGTCTCGTCCGAGCCGGCGAGCTGTTCACGGATCGAGGACTTGTCGAAGACGACGACCTGGGTCTCTTCGACCGCCACGGCCGTGGCGGCGCGCCGATTGTCACCGGCAAGCGCCGTCTCACCCAGCAAATCGCCCTCGCCAAACCGCGCGAGAACGACCTTGCGGCCGTTGCGGCTGGCGAGCAGCTCGACATTTCCCGCCTCGATCATATAGGCGAATTGAGCGTTATCGCCCTCGGTGTAGATCTGGGCACCCGCTGGGAATATCTGCCGCGGCAGAGCGTCGTTCATTCCGGTATCCCACATAGAAGAGGGTTATCAACGAATCCACGGCATGGCGCCCGTATTGCCGGTAAAGAGCAGGCTTCCACCCAACGCCACTGGAGCTGTGACGGCTACCACATCCTCTGTTAATTCTCTGTAAACGATTTGGTTGCGTTTTAGACAAACCCGACAGGCTTCGAGGTCGCCGCACTGGATAACGTATCCTGCGATATAGGGCAGAGCCGGGATTTCCACCCCCGGCAGGCAGGCCTCGAAGGCGCTCCGGCCCAGCAACGCCAGCCGCCCCCGGTCACAGGGAATTAACCATCCCCCTGCGATCCGCGCCGGCTCCCGGCCAAGATAGCGCCGGAAGCGGCCGGCCGCTTCGTCGGGGTCCGCGACACAGATCACCACCTCGCCGAGCCGCTCCGCCGTGTTCGGGTGCCGCATCCAGCGCTCCTGCCACAGCAGGTCGGGCGTGTGGTGGGTAAGGAACTGGATCCGCCCTTCGGCCATCGTTCCCGGCACGGGCCGGATCACGGTGAACCGCAGCGTTCCCGCGCCGCCGTCCTCGGTGTCGGTGACGCGCCGGAGATCGACCACGGGACGCTGATCGAAGCCTTCGGCGATCAGGCGCGCGCGCTGCGCTTCCGCGTCCGCGCAGTTGAAGGCGATCAGATGGACGCCGATGTAGCGCGCGATGCCGGCGCGCAGTTCCTGCCCGATCGCGGTGTCGGCCGTCGGCGTCAGAAGCTCGAGATAGCCCTCGCGCAGCATGATGCAGTGATTGGCGCTGCCGGCGGGCAGAATCGGCTCGCCCGGCGCGGTGGAGTTCGTATGCTCCGTATAAGGCGTCAGAACGAAGCCGAGCTTTTCCATCGCGGCCGCGGCGCCCTCGATCGACGGCACCCAATGGGCGATGTGGTCGAGAAAGATCTCGCCGGGTTCTGCAAGCTGCCGAAAGGTCGTCATCGCTAGGCCACCCATTCGCTGACAGGTGCGCGAGCTTCCTGCAAGGGCTGGCAGATGACGTCGACCAGCGTGGGGCCGCCGTCCTCGACCGCCGCCTGCAAGGCGCCGCGCAAATCGGCGGGATCCTCGACCCGCCATGTCTTCAGGCCGAAGCCCGCGGCGACCTTTGCATGGTCAGTGCGCGAGAAATCGACCGAGTAGTAGCGCTCCGCGTAGCCGCTCTTCTGTCCCGCCTTGATCCAGCCGAAGACGCTGTTCGAGATCACCACCAGCGTCACCGGCACCTTGAGGCGCACCAGCGTTTCCAGCTCGCCCGCCGCCATGCCGAAGCTGCCGTCGCCCATCACCGCGACGCATTTCGCGCCGGGCCGCCCGATATGCGCCCCGACCGCGCCCGCCATGGCGAAGCCGAGCGCGCCATGCGCGCGGTTGGAGATGAACTGCCGTCCGCTGCGGCGCTGCTCGTAATAGGCCGAGAAATAGGGGCAAGGCGTGCCGGGATCGGCGACGACGATGGCATCCTCGGGCAGCACGGCCTGGAGGTCGGCGACCACGCGTTCCGGCTTGATCGGCCGGTCGGTCGACTCCGCGAGCGCGCGGAAGGCGTCGAACTTTTCTTTCTTAAGGGCGGCGATGCGGTCGCGGATGCCGCTCTTGGCATCACCGCGCTTGCCGCGGCGCGCGATCTCCGCGCCCAGCGCAGCCAGCGCGAGCTTCGCGTCGCCGACAATCGCCGCATCGGTCGCGTAGCTGGCGCCAATCACCGCCGGATCGACATCGATATGAACGATCCGGGCGCTGCCCGGCTTCGGATGGCGCCAGCGCTCCGTCGTCACCGAGCCGGCGCGGCAGCTGACGAAGACCACCACGTCGGCGGCGTCGACGATCGCGCGCGTCTCGGGCGTACCGCCGTTGCTGCCGACGACGCCCACGGCAAGCGGATGAGTATCGGCAATGCTGCCCTGGCCGCTGATCGTCGTCGCGACCGGCGCCTCGATGGCCTCGGCGAGAGATTGCAGCTCGGCCTCGGCGTCCGAGATCACCACACCGCCGCCGCAGATGAACACCGCCTGCTTGCCGGCGAGGATGACGTCCGCCGCCTTCGCGACCGCGTCCGGATCGGGCCCTGCGCGCCAGGCGGGAAAGCGGCCGAGCCCGCCCTCGCCCCAGATATCCGATTCATCCACCGGCTGGCGCTGCACGTCGAACGGCAGTCCGATATGCGCCGCGCCCGGCTTGCCGGTCGTCATCGCGCGAAAGGCCGCGCGCAGCGTCTTCGGGATTTCCGCCGCCTGATCGATCACGCGGTTCCATTTGGTCAACGGCCGGAACAGCGCTTCCTGGTCCAGCTCTGTCAGGGTATAGCGGCCCCGGCCGGAAACGGAGATATCGGTGGTAATCGCGAGGACCGGGATCGAGGATTCGTTCGCCTCGACGACGCCCGGCAGGATGTAAGTGGCGCCGCCGCCGCTCGGCCCTTCACAAACGCCAACCTTGCCGCTAACCCGCGCGTAGCAGTCGGCCATGTAGGCGGCGTGGCGCTCGTCGCGGGCGAGGATATGGGTGATCCCCTCGCCGGTCCGGTAAAGCGCGTCGTAGAAGGGCAGGCTGGTGTCGCCGCAAAGGCCGAAAATCTTCTCCACGCCATGCAGCCGGAGCATCCGCACCATCGCCTCGGCGCCGGTAAGCTGGTTCATCGCGTGTCCTCCCCTGCATCGTCGGACTGCAATAAACTCATGCCCCGGCTCGATTTGCAAGCAAGGCGCCCGCCGTCAGAGCAACGGCTCAACGTTCAGGATGAACCGATCAGCCGGCTCTGCCGATAATCCCGTCGCGACATTCAACTTCGCCGCCGAAGACGGCGAAGACATGACCGAACCGCCTGATCCCGTCGTCGCTCAGCAGACGGGTCATCGGCCACTCCTCTTTAATGTCGCGCCAGAAATTACGTTCCGACCATGGGAAGGCCTTCGGCGCGCCGTGGATGTAGAGATCGGCGAAGCACCAGGCGAGCTCGATCTCGCGATCGGTCATGGCGGCCGCTTCAGGGCTTTCGAGCGCGCGCCGAACCTGCCGGAAATAGTCTTCGGCGTCCCGCGGCTCCTGGGTGAACCCTTTGTCCGTAAAGTATGGCCGGCCGGCCGCGACCGCGATGATGCCCATCATCGCCACCTCCATGCCGATCGGGTTGGTGCAGTAAAGGCCAAGCTGCGCCGCGTCGAGCAGAACGTAGTCGAGCTTCGGGTCGCTGGATTCGATGAGCCGGACGTTGCGCGGCAGGTCCGACCAGCGCTCGCGCAAGGCGGACCGCAGCCCGGTCGGGCCGTCCTGCGCATAGAGCCGAATGACGAGCTGCCATTGTGGATGCTCCTCGAACCAGGCCACCGTCCGGAGCATCCAGTCCTTGCCGTCGGCGAAGACGATACTCTCCTCGGAGACGCCCGCCGGCACCGGACGGTCGCCGAACAGCACGGCGACGGGACGCGCGGGGTCGAGGCCGTGCTCCGACAACGCGGCCAACGCCTTCTCGGTCGGAAGATGACGCTTGCGCGGCTCGACCTGCCGGTAGTCGCCGCCCGTACGGCCGGAAAGCCAGCCAAGGACGCGCTCGCGCCGATCGGGCCTCAGCTCATGCGCGCTGTCGGCTTGCCAGAGCGCGGTGAAATCCCGGTCGGCGCGGGTCCGGTTGCAGGACAGGATGATCGCCAGCATCCGGTCGGGCGGGCGCTCCCAGACGATCACCTTGCGCTCGGCCCTGCGGGCGACCCAGAAGGCGCCGGCGCTTTCCATCATGTCGCCGTTCAAGAGGATCAGGTGATCCGGCGTGGCATCGGCCAGATAGGTCGAGAGCCGCCGCATCAGATGAAGGTTGCGCTGCTGACGGTGCGGCCGCAGCGCCGACACCGGGCTGTCTTGCGAAACGATCGTTCCGGTCGCACGGAGCCGCGTGACGTCGAGCGCCGCAATGCGCTCCGCCTCGCGCTCCATCGCGTCGTCCGCCGCCACCGGCTCTAGCGCGCGGATATCGACCAGACGCAGCGCGCCCGGCAAGTCAGACGCGGCGAGCGCTTCGATCTCGCGCGCCATCAGGGTTTCGTCCCAGCGGTCGAAGACGGGGGCCGACTCGCCGGCGCCCTCGAACCGCAGGCCGGGCCACCACAACAGGTCAACCCGATGGCCGCGCGCGATCAAGACGCAGGCGATGGCGACGCTGACCTGGACGTCCTCGGGACGCGTGGCCAGCATGGCGATATGCCGCCCATCCGATTGCGTGAGCGCTTCCCGCGCCCGCGCGACGATCGGGAACCAGGCCGACGCCTGGCGGGCGAAATTCCAACGGCTTATCGGATAAGCGGTGAGCGCCGCCGGCTGTCCCGCATAGCCCGTGACCCTGTCGCGAATCGCGGCGATCGAGCCGTCTTCGGCCGAGATCAGGCTGCCGAGCTTTTCGTAGGCCTCCTCCCATAGCGAGCCATGCGCGCGCAGCGCCTCTTCGAGGTGATGGATGGCCCCGCCTTTGTCGCTGCGCCGCTCCTGCAGCAGCGCCATCTCATAGTGGCAGCGGGAAAAAGCGAGCGACGCCGTCGCGAAGGCGCGCCGCAGGCCGGCCACCGATCGCGCCTGATCGGCCGCTTCGCCCAGCACGGCAAGCGCCTCCCGATAGGTCGCCGCGGCGGCATCGATATCGTCCGAGGCTTCCTCGAATTTGGCGACGCCGACCGCCGACGTGCCGTACACCAGCAAGGCGTGCGCCCAGGACAGCCGATGCCGCTGCAACGTCCGCGGCTCGGCCGCGACAGCCGGCGTGCGGACCCGGGTGTAGTCCTGATCGATCTTGCGCCGCGCCCGGCGCATCGTTTCCCGCCGAAGCGCCGTCGCCGGCTCTCCCCGCTCCGTCGCTTCCAGCAGCACGGCGAGCCGTTCCCGCGCGTCGAGCTTGTCCGGGTCAATGGCCGTCGCCAGCTCGAGGTGGTAGATCGCCTCCTCGATCTCGCCATCCTCGGTGAGAATCTCCGCAATCTCGAAATGCGCCGGCGCGCAGGTCGGGTCGCGTTGCAGCGCCTCGCGATAGGCGTCTCCGGCGCTCTGCTTGTTGCCGCATTGCCGCCAGATCCGCGCTGCCTCGCAATAGGTCGTTGGCCGCGACGGCCGGGCGGCGACGATGCGGTCGAGAAAGCCGGACGCGCGCATATAGTGCCGCCCGTCCCGGCTGATCGCCGCGGCCAGCATCAGCAGGCGCGAGTCATCCGGCGCCTGCTGCAACAAATCCTGGCAGGCGGCCATCGCCTCGCCCAATCTTCCGCGCCGGCGCAGGCCTTCGATTTCGGCCAGCCGATTCGGGCTCACGGGTGTCCTGCTCTCCGCCGTCTCGGCCATGAATGCGTCCGTTTACGGTTGACTGAACAAATCTAGTATGCTGCCAAACGGCCGTACTCAATAGCCCTTCGCACGCGCGGACCGCCATGCCGGCGACCGGCCCCGGCTCGCGTCCCCGCTACGCCTCAACAAATTATGAGCACCATGACGAAACCCACCCTTTCCGAAGCTCTCTTCACGCCGCGCGCCATCGCCCTGATCGGGGCTTCCGACACCCCGGGCCGCAACAACTCACGGACCCAGCTCTATCTGCGCAAGCACGGCTACACCGGCTCGATCTATCCGGTGAACCCGAAGCGCGACAGCATCTACGGCGAGAAGTGCTATCCCAGCGTCACCGCGATCCCGGGACCGGTCGACCATGCCTTCGTCACCACCCCGCCGGCCACGGTGCCGCAGGTGATTCGCGAATGCGGCACCAAGGGGATCCCAGTGGCGACGGTCTTCACCGCCGAGTTCGCCGAATCCGGGCCGGAGGGCGTCCGGCTGCAGCAGGAAGTGATCAACGCCGCCAAGGAATGCGGCGTGCGGCTGATCGGGCCCAATTGCATGGGCATCTACAACATGGACCCGCCGGCGACCATCGCGCCGAACCTGATCCTCGAGCTGCCCGAGCTCAAGAAGGGCAATATCGGCGTCGTCTCGCACAGCGGCAGCCTGACCGGCACCTTCATCTCACGCGGGCAGGCGCGCGGCCTGGGCTTTTCCAAGATCGTTTCGATCGGAAACGAAAGCGACATCACGGTCGCGGAGATCGGCGAGATGCTGGTCGACGACCCCAAGACGGACGCGATCATCCTGTTCCTCGAGACGGTTCGCTCGGCCGACGCGTTTGCCGCCATGGCGCGCCGGGCCTACGCCAAGCGCAAGCCGGTCATCGTCTACAAGCTCGGCCGTTCGGAAGCGGCGCAGGAATTCACCGCGTCGCATACCGGCGCCATCGCCGGCACCGATGCCGCGATCGACGCCTTTTTTCGCCAGCACGCCGTCATCCGCGTCAACCAGTTCGAGACCTTGTTCGAGCTGCCGATGCTGATTCTCGGGCGCGAGCCCAAGCCGGGCAACCGGGTCTCGGTCGTCAGCACGACCGGCGGCGGCGGCGGCATGATCGTCGACTGCCTCGGCGTGGCGGGCATCGAGGCGACCGCCATGCCCGAAGACCGTGCGCGGAAGCTGATGGACGACGGCGCGATCTTCTCGAACGGCCCGCTGATCGATTTGACCTTCAAGGGCACCCGTAGCGAGAACGTCGCGGTGGTGCTCGACGCGCTGGTCGCCATGCCGGAATGCGAGGGCGTGGTGATGGTGGTCGGCTCGTCAGCGCAGTTCCATCCCGAGCTGGCGCTCAGACCCTTCCTCAACCTCAAGGGCGCGAAGAAGCCGCTCGGCGCATTCCTCGTGCCGGATGCGCCGGAATCGAACCGCCTTCTCACCGACGCCGGCATCGCCGGGTTCCGCACGCCGGAGGGCTGCGCCGACGCCTTCCGCTGCTGCCTCGGCTGGCATCCGCCGATCGAAGCGCCGGCCAAATCCTCATCGGTCATGGCAAGGGTGGAGAAGGCGCTCGCCGGCTTGCCCGAGGGTACCCTCGACGAGCGGCATTCTCGCATGCTGTTCGACGCGCTGGGCGTGCCGCAGGCCGCTTCGGCCATTGCCGAAAGCGAAGACGCCGCCGCCAAGGAAGCCGGCAAGGTCGGTTTCCCGCTCGTCGCCAAGATCCTGTCGCCCGACATCGCGCACAAGACGGAAGCGGGCGGCGTCGTGCTCGGCATCCAAGACGAGCGCGCGCTCGGCGAGGCGCTCGCAACGATCCGTACGCGCGTGACCGCCTACCGCAAGGATGCACGAATCGGCGGCTTCCTGCTGCAGAAGATGGAGCGCGGCCTGGCCGAGGTGCTGCTCGGCTACCGGCTCGACCCGCTGGTCGGGCCGACGGTCGTGCTCGGCACCGGCGGCATCCTCTCGGAAGTCTACGGCGACGTGGCGATCCGCATCGCGCCCGTCTCGAAGGCGACCGCGCGGGAGATGATCGAGGAGGTCAAGGGGTTGGCGCCGATCCGCGGCTACCGGGGAATGCCGGAAGGCGACCTGGACGCGCTTGCGGACGCGATCGTCGCGCTGTCGGATCTGGCGCGGCTGCCGCATGCGCGCGTGCAGGACGCGGAGATCAACCCGCTCCTGGTCCGCAAGAAGGGCGACGGCGTCGTAGCGGTGGACGGCCTGGTCGTCCTCGGCTAAGCGTTGCGGGTATGAGCGACGCGCTCTCCGACCCGCACTACCGGTTCAGCATTCGCCAGAGCCTGATCGGCGCGCAGATGTTGCTGGTCGCCTTCGGCGCGCTCGTGTTGGTGCCGCTGCTGACCGGCCTCAACGCGAATGTCGCGCTGTTCACCGCAGGGCTCGGCACGCTCATCTTCCAGATCTTCACCAGAGGCAAGGTGCCGGTGTTCCTCGCCTCGTCCTTCGCCTTCATCGCACCCATCATCCACGGCGTACAGAGCTGGGGGATCCCGGCCACCCTCGGCGGGCTGGTCGCCGCCGGCAGCGTGTACGTCGCGATCAGCCTGCTCGTGCGCATCAAGGGCAGTGAGTACCTGGAGCGGTTCCTGCCCCGCATCGTCACCGGACCCGTCATCATGGTGATCGGGCTCATCCTGGCGCCGGTGGCGGTGAACATGGCGCTCGGCAAATCGGGCGACGGGAGCACCGTCCTGATGCCGCAGGGCGCGGCGATGACGCTGGCGGGAATCGCGCTTGGCGCAACGGTGCTCGCCGCGATCGCCGGCAAGGGATTGCTCCGGATCGTGCCGATCCTGCTCGGCGTCGGCGCGGGATACGCCGCGGCGATCGTCATGGACCTGGCCGGCGGCCCGGACGTGCTGAAATTCGGCGCGGTCGCCGCCGCGCCCTGGATCGCGGTGCCGTCCTTCACCCTGCCCGAATGGAACCCGGCGGCCATCCTGTTTCTGGTTCCAGTGACGATCGCCCCGGCCATCGAACATTTCGGCGACATCATCGCCATCGGCGCCGTCACCGGACGGGATTACCTGAAAGACCCGGGCATCCAGAATACGATGCTCGGCGACGGCATCGCCACTTCCGCCGCGGGGTTTCTCGGCGGTCCGCCTTGCACCACCTATTCGGAGGTGACGGGGGCCGTGACGCTCACTCGCGCGTTCAACCCGGCCATCATGACCTGGGCGGCGATCTGGGCCATCGTCCTGTCTTTCGCCGGCAAGCTCGGCGCGCTGCTGCAGACCATTCCGGCGCCGGTCATGGGGGGAATTCTGATTCTCCTGTTCGGTACAATCACCGTGGTCGGCCTCAGCACGCTCGTCCGCGCGGGACAGGACGAGCTGACGAAACCGCGTAGCCTTGCGATCATCGCGATCATCCTCGTCTTCGGCGTCGGCGGCATGCAGATATCGGCCGGCCCGTTCGCGCTGAGCGGCATTGGCCTCGCCGGCATCGCGGGGCTGCTGCTGAATCTGGTGCTGCCTGGCCGCGAGCGGGCCTAAGAGAAAATCGCAAGGCTGTCGCCGACCGAGCCGAACGCGACCCGACCGGCACCGATCGCCAAGCCTACTCCGCGAACAGCCAGGTCGCGTCCTTCTTGTAACGCTGCTCGAAGGCCTCGAATTCCTTCTCGTACTCCATCGTGACGTCGATGTCGTCGAGGCCGTTGAGCATGCGGTATTTCGCGAAGGGATCCATCTCGAAGCCATAGCTCTTGCCGTCGGGTCCGGTAACCGTCTGCGCCGCCAGGTCGATCGTGATCTCCGCGCCCGGCTTGTCGTTGAGCTGCTTCCTGAGCGTGGCGCAATCCTGCTTCGACAGACGAACCGGCAACATGCCGTTTTTCATCGCGTTGTTGAAATGGATGTCGCCGAAGCTGGGCGCGATGACCGCGCGGATGCCGTTCGCGACCAGGGTCCAGACAGCCCCTTCGCGCGACGAGCCGCAGCCCCAGTTCTCGTCCGCGACGATGATCTGCCCACTGCGATAGGGCTTCCTGTTCATGACGAAGTCCGGCCGTTCCTTGCCGTCCTTGTCGAGGCGCAGATCGTGGAACAGGAAAGTTTTGTAGTCGGGATCGGTCCGGGGGCGCGGCAGGAAACGCACCGGGATGATCTGGTCAGTGTCGACATTGACCATGTCGATGGGAACAGCGATCGCGGTAACTGTCGTAAACGCTTGCATCTTACTTGCCCTCCATCAGACGGCGAACGTCGGTGAATTTGCCCGTGACCGCGGCCGCAGCGGCCATCGCCGGGCTGACCAGATGGGTGCGCGTGCCCGGGCCCTGCCGGCCGCGGAAATTGCGGTTGCTGGTGGACGCGCTCCGCTGGCCCGTGGACAAGACGTCCCCGTTCATGCCCGCGCACATCGAGCAACCGGCGAAACGCCATTCGAACCCGGCATCCGTGAATATCTTGTCGAGCCCTTCGGCCTCGGCCGCCGCCTTTACCTGCGCCGAGCCGGGCGACACCATCGCGGTCACCACCGCCTTCCGCCCCTTCACGACGGAGGCGGCGAGCCGCAGATCCTCGATCCGGCTGTTGGTACAGGAGCCGATGAAGACGCGGTCGACAGTCACCTCCGAAATCGGCATTCCCGGCTTCAGGCCCATATAGTCGAGCGCGCGGCGCATCGATTCGCGGCGCTCGGTATTCGCGACGCGCTCCGGGTCCGGAACGGTGTCGGTCACCTTGATAACGTCCTCCGGGCTGTTGCCCCAGGTGACCATCGGCGTAATGGCCGATCCGTCCACCTCGACCTCCTTGTCAAAGACGGCGCCATCGTCGCTCGGCAGCGTCCGCCAGTAGGCGACCGCCTTGTCCCACTCCGCCCCCTTGGGCGCGAAGGGCCGGCCGTGCACATAGTCGATGGTCTTGTCGTCCGGCGCCATGACGCCGATGCGCGAGCCCGCCTCGATCGTCATGTTGCTGATCGTCAGCCGCCCTTCCATGGTGAGCGCGCGGATCACCGGACCGGCATATTCGATGGCGTGGCCGACGCCGCCCGCGGTGCTGATCTGGCCAATGGTGGCCAGGACCACGTCCTTACCGGTGACGCCGAAGCCGAGCTTACCGCCGATGTTGATCCGCATGGTCTTGGGCTTGCGTTGCCACAGGCACTGCGTCGCCATGACATGCGCCACCTCGGATGCGCCGATGCCACAGGCGATCGCGCCCAGTGCGCCATGCGTCGAGGTATGACTATCGCCGCATACGAGGAAGATGCCGGGCTGGGTAATGCCCTGTTCGGGCCCGACGACATGGACGATGCCGTTGTTGGGATCGTCGATGCCGAACTGGCGGACGCCGAACTCCCGCGTGTTCTGGTCGAGCGCGGCCACCTTCTCATGGAGCTTGGGGTCCTCGATCGCGTCGATCGACCGCTGCACCGTCGTCGGCGTGTAGTGGTCCGGCGTCGCGAATGTCTGCTTAGGCCGGCGAAGTCCCCGGTTCTCCCGCCGGATCTGCGTGAAGGCGTGGAATGAGCCGTCATGCAGCAGATGCCGGTCGACATACATCAGGCACATGCCGTCGTCGCGCTGCACGATGACGTGCCGGTTCCATATCTTATCGAACATGGTCTGGGGGCCAGCCATATTGTCCCTCCCTATCGCCGATGATGGGGACGGCCGTTTCCGGGCCGTCAAAGCGTGTTCATGGGAGAATAGCCGAAGGGCGGGAGCGCGGCGAATCGCGCTGTCAGGCAGCGCGCAAGGCCGCCGCCCGCGCCCGGCGACGGACGGTTATTTCGCGGTGGAGGATGTAAATGCCGCTCGCGACCACCAGCATGATCCCGGTAATCACGTATTTGTCCGGCAGGTCGCCCCAGATGAGGTAACCAAGCGCAATCGCCCAGACGATGGTGAGATACCGGAAGGGCGACACGATGACGACCTCGGCGTTCCGGAACGCCTCGATCATGCAGTAATGGCCGAAGCCGTTGAACAGCCCGGCAATGACCATCAGCGAGAAATCCTGCGTGCTCGGCATCCGCCAGCCGAAGGGCGCGGAGCATAGGCCGGCGAACATGACCGCCGCGGTGGAGGTGACCAGGATCGCGTTCGAGGATTCGGTCGCGACCATGCGGCGCGTCACCATGTCCCGGATGCCGGTCCAGAAGGCCGAGCCGAGCGGAAAGAGCACCGCCAGCGTGACGACGTTGCTGGTCGGCTTGGTGATGACGAGGATGCCCAGGAAGCCTACGACCACCGCGGACCAGCGCCGCCAGCCGACCGTCTCCCCCAGGAGGAAGGTCGCCAGCGCCGTCACGAACAAGGGCGTCGAGAAGCCAATCGCCGTGACATCGGCGAGCGGCAGGTACCGCAACCCGATGATGTAGACGAAGGCGGAGAAGATGATGCAGCAGCCCCGCACCAGATGAAAGCCGAGCCGGGTGATGCGGATCGACAGCAGCCCGCCGGACCGGGCGATGAAATAGGAGATCGGCAGCCAGATGAAGATGCCGCGGATGAACATGATCTCGCCCGCCGGATAGCCGACGGTCAGCCATTTCAAAATGGCGTTGTTGGCGGTCATGATGAGGCCGCCGGACACCATGAAGCCGATTCCGATAAAAGGTCTGGTAGGCGCGTTACTGGGCATTTCGGGCGACCGCGACCGAACGGCGGTCAGCGAAGACGGTGATCGATTGGGAACGGAGTGGTCCCGGCGCAGGCTCGTCTACCTGACGTCTTGGCATTCCGGATGACCGACTCTTCATTGATGCCGCGGCGCACGTTCGCCCGAAACTTCGCCTGAACCTCCGCCTCGGTCATCGGTTATTTCCTATTGCCCCGATTAAAAATGACGCCCGTTCGAGAAGACCGCCCTGCGTCGCAACGATCCATTCCGGGCTTGGCCGGATCAGCTTCCTACCTGATCTTTCGGGCCAAAGCGAGATATTCCGCATGGCGGCCGGCGCCCATCACCACCGTCGCCGCAAGTTTGCGCCTTTTCCGATTCCGGATATCCTTCAAAGCCATCGGACCGCCCACTCGAGGAGAGCACCGTCGTGACGGAACCGGACAGCTACGCCCTGTACGCGGTGCGCTACGCCCACAACGCCCATCGCAAGCGGAGCCACAGCTTTCTCGTCCGGCCGCCGGGCGGCGACCCGCATGACGGGCCGATGCCGATGGACTACTTCGTCTGGGGCGCCAAGGGCGCGAAGCGCACGGTCGTCGTCGACATGGGCTTCACGGAAGAGACGGCGCGCCGCCGCAAGCACGAGTATTTCCGCTGCCCCAGCGACGGACTCCGTCTCGTCGGCATCGACCCGGCCGAGGTCGACGATGTCATCGTCACGCATATGCATTGGGATCATTGCGGCAATTTCGACAAGTTCCCCAACGCCGTCTTCCATCTCCAGGAAGAGGAGCTGCGCTACGTCACCGGGCGGGACGTGCATTGGAAGGGCTTCAAGTCGGGCGTCTCGGTGGAGGATGTCTGCTCGCTCGTCCGCACCACCTACAAGGAACGGGTCGCTTTCCACGACGGCGAGGCCGAGATCGCACCGGGCGTCAGCGTTCACTTCGTCGGCGGCCATACCCGAGGCCAGCAGATCGCACGCATCCACACCAAGCGCGGCTGGGTCGTGGTCGCCTCGGACGCGGCGCATTACTATGCCAATATGCGGCAACGGAACCCCTTCCCGGCCGTCTACAACGTCGGCGAAAACCTGCTGTCCTTCGACACGGCGCGCCGGCTGGCCGCCTCGGACGACCACATCATCCCGGGCCACGACCCGCTGGTCATGCAGCATTACCCCGCGCCATCCCCCGAGCTGGACGGAATCGCCGTCCGACTCGACGTGGCGCCGCGGCAATTAGAAGCCAATCTGCGCTCATAGCGGGAATTGACTCGCCTCTGACGGGGTTCTAGTTAAATCGTATGGGAGGATTGGTCCGGACATAATCAGCCCGGCCGCGCGGCCGACGGCCGTGTCCTGGGCCGGAATCCCCTGAAAATTGAGGGAGTTGCACCATGCGCGACGGCATCGACGTCCATGTCTGCGAAGTCGGCCTGCGGGACGGCCTGCAGAACATCAAGACCTTCTTCCCGACAGACCAGAAAATTGCCTGGATCGCGGCGGAAGCGGACGCCGGCATGCCGGAGATCGAGGTCTGCTCTTTCGTGCCGCCCAAGCTCATCCCGCAGTTCAGCGACGCGGGCGAAATCTGCGCCGCCGCGCTGAAGATTGCCGAGAAGCATGAGAATTTCGTCGTCTCCGCCCTTATGCCCAATCTCAAGGGCGCGGAGAATGGCATCGCCGCCGGCGTGCACAAGCTCAACTACGTCACTTCGGTCAGCGAAGGCCACAACATGGCAAACGTCCGGCGGACGACCGATGAGTCCGTCGCGGCCTTCCGCCAGATCGTCGCGCTGCGCGACGAGAAGGCGAAGGAGACGGGCCGCCGCGTGCGCCTTCTGGCCGGTCTCGCCACCTCCTTCGGCTGCACCATCGAGGGCAAGGTAGACCCGGCCGCGGTGCTCCGCCTCGCCGAGAAATTCCTCGATGCCGGCGCGGACGAGCTTTCGGTCGCCGACACGGTCGGCTACGCCAACCCGGCGCAGGTGAAGAGCCTGCTCAAGATGATGTTCGACACCTTCGGCAAGGATCTGAAGCTGACCATCCATCTGCATGACACCCGCGGGCTCGGCATCGCCAACGCCGCCGCGGCGCTGGAAGGCGGGGTCCGGCGCTTCGACGCCTCGCTCGCCGGCCTCGGCGGCTGCCCCTACGCGCCCGGCGCGACCGGCAACATCGTGATGGACGACCTCATCTTCATGCTGGAATCGATGGGGCTGCGCACCGGCGTCGACCTCGACAAGCTGGTTGCGATCCGCGAGATCGTCGCCCGCAACCTGCCGGGCGAGACGCTCTATGGCGGTTTGGCGAAATCCGGCCCGCCCAAGGGCTATGTTCCGGCGTCGCGCCTCGCCGCCGCGGCCGAATAGGAAAAAGCATACGACTATGTCTGAAATCGACGTTTCGTTTCCCTCGGCGGATGACTATCCGGAGCTCCGGGAGTCCGTCGCCAAGCTCTGTGCCGACTTTCCTTCTTCCTACTGGCGCGATCTCGAGACACAGCCGCCGTCCCACAGCTACCCCACCGAATTCGTCAAGGCGCTGACGGATGCCGGATACCTTGCCGCCTTGATCCCCGAGGAATATGGCGGCTCCGGGCTGCCGCTCCGCGCCGGCGCCGTGATCCTGGAGACGGTCAACACGATGGGCGGTAGCGCGTCCGCCTGCCATGCCCAGATGTACACGATGGGCACGGTGCTGCGGCACGGCAGCAAGGAACAGAAGGACGAGTATCTGCCGAAAATCGCGAAGGGCGAGTTGCGCCTCCAGGCTTTCGCGATCACGGAGCCGACCACCGGCTCGGACACGACGCAGCTCAAGACGCGCGCGATCAAGGACGGCAACAGCTACATCATCCGCGGCCAGAAGGTCTGGACCAGCCGGGCGGCGCATTCCGACCTGATGCTGCTGCTCGCCCGCACCACGCCGGCCGACCAGGTACAGAAGCGCACGCACGGCATATCCACCTTCCTGGTCGACATGCGCGAGGCCAAGGGCCATGGCATGGAGATCAAGCCGATCGACGCGATGGTGAACCACAACACCACCGAGATCTTCTTCGACGATTTGCGCATCCCTGCCTCCAGTCTGATCGGCGAGGAAGGCAGAGGCTTCCGCTACATCCTGGACGGCATGAACGCGGAGCGCTGCCTCGTCTCGACGGAAGCGATCGGCAATGGTCGCTTCTTCGTCAAAAAGGCGGTCGACTACGCCAACGAGCGTGTCGTCTTCGGCCGCCCGATCGGACAGAACCAGGGCATCCAGTTCCCGATCGCCGCGGCCTACGCGCAGCTCGAAGCGGCCGACCTGATGGTGCGCAAGGCGACCGCCATGTACGACGCGGGCCTGCCCTGCGGCGCCGAGGCCAACACTGCCAAGTTCCTGTCTGGCGAGGCGGCCTGGGCCTGCGCCGAGGCCTGTTTCACGACGCATGGCGGCTTCGCCTTCGCACGCGAATACGATGTCGAGCGCAAGTGGCGCGAGTGCCGCCTGTCGCGCAACGCGCCGGTCGCGCCGAACATGATCATGAACTTCATCGGCCAGCACGTGCTGGGCATGCCGCGTTCCTATTAGCGGCGGACGAAAGAACGGAACCTTCGATGAGTGACAGCAGTACCCAGATCTTCGTCGGCGAAGACTACCCGGAGATCCGCGACGCCATCCGGAAAATCTGCGCCGATTTCCCGGGCGAATACTGGCGCAAGCTCGAGGACCAGCCGGTCGAGGGCAGCTATCCGACCGCGTTCGTTAAGGCGCTGACGGAGTCCGGCTTCCTCGCCTGCCTGATCCCGGAAGAATACGGCGGGGCCGGCCTGCCGATCCGGGCCGGCGCGGTGATCCTGGAGACGGTGCACGAGACCGGCTGCAGCGCCGGCGCCGTGCACGCGCAGATGTACACGATGGGCACGGTGCTGCGGCACGGCAGCAAGGAGCAGAAGGAGGCCTATCTGCCGAAGATCGCGAGCGGCGAGCTGCGGCTGCAGGCCTTCGGCGTCACCGAGCCGACGACCGGCTCCGACACGACCCAGCTCAAGACCCGCGCCGAGCGCGACGGCAACGGCTATCGCATCAACGGACAGAAGGTCTGGACCAGCCGGGCGCTGCATTCGGATTTGATGCTGCTGCTGGCGCGCACGACGCCGGCCGACCAGGTCAAGAAACGCAGCGACGGCCTGTCCTGCTTCCTGGTGGACCTGCGCGAGGCCAAGGGCAAGGGCTGCGATATCCGCCCGCTCGACGCCATGATCAACCACAACACCACCGAGGTGTTCTTCGACAATCTGTGGATCCCGGCCTCCAGCCTGATCGGCGAGGAAGGCAAAGGCTTCCGCTACATCCTCGACGGCATGAACGCCGAGCGCATCCTGATCGCGGGCGAAGGCCTGGGCGACTGCAAGTTCTTCATCAACAAGGGCGTCGCCTATTCCAAGGAGCGCGTCGTCTTCGGCCATCCGATCGGCCAGTACCAGGGCATCCAGTTCCCGCTCGCCAAGGCCTACGCGGAGGCGCAGGGCGCGGACATGATGGCGCGCAAGGCGGCCGCGCTGTTCGACGCGGGCCTGCCCTGCGGCGCGGAAGCGAACATGGCGAAGCACCTCGCCGCGGAGGCCGCGTGGGCCTGCGCGGAAGCTTGCTTCACGACGCATGGCGGATTCGCCTTCGCGCGCGAATACGACGTCGAGCGCAAATGGCGCGAGTGCCGCATCCTCCGGACGGCGCCGATCTCGACCAACATGATCCTCGGCTATATCGGCCAGCATGTGCTGGGAATGCCGCGGTCCTATTGAGAATCACGGCAGACCGAACGCATGGCGCGCCGGCCGCGCAGCGCGGCAAGGTGAACAGGCGGGGCATCGAACGCAGGAAGCACCCAGATGACATACGGCAGCAAGAAGGTCGGGGAAAACCGATATCGGGAAGATATCGGGCGGTATTACGAAGATTTTGAGGTGGGAGACGTCTATGAGCATCGTCCGGGCCGGACGATCAGCGAAGCGGACAACACCTGGTTCACGCTCATCACGATGAACAAGCACCCGGTGCATTTCGACGCGAACTATGCGGCGAAGAGCGAGTTCGAGAAGCCACTGGTCAACAGCGCGCTGACGCTGTCGATCGTCGCCGGCATGAGCGTCAGCGACACCAGCCAGAAGGCGATCGCCAATCTCGGCTGGAACGACATCCGGCTCACCGCGCCCGTCTTCATCGGCGACACGCTCTACGCCGAGAGCGAGGTGCTGGACAAACGCGAATCGAAGTCCCGGCCGACGCAGGGCATCGTGACGATCAAGACGATCGGCAAGAAGGCGGACGGCACGGTCTTCATGACCTATGAGCGGACGATGCTGATCCCCAAGCGCGGGCACGGCGTCGACGATCTGATGGAGTGACGCAGATGGCAGCAACCCCGGAACAGGCCGAGCAGGAAACCTTGATCCTGGACGCGGTGGATCGCTTCCTGGAGCGCGACGTCCGCCCCTACGCCATGGAGCTGGAGCACAACGATACCTACCCGGCTGAAATCGTCGAGAAGATGAAGGAGCTCGGCCTGTTCGGTTCCGTCATCGCGGAGGAGTACGGCGGGCTCGGGCTGTCCTGCCTGACCTACGCCAAGATCGTCGAGCGGGTCGCGCGGGTCTGGATGTCGCTGTCCGGCATCTTCAATTCACATCTGATCATGGCGTCGGCGGTACAGCGCTGCGGCACCGAAGCGCAGAAGCGGAAGTGGCTGCCGAAATTCGCCAGCGGCGAGATCCGCGGCGGTCTGGCATTGACCGAGCCCAACTGCGGCACCGACCTGCAGGCGATCCGCACGCGCGCGGTCAAGAAGGGCAACGGTTACGTCGTCAACGGCACCAAGACCTGGATCTCGAACGGCATTTACGGCAAGTGCTTCGCGGTGATGGTGAAGACCGACCCGAACGTCCAACCGCGGCACAAGGGAATCAGCCTGTTCCTGATCGAAAAGGGGGAAGGTTTCCGCGTATCGCGCAAGCTGGAGAAGCTTGGCTACAAGGGGATCGATTCGGCCGAGCTTATCTTCGAGGATTGCTTCGTGCCGGCGGAGAACCTGGTCGGTGGGACAGAAGGGGAAGGGTTCAAGCATGTCATGGGCGGACTCGAGCTTGGCCGCATCAACGTCGCCGCACGAGGCGTCGGCGTCGCGCAGGCCTCGCTCGACGAGGCGGTGAAATATTCGCAGCAGCGCGAAACCTTCGGCAAGCCGATCGCCGAGCACCAGGCGATCCAGCTCAAGCTCGCCGACATGGCGACCCGCTGCGAGGCAGCGCGGCTGCTCACCCACCGCGCGGCGGAGGCCTTCGACCGGGGCGAACGCTGCGACATGGAAGCGGGCATGGCCAAGCTGTTCGCAACGGAAGCTGCGGTGACCAACTCGATGGAATCGATGCGCGTGCACGGCGGCTACGGTTATTCCAAGGAATTCCCGGTCGAGCGCTTCTATCGCGACGCCCCGTTGCTCACCATCGGCGAGGGTACCAACGAGCTGCAGCGCATCATCATCGCGCGCCAGCTGATCCAGCGAAACCCGATCTGACGCGGAGCGGTCCCTATGCTGCCACTGGAAGGCGTGCGTATCCTGTCCGTCGAGCAATACGGCGCGGGTCCCTGGGGCACGCAGTATCTCGCGGATATCGGCGCCGAGGTCATCAAGATCGAGAACCCGAACGACGGCGGCGACATGGCGCGCGGAGTCGGCCCTTTCTTCCTCGGCGACGGCAAGGGGTCGAGCGACAGCCTGTTCTACCAGACCTTCAACCGAAACAAGCGGAGTCTGACGCTCAACCTGTCAGCCGAGGACGGCAAGGCGATCTTTCATTCGCTGGTCGAGACGGCGGACGCGGTCACCTGCAACTTGCGGGGCGACGTTCCGGCGAAGCTCGGCCTGACCTACGAGACGCTGGGCAAGGTCAACCCGAAGATCGTCTGCTCTTTCCTGACCGCCTATGGGCGCGAGGGCGAGCGCGCGACCTGGCCGGGCTATGATTACCTGATGCAGGCCGAGACGGGATATTTCTCGCTCACCGGCGAACCGGGAACGCCGCCGACGCGCTTCGGCCTGTCGATCGTCGATCTCATGACCGGCCTCGCGATGGCCTACGCCACCGTGTCCGCGGTACTGAACGCGCGGGCCACCGGAAAAGGCCGCGACATTGACGTCAGCCTGTTCGATCTCGCGCTGACGAATGTGTCCTATCCGGCGACCTGGTATCTCAACACCGGCCATGTCCAGGGCCGCGAGCCGCGCTCCGGTCACCCTTCGCTGGTCCCATGCGCCCAGTACAAGACCAAGGACGGCTGGATCTTCCTCATGTGCAACAAGGAGAAGTTCTGGCCGATCCTGTGCGAGATGATCGGGCGCCCGGAATGGGGGAAGGACGCCCGTTTCCTGACCTTCAAGGACCGGCTCGCCAACCGCGCCCTGATTCAGGAGATGCTGGACGAGGCCCTGTCGGCGCGCACGACGGACGCGTGGCTGGCGGCGTTTGGCGGCCGCGTTCCCGCCGCCCCGATCTATGACGTGCAGCAGGCGCTCGAAAATCCCTTTGTCGCGGCGCAGGGCATGATCCAGACGCTGACGCACAGGGACGGCAGCGAATTCCGCATGATCGACGGTCCCTTCCGGGCCGGCGAGCCGACGCCCAACCGACCGGGCCCGGAACTCGGCGAGGATACCGAGGCGCTGCTGAAGGAGCTCGGGCTCGGCGCGGAACGCATCGCGGCGTTGCGCAAGGCGAAGATCGTCTGAGCCGCGCGGGGCCTCGGTCTCTCAGGGTATCGTGAGATAGTGGATGCTGAAGAGCTGCGCCGAGTCGACCCAGACCTTGGCCGGCTCGAAGCCTGCCTTTCTCGCCAGCCGGCGAAACTCCTCGATGCTGTATTTGTGCGAATTCTCGGTGTGAATCGATTCGCCTTCGGCAAAGCGGAAGGTGCTGCCGTCGACATGCACCGATTGGTCGGCCGTGCTGTAGAGATGCATCTCGACCCGGCCTTTATCCGCATTGTAATGCGCCCGATGACGGAAATGCGCTACGTCGAAATCGGCGCCGAGCTCGTGATTGATCCGCTGCAGCAGATTGAGATTGAAGGCCGCGGTCACACCCTGTGAATCGTTATACGCGGCGTCCAGGATGGCGACGTCCTTCTTCAAGTCGATCCCGATCACCATGGCGCCGCCCGAGCCGAGAAAGTCGGCCGCGTTCGCCAGGAACCGCTGGGCGCCATTCGGCTTGAAATTGCCCAGGGTCGAGCCGGGGAAGAAACCGACCCGGCGGGCGTTCGGCCGACGCGCCGGCGGCCTTACGCGAAACGGTTTCGTAAAATCGGCGCAGACCGCGTGGACGTCCAGGCCGGGATAGTCGGCCGCGAGCGTGGCGGCCGCCGCAAGCAGATGCTTCCGCGATATATCGACCGCCACATAGGCGGCCGGCCGATCCAGCGCATCGAGCAGCGGACGGACCTTCTTCACCGAGCCGCAGCCGTATTCGATGATATGCGCGTGCGGTCCGATCTGGCGCGCCAAGTCGCGGCTGATCTCCTTCAGCAGCGCGATCTCGGTACGCGTCGGATAATACTCCGGGAGCTCGCAGATCGCGTCGAACAGCTGCGATCCCCGCTCGTCGTAAAAAAATTTGCACGGCAGCGTCTTCTGCCGCTCGCTCAGGCCCCCGACGACTTCCGCGAGGAAGTCGTCCGGTTCCGGCTCGAGATCATCGAAGGATTGGAGCAGGTCGAGAGGACTCATCGATCTTCTGAAGATGATGCCGCCTTCCGGCGCGAATGCGGCCTACCCTAACGCAGGCATCCCCCTACCGCAAACACACGTGTAGTTGAAGCGGCCGATACCGGAAGAACGGGACGGTTGGCCTTCTGTTCCAAATTCTGCAAGACTGTTACAGATTTATGACGTATCATCCGGCGCAGATCGTACAACTCCCATCCCATGGCCCACTCAAAGTCCAAGCTCACACTCACCACGGTTTGTGGCGTGCATGTGCTGCACGACGGGCTGATCGATATGCTCTACGCGCTGCTGCCGCTACTGCGCGAGGCGTTCGGCCTGTCGTATGCCGAGGTTGCGATGATCCGCGCCGCGAACCGTACGGCCACGGCGCTGCTGCAGATTCCGGCGGGCTTGCTGGCGGAGAGATGGGGTGAGCGTCTGCTCTTGACGCTGGGAACGCTGGCGGCGGGTATCGCTTTCATCGGGCTCAGCTTTTCCAACGGCTTCCTGGCGTTGCTCCTGCTCATCTTCCTCGCCGGCGTCGGCTCCGCTTTCCAGCATCCTCTGTCCTCGGCCTTGATCACGAGCGCCTTCCCGATCGGCGGTGGGCGGCGGGCCGCGCTCGGCACCTACAACACCTTTGGCGACGTCGGCAAATTCACCTTCATGGGCATCACGGTCATCGCCACCGGTCTGGGCCTTGCCTGGCAGGGCCCCGTATTTGCGTACGGTGCCTTGGCCTTGGTCGTTGCGATCATCGGGCTGGTCTTGCTCAAGCAGGCTGGCGTCGGCGGGGCCAAGCCGACGCATCCCGACGGATCGAGACCGGCCAAAACCAAGGGATGGGGCATCCGCCATCGGACCGGCTTCATTTCACTCGGCGCCATCGCCGCTCTGGACAACGCCACGCGGAATGGCTTCCTCACCTTCGTGGCGTTCCTGCTGATCGACAAGGGCGTGCCGACAGCATGGGCGGGATCGGCCGTCCTCGTCACGCTGTTCGGCGGCATGGCGGGGAAATTCGCCTGCGGCATGCTCGCCGAACGGGTCGGCATCGCGCGCACGATCGCGACTACCGAGATCGCGACCAGCGCCGGCATCATCCTGGTCCTGCTCGCGCCCACCTTCTATGCCTTCTTCCTGCTGCCGGTGCTGGGCGTGTTCCTGAACGGCACGTCGTCGGCGATTTACGGCTCGGTCGGTGAATTGATCGACGATGACAAGCATTCCCGCGCCTTCGGCTTGATGTATACGCTGGGCTCGGCCTGTGGCTTGGTGGCGCCACTCGCCTTCGGTTTTCTGGCGGACGCCGCGGGCATTCCCGTCACGATGGCCACGCTCTCGGTCATGGTCCTGCTCACGCTGCCGCTTTGCCTCGTGCTGGGACCGGCGCTCACCCTCGTGGACGGCGCGCGGCCGGCCGAATAAGTCCAGCGTCGACTCGTTTCAGACACGGCTAGAAGGGCCGGTCACCCTTCAGCTGCGTGCGGTGCAGGATACGGCGCATCGAGTCGTCAAACGCCTCGCGGCGATGCATGGCGCAGCGGTTGTCCCACATCACGACGTCGCCCACCTGCCAGTGATGCTCCCAGACGAACCGGGGCTGCACCGTATGGGCCCAGATCTTGTCCAGTAATTCCTCGCTTTCCGAGACCGGAAGGCCTTCGACGTAGCTGTTCAGCCGGCGGCCGAGATAAAGCGCCTTGCGCCCCGTTTCCGGATGGGTGCGGACGATGGGGTGCAGCGGGCCCGGCGAACGGCTGACATCGGTCACCTCGTCGAAATCGGCGCGGCGGACGCCGACGCTGGTATAGCTCGGATCGTGCTTCGCCCGCCGCCCCTCGATCCTGGCCTTGAGATCGTCGGCCAGCGTCTCGTAAGCCGCATACATGTTCAGGAAAGAGGTATTGCCGGCGTTGGCCGGGATCTCGATCGCATAGAGAATACTCGCGTTGGGCGGCTCGTCTACGAAGCCGCTGTCGGTATGCCACGCCGCCTCGCCCGCGCCGAGCTGGCCGATCGGCTTGCCGTTCTCCTTCACGTTGGAAATGACGTTGATTTCCGGCGGAATGTCCGATTTTTGCTCGATGCCCTTCTTGAGCTTGAGCAGCTTGGTGGGCGGAAATTCCAGGTCGCCGAAATGGCGGGAGAAGGCGATGAGCTGCGGGTCCGAGAGTGTCTGCCCGCGAAACAGCAGGACGAGATGCTCCATCCACGCCGCGTGGATCGCCTTTGCATCCCCCCGGGACAGCGGCCGGGACAGGTCGACGCCGCGGATTTCCGCGCCGAGCGCCGTATCGAACGGACGGACTTCAATGGCCATGAACGCCTTCCCAACTGGCTCAATCTCAGGCCAATACATCACAACGTGCCGACCGCCCGCAAATTCGACAGAGGTTTCAGCAATCGGGAGCCATGCGCGGGGAAAATAGCTGCCGCGGCTTCCAACGCCGCTTCCGGATCCTCATTCTTTTCCCAGGCATCGCTGAAGATCGCCGTGAAATCCTTTCACTTCCATGGCGATCATGGACGCCTGAAGAATCCCCAATAGAAAGATAGGAATACCAGGACAATACCAACATTCACTATTAGCCGTTCCCAGAGTCGGTGCCTGAAGAACGCGACATCGACACCGACGATAACGGCCACCATCGCCGCCACGTAAAGCGCTAAAGCTACCTGTTTTCCCATTCGAGTACCCTAGGACGCTCCAGAAATTTCTGGGCTGGCGATTCCCCCGCCATTTCGCATCGCAACGCGTGGGCACTCGAAACTAGGCCTATGCGCGAGGGCCCTCAAGGCCATGAGCCGTCACGAATCGGCATCGATGGCCGGCATCTGCTAAACTCGGGACACTGTCATCCGCCCGATGATCGGCTCGTCCGAGACTAGGCAATGCCCCCAGGAGAATCAGGAATGTACGTCGCCCAAGAGCTCGCCAAGCGCATCCACGCTTTCCGATATGAGGAACTGCCGCCCGAGGCCATTTTCTGGGCAAAGCAGGCCATCACAGACACGATCGGGGTCACCTTCGCAGGTGCCAATGAACCGACGACACGGATTCCCGCCACCCTTCCGGGCGTCGGCGGCGAAGCGGGTCCCTGTCTGATCTTTGGCGACAACCGGCGCACCGACCCGATGAGCGCGGTACTGGTTAACGGGGTCGCTTCCCATGCGCTCGACTATGACGATGTGAGCCCAGTCCTGGGGGGCCATCCGTCGGTGCCGCTCGTGCCGACGATCCTGGCCCTCGGCGAGATGAACGGCACCAACGGAAAGGACGCGATCACCGCCTATATCGCGGGCTTCGAGACGGAAGTGCGGATCGGGCGCGGCGTGAATTTCGTCCATTACGAGAAAGGTTGGCACCCGACCGCGACGCTCGGAATCTTCGGCACCGTGGCGGCCGCGGCGAGGCTGCTGCCGCTCGACGAAGAACAGACGGCCCGGGCGCTCGCCATCGCCGTCTCGCTCGCCTCCGGCGTCAAAGCCAATTTCGGCACCATGACCAAGCCGCTCCATGTCGGCCAATGCTGCCGGAACGGCGTCTTCGCGGCGTTGCTCGCCAAAAACGACTTCACCGCGAACGCGGGCGCGTTCGAGCACAAGCAGGGCTTCTTCGAAGTCTTCAACGGCAACGGCAATTACGATCCGGCGAAGATCTTCGAGAACTGGGGCAACCCGCTCGAGATCGTCGATCCCGGCCTGGGGCTCAAGCAATTCCCCTGCTGCGGCAGCACGCACATGGCGATCACCATGATGTTGCGGCTGGTCGAAAAGCACGGCCTGACACCGCCCAATGTGCGGCGTATCCAGGTCTACAGCCATCCGCAGCGGCTTCCGCACACCAACCGGCCAACCGTGAGCAGCGCGCTCGAAGCAAAATTCAGCGTGCAATACTGCGTCGCCCGCGCGCTGATGCATGGCAAGGTGCTGATCACCCATTTCGAGGGCGACGCCTGGGCCGATGAAGAAGCGCAAAGACTACTGAAACTGGTCGACGTGGCGCCACACCCGACGATGACCGACAAGCCCTGGTGCGCCGAGGTCATCGTCGAGACAGCCGACGGGCGGACGCTTTCGGAAAAGACGGAATACCTCATGGGCCGCGGTAAGCCCAATCCGATGAGCGAGTCGGAGATGCGGATCAAGTTCGAGGACTGCGTGACCCGCGTCCTTCCGGCCGAGCAGACCGCGCGGCTGTTCGAGACGCTGGGGTCGTTCGAGACCATCGCCGACATGCGGGAGCTCACTGCCCTTTGCGAAGCGCCAACGTCGGCATCGAGCGCGGCGGCCGAATAGCGGCCCAGTCCGGGCACGGAGGCCGCCGCGCCCTGCGGTTAAATTCGGGAGCAGCCATCCTTATATTGGGGACGGCGCAGTGCCGTGCGCCTTGACCGAGAACCGGATGACCATGCTCAATCCCGTGACCTATCTCCGCAGCAAATTCGCCACTTTCGCCAGTCGGCCGAACGAAGGCACGCGGCGGCCGCGCCACTGGCGCCTGCTCTTCTGGGTCCTTCTCTCGGTACTCGTACTCTACTACCCGGTCGGCATGCTGCTGGCGCACAAGATCAACGACGACGTCGAATACACCATACCCGCTGACCGCCTGCTGCCGAACGGCAGCCGCGCCGTGAGCATGGCGGTCGCGCTGATCGGGCGGGAAACGCAGCAGACGACCTGGGTCGCCAACAAGCCCTGGTTTTTTCCGTCTTCGATGCTCGACAACATGCCGAATTTTCAGATCGGCCTGATGTACGCGCTGTCGCGCTTCGCGATCGAGATGACGGACGTGCTGGGCCGGACCCGCGGCTCGAGCCAGGTGGACCCGGATCTCGACAAGGCGTCGGGCCTGTTGAAATACGATGGGAGAATCTGGATCTGGGAGCCGTCGACCTCGCTGCTGCCGACGGCCAGTGCGGAAAAGCAATATATCAGCGCGGAGAAGAGCCTCTGGCACTACAACGAGCAGCTCAACGAAGGGCGGGCGGTTTTCGAACGGCGCGCGGACAACCTGATCTCTTTCATCGAGCGGGTCACCGCGGATCTCGGCAGCGCTTCGGCCGCCCTCGACGCACAGGCCAACGCATCGAATGCGGGCTGGTTCGACACGAAAGCCGACGACGTCTTCTATGCGACCAAGGGGCGGCTCTACGGCTATTACATGCTGTTGCGGGAGCTGGGCGTGGATTTCAAGGACGTGCTCGCCGAGAAGAAAGCCGAGCCCGCCTGGCAGCAGATGCTTGGCAGCCTGCGCACTGGGGCGGCGATGGACCCGCTCATCGTCTCGAACGGCGCCGCCGACGGGCTGTTCGTCCCGAGCCACCTGGAGGTGCTGGGCTTCTACCTGCTGCGCGCCCGCACGCAGTTGAAGGAAGTGTCGAACATCCTGCTAAAGTGAGGGGCTCGCGCCACCGCGCCAACATTCGGACCCCGCCATGCAGATTGCCTGCGAGAATATTGATCGGCTGCAATGCCTGGAGATTCAGGGGCGCGGTCTTCCACGCGGCATCAAATGGCGACTCTATCAAGCGGCGCGCGCGGTCCACACGGAACCGCTGGTCCTCGCGGCGGCGCGACGGCTGAACCGTCCCGCCTGCCGCATGGGCATCGTCAGCGGCGCCGCGGTGCCGGGGCATATGCCGCATGGAGAGAATGACGGGCCATTCGGCACCGTCGTGCTCGCCGACGCATTGACGCGAATCGGTCACGACGTCAGCGTCTACACCGATCCCGCTGCAGCGCCGGCCTTCGAGGCTCTGCTCGCGCGCCGCGCGCTCGACGTTCCGCTCATCGAGCTCGCGCTCCACGACACGGCGCAGCAGGAAAACATCGCGCGAGCCGTGGACATCCTCGTCGCGGTCGAGCGTCTTGGCGGCAACGTCAACGGAATCATCTATGGCGCGACGGGGGTTTCCCGCCAGGCCTTTCGTTGCAACGTCGACCATCTGTTCCGAACGGCGGCCGCGCTCGGCAAGCCGACGATCTCAATCGCCGATGGCGGCAACGAGATCGGCTTCGGCAAGGTTCATGCGGAGCTCGTGAAGACCATGCCGGACTTGAACCAGGCAGAGAAAACGCCGTGCGGCGGCGGGATCATTTCCGTAGTGCCGACGGACGTGCTGGTCGTCGCGACGTCATCGAACCTCGGTGCGTACGGCGTCTGCGCCGCGCTCTCGGTCATGCAGAAAGACCTGTCGCTCTGTCATACAGCCGAGGAGGAAATCGCACTGGAGCATATCGGGGTGGGATTGGGATTGACGGATGGTGGGAGCGGCAAACGCATTGCCGCCGTCGATGGGGTCCCCGTGTTGGAAAACGCCGCTGTCGTCACCTTGATGCGGGCGCTGGCTGAGCGGGCGTTGACGGGAACGGTGGAACGGGGATTCTGATTGGGAGGGGTGGGGACGTTGCTCTGCCGCTTGAGCTACGGATGCGACTAGTGTGCTATGACGAATGCGGCCGCCAAAATATCGGCGCATTCCTCCGCGGCGGCGCGTTCACAGGCGCTAGACCGTCAATAAATTTTCTTTCATCTGTTGCACTGACTCACCTCTAGAACTTTTCCAGATGAGCATCGAGCGGTCTCGCTCCAATGCGTCGCCAAGGCAACGAATCAGATTGTATTGGGAGAACAAGGAAGAAATGAAAACAGGGGCCTCAGTCGGCGGCGTTAGAAGAATTGTCCGAAGTACTCCGACAACTTGTACGTCAAGTCCAAACGGCTTTAATTTTCGAAGGAACCAATCATGAATAATCTAGCGAGCACTTTCCAATCTTGCCCTTCTGGAATCTCGATCAGATCGTACCGAATAAATTCTTCCACCACGTCGACGAAATGAACCACTCGCCTTTCCCTGCACTCCTTATCGTCCGAACACAGCGACGAAATCCGCGTGAGAAAAGAAAGAAAATCCTCCTTTGACTCGAGTCGCTCAGCGAAATCCCGCAATTCTCCGACTTCGTTACGCTCCGATTCTTTTTCGCTCGTTTCATCTTCCATATTGCTCACTCCATTAGATTTGTATCTCGGTTCCGTATAAAGGAGCCATTTGCGTTTGTATTCGCCGCTGCGTATATCCGGTCTTTCGCTGCCTTATCAAGCTCTCCAATGCTGGTCTTGACGTATTGAATATCTTTACCCGCACGTCGGTACGCTACGAGCCTGCGATGATCCGGCGAATAGACGAACCCCTTCCACTCGACCAAACGTATAGGGGGAACATCCTTGTCATTGCCTGCTTTCACCTCAGCAGCAAGCTCATCGACTGTGCGCCGCACCTCACCGCGACCTTCAACATATTCTTTTTTGAACTTATTCGAGAAACTGTCTTGGCTCGTTCGGACGCGCTGTGGATCGATAAAGCCCTTGTCGGAGAGCTTATGGAACTCTTCGGGCGTAACAAATTTGCGATTCGGTCGATATCCAGGGCCTGGCCGAAGAATGGGAATCGGCCTGCGGCCGCGTGCCTGCGGTCTGGCTTTTTTCCGGCCGAAGCCGCCCAAGATCCCGCGAAACAGGTCATAGGCCTGCTCCTGGCGCGCTTCCCGCTCACGCGCGCCGGCCAGCAGATCTTGACGGTGGTCGTCGAGCGCTTTCTTTCGGTCCTCGACGTCGCCGTAATTAATAAACTTGTCGATCTGATCTTGTAGAAAGAGCGCGCCCATCCGGCCATAGAGGCTCCTGATCCGTCCAATGATCGCGTCGCGATCCGCCGGCGTCGCCTTCAGGATGTCGATGAACAGACGGACCCGCTCCGGGTCGAGGCCCGCCTTTCGCGCTTCCGCGGTAAAGGCCTCTTCCCCGTCCTCCTGCAAGCGCTTTTCAAGGTCGTGAACTTCATCCCAACTTGGCGGCGGTGACGGCGCGTCTTCGACCTGCGCAACCTGCACTTCCGTTGTTCCGCCACTGTCGGTCGCCGACGTACTAAGATTAGGCGGGCCGGATGTGGAGATGCTTCCGGCGTTGGAGAGTTCGGTTGCCCCCTTCTCGGCGAGTTGGACGGCGCGGTCGGGCGGGAGGTCGAGCGCGGCGTATCGGGCGATGGCCTGCGCGCGGTAGCGCTGGTCCACCGGGATGTCCGAGACCAGCGCGGGATCCTGATGAGCCAGCGCGTCAATCGCCTGCGCGCCCGAGACCGCCACCGCCGGGTCGGCGGACAGCAGCGCGCCTTGGTATTTCCGCCGCAACCCGTCCGGCAGCACGCCCGTGCGCTGGACGAAGCCGAGTTCCGCTTTCCGCTGCGTCGCCGCATCGTCATGAGCGTAGGCCCCAGACACCCGGTCCCAGTAGTCGCTCACCGCCGCTTGGTCCTCGGGGTTGGACGGGTCGAACGGCGCGGACGAGGATGCCACGCGCTGGATGTTCTCCGCGCGATGCGCCGCGGCTTTTGCTGCGTCGGCGTTGCGCGATCGCAATTGATCCGCTTCCGCGTTCGTGACGATGCCGCTCTTCGCAGCCGCCGCGATCGTCACGTCCGACGCCGTGCCGGCATCCGCCTGCGCCGTCAGGTCCGACAGCGTGCGCTCGCGGTCGAGCAGGCTCTGGCGTGCGACCAGGTCCTGCGCCCGTTTCAGGCGCGCCGCCTTCGAAGCTTGCGACAGCGCGTCGTCGAACAGCCCCGCCGACAGCATCCGCTCGGCCCGCGCCGGCTCCTGCATCAGCCCGTCCACCGCCGCGTT
>CAZPFL010000003.1:34140-79201 GCA_964585785.1 uncultured Rhodospirillaceae bacterium
GAAGCCGGGCGACGGTCCCTCGGGCGCGTCTGCGGCCTGGGCCAGGCGATCGACGGCGCTGAGCCAGCTCTGGGAGACGGCCAGCCCTTCGTCGATGCGCGCGGTTCGGGCCTCGAGCCGGCGCAGCCCGGCGGCCGCCTCGGGCGGCAGCGTCTCGGAACCGTCGCCCGTTCCGGCGCCGCCGCCGCTCACAGCTTCAGGTGGCGGCAGGATCGGTATCCGCGGCATCAGGCCCGCGCCTCCGACGCACACGCGGCAGCGGCGCGGCCAAAGCCGCACAAGAAATTCTGCATGTCGGGAGCTCCTAAAAAGAAAAACGGCAGGGCGACTGGCGCCCTGCCGTCAAAACACAGGCTTCAGCAATTTTCGGGAAATAACGTCAGGCGGACGAAACACGCCGGCAGCGCACCGAGGCGCTACCGGTTCACGTCGCGTTTAGCCGACTTGCGCCGGCGTTTCCGCACGACCGATTCCGGCAGCGGCTATTCCACCGGACCGCCAATAATGCCGGCGTCATGCAAGGCGCCAATCTTGCCAGAAGAAAGACCGAGTACGTCGGCCAGCACCTCGTCCGTGTGCTGGCCCAGCACCGGGGCCGGCTTTACCGCGCCGCGGGCCGCCCCGGAGAAATCGAGCATGCAGCCCGCCGCGAGGAAGCGCCCGATGCCAGGCTGGTTGATTTCCTGGAATATTGGGTTTTCCGTCGAGACACGAGGATCCTCGGCGACCGCCTGAGCAAATGTCTGATAGGGGCCCCAGCAGGCGCCGGCGGCGTTCATCGCGTTGCGGATGTCGCTCAACGAGCGTGCGGCGAACCACGGGCGGAGCACCGCCGTGATCGTCTCGCGCGCGGCGAAGCGATTTTCCTCCTTCACCAGGTCGAGACCGAACAGGTTTTCGACCTGCTTCATCTTGTCGGCCGTTCCGGTAGCGTCGACCAACGCCTGCCAGTGCCGCTGGGTAAAGGCCGTGACCATGACCCGCCGCCCGTCGGCCGTCTCGAAATCCTGTCCATAGGTGCCGTAAACATGGTTGCCCGTCCGCGGCCGCGTATCGCCGTTGACCTGAACTTCGGCGATGAAACCAAGATGGCTCAACGTCGCGAAGGCCGTATCGGACAGGGCGATCTGCACGAACTGGCCGGCGCCCGTCTCGCGGCGGTGACGCTCGGAGACCAAGACACCCTGCACCGCTGACAACGCGGCGACGACATCCCAGACGGGCATAACGTGATTGACCGGGCGATCGTAATGCTCGGGGCCCGTGACGAAGGGAAAGCCGGCCGCCGCGTTGACCGTGTAGTCGAGCGCGACGGAGCCGTCCCGGTTGCCGGTGATGTTGATCATGATCAGATCCCCGCGCCGCGACTTCAAAGCCTGATAGTCCAGCCAGCCGCGCGCGGGCAGATTCGACAGCACGATGCCGTTGTTATTGCCGGACTGCGTCATCAGCGCCTGCGCGATTTCGCGTCCCTCGCCGTCGCGGACATTGAGCGCGATCGACCGCTTACCCTTGTTGAGGCTCGCCCAATAGAGGCTGCGCCCCTTCTCGGTCACCGGCCAACGGCGGTAATCGAGGCCGCCGCCGACCGGATCGATCCGGATCACATCGGCGCCCATCTGCCCCAGGACGAGCCCGGCATACGGCGCGGCGATGAACGCCGAGGCCTCGACAACCCGCATCCCCATCAAGAGGTCGTTCATGGCCGTACCCCGCCCTGCAAGAGTCGTCGTTCACACGTCATGTCTGCCTCCTCGATGCGGATCTGTTCGGGGCAGAAACTAGCGCGAACGCGCGGCGCGCGCCATTTTCGAGCGTATCGAAAACGGCGACACACGACGCGCGCTATCCTTCGGAACTATTTGTTGCGGGGTATCCGTCCGGTCGGCGGATAACGCGGATCGACGAAGCCTGGGGTGGAGGGATGGCCGGGCGCGACAAGCCCATCGATGAATGCCTCGTCGCCCGGCGTGAGCTTATGTTCCGTGGCAGACAGATATTCCTTGAACTGCGCCAGCGTGCGCGGGCCGGCGATCACGCTCGTCACGATGGCGTTGTTGAGCACCCAGGCGATGGCGAACTCGGTTGGGCTCATGCCGCGCTTGGCAATGCGCTTCTTGATCCGGTCGACTACACGGAAAGTTTCCTTCCGGAAGTCACGGTTGAGAATGCTGTTGTCGCCGCGGCCGGCGCGGCTGTCTTTGGGCGGCTTCTTTGCGGGGTCGTATTTTCCGGTCAGTACGCCGCGCGCCAACGGGGAGAACGGCGCGACGCCGATCCCGTAATACTCGCAGGCAGGGAAGAGGTCGGTCTCGAGGTTCCGCATGACGAGGTTGTAGTGCGGCTGGCAGATGATCGGCCGCGGCGCACCCAACTCATCCGAAAGCCGCACGAGCTCCCCGACCTGCCAGCCGCGATGGTTCGAAAAGCCCCAATGGAGCGCCTTCCCCGCCGCGATGATGTCGCGCATCGCCGCGACGCTTTCCTCGAGCGGCGTTTCCCAATCGACGTGGTGCATATAATAGATGTCGACATAGTCGGTCTGCAGGCGCTGCAGGCTCTGGTCGATCGCCTCCATCATCCATTTGCGCGACAGCCCCTTCTTCCGCTTCGGGGTTCCGCCCGCCTGGCCGACTTTGGTGGCGAGCACCCACTCCGGGCGGTCCTTCTTGATCAGCTTGCCGACGATCTGCTCGGACTTTCCCCCGGCATAGGCGTCCGCCGAATCGATGAAGTTGACCCCCGCCGCACGTGCCTGGTCGACGATCGCCGTCGCCGTCTTTTCGTCGGTCGAATCGCCGAAATTCATCGCTCCCAGACAGATTTCCGAAACCTTCAGGCCGCTCTTCCCTAGAATGCGGTATTGCATGACATGCTGTCCTTTCTTTGTGGGCGACCGGCGAATCAAAGCCGGTCACCGGAAATTTCGCCTAGCATTACAGCATGTCTGAAGGATCTCGCCACCCTGCATTGTGCGCGATCCGACAATGGCCGGCCCGGCCCGCCACGCGGATACCGGTAGCCCTGGGGCGGACGCCTCCCCGGTGGCTGCAATCATCATGGGTAATCCTTGCAATAGTCACATTCCCGCCGCCTTTCCTGCCTACGGTCTTTCTCGACGGGCTTCCGTGATTCTTAGTTCGAATCGACGAATGCTTGGTCAATCTCCCCTACTTGACCCCGCCACTATGGCGGGGTCTTTTCCTATGCCCTACGCGCGTTGCGCCCACAGTCCGAACGACCAGCAGACGTGTGGCGTGGCCGCAGCCTCTTCGAAATGTCATCGGCATTGAAGGTCCGCGACCTGGCAGCGCCTTGCCGATATAGTACTAAAGGCGTAATACGAATTAGACGACGAGCCATAACAATACCGCGACGACAACTGATAGGCTCTGCGCACCGCTCGACCTTCGGGATTTACAGCTCGGAGATTGGGAGAGGGGAAACGGGGATCAGCGTGTTATGGACTTCTCGATTTTCATGGCCGAGCGCCATGGATGGCGCCTTGCTACGCAAGTGGCGAGACTAGCGGCCTTCGGCTGCATTCTTCTCGGATTGGCGGGATGTTTGGCGGACCAGCGTCTGGGAGACGGCACGCCACGTGCTCTGCTGCCTGACTCTTCGATCCAAGGCGATCGGCTGGCCACATCCGGCGAAGCGAAAGTCGCGTTGCTCCTGCCGATGAGCGGCTCCAACGCCGACATTGGACAACAACTTTGGGATGGCGCCGTTTTGGCGCTCTTCGAAAGCGGCCGTGACGACATCGCGCTTTTACCATTCGATACGAAGGGGACGCCTACGGGCGCCGCCGAAGCGGCAAACGCGGCGGTCAAGGCCGGCGCTAACGTCGTCGTCGGTCCCTTGTTTTCAAGCTCAGTGAGCGCCGCGAGGCCGGCTCTGACCGCTGGCGGCATTCGCGCCATTGCTTTTTCGAACAACCAGGCCGTCGCCGGCCCGCCGGTCTTTCTGATCGGCAATCATCCGGAAACACAGGTCGATGCGATGGCGACCTACCTAGCGAATTCGGACCGGCGCCGTATTGCACTCGTTGGCCCCGATACGCCCTATCTGCGGCTCATCCGCGAGCGGCTCGCCTTGCTGGACAAGGCAGGCAAGATCCAGCTCGTCGATACGCGGCTCTACCCTCCCAACGCTTCCTATACCGAGATCGGCAATGCCGTCCGTTCGCTCACGCTCTATGACCGACGTGTGAAAGCACTCAAGGATTTCACGGCGATCTTCAGCGATGCCTGGGAAAAGAATGAGGATCCGGAAGCGGCGTTGGAAGCCGCGCTGGACCGCCTCTCCCATCGACTGGAGGCAAGCCGGGTACGGCTCGCGACATATTCCACGGATGCCGCACCGGAACGAAAAGGCTGGGCAGTCTCCGAGACCGAGTACAGCGACGCGCTCTCGGAACTGCTTCAGATCTATCACAAGCAGCTCGACATCAAGGAAACGCCTAAGGAGGCGATGGACGAAGCGGTATCGGAATTTCAGTTGAAGGAAACGTTGGGACGGGTCGATTTCGACGCTGTGCTATTGCCGGTCGGTGGCAGGCCGCTGCTTGTGATTGCGCCGATGTTTGAATATTTCAACGCGTCGCAACCCGACGTTTGGCTTCTCGGCACCGATGTCTGGGATTCCGTTTCGCCGGCGACAGCTAATGACCTCCTCGGCGGCCGCTATGTCACGTCGACATCCCCCGCCTTCACCGACTTCAAAGGCCGGTTCGAGAAAGTCTTCGGACAATCGCCGGATCGCCTTGCCGCATCGGCCTACGACGCCATACGCGTCGCGATTACCGAGAAGACGGAGACGGGACGCGTTGCCTTCAGCGAAGATTTCATAACGCGGCGGACCGGGTTCGACGGCATCAATGGACGATTCCGTTTTCTGCCGAGCGGCGTGAACGAGCGAACGCTCGACGTTGTCGAGCTGCAAAAGGCTGGCGCCAAGACCGTATTCACCTGGCAGCCGGATCAGCCGCCGGCCGCATCGCCCGAGACACCACAGACGACGCTACCGGCGGAACCGGTTGTTCCACAAACACCGCCGGTATCGTCCTTGGACAATACGGCTGGTCACAACGGCTGACTCGGAAAGACTAGCGACAGAACGCCGCCAAAACCAATTTCCTGGGTACGGTGCGTGAAGGAACGATTCGCTGCACCGCAAAGGCGCTCCATCTCGGCCGTTCGACCCAGTTATGGGATGCGACGGTAAGCGACACCGGGACGGACCGGCCAATCGCCCATTTTCGCTGCACGCAGCTCATCTTGTGGCCGCGCACGTAAGATCCAAATCCTGAACCGGCTCCGCTATTGCGTGAAGAAGCGCATCGCGGCTAGTTTCCGCAGGCGCAACGAAGGACGGTCCGATGCCGGAAATGGCTTCCCCAAAGATAAAGGTCCGCGGCCTCGCGAAGAGCTTCGGGCTCAACCATGTGCTGCGCGGCGTGGACATTGATGTGCAAGAGGGAGAATCCCTCGTCCTGATCGGAACCTCGGGCAGCGGCAAGAGCCTTCTGCTCAAATGCATCCTCGGCCTGCAGACGCCGGATGCCGGCAGTGTTGTCGTCGACGGCATCGAGACCGTCGGCTACCGCGGCGGCGAGCGGATGCGCTTCATCGACCGGTTCGGCGTCTTGTTCCAGTATTCCGGCCTCTTCGACAGCCTGACCGTCTGGCAGAACATTGCCTTCAAGCTGATCCAGGAGCGAAAGCTGGCGCCGCAGGCCGCGCGGGAGAAGGCGGCCGAGACAGCGCAATCGGTCGGTCTTTCGCCCGACGTCGTCGACCTCTACCCCCATGAGCTTTCCGGCGGCATGCAAAAGCGCGTCGGGATCGCCCGGGCGATCATAACGGAGCCGGAATTCCTGTTCCTGGACGAGCCAACGGCGGGTCTCGATCCGATCATGACCAACGTCATCGGACAGCTGATTACCGACTGCGTTCGTCGACTCGGCGCCACGGCCATCTCGATCACCAGCGACATGACGGGCGCGCGGCAGATCGCCGACCGCATCGCCATGCTGCATGACGGCGGCATCATTTGGACCGGCCAGCGATCTGAGGCGGAAGAGTCCGGGAATCCCTACGTCGATCAATTGATTCATGCGCGAGCGCAGGGGCCGATCGAGATGCGCGTTACGCAAAGCTGAAAAAGAACCGGAGGGGCATGCGATCATGGCGCAACATCAGCAACCACAAGGCCATGAGGCGGCAATCGCCGAAACCTTCTCCGAATGGGCGCGCTCTCTGACCCCCAACAGCATTCCGGCCGAAGTCCGCGCCGTGGCCGACGACGTCTTGCTCGATCTCGCCGGCAACTGCGTTTCCGTCCGCAATCTCGACTATATAAGGAGTGTCGTAACGGGCTGGGACGGCAAAGGCGATTGCACCGCCTTCGGCCATAAACAGGGCTTCGATGCCGCCGGCGCCGCCGTCATCAACGGCACCGCCGCGCATGGCGAAGACTTCGACGATACTTACGAAGGCTCGCCGGTCCACGCAGGCGCGCCCACGATCCCGGCGGTTCTGGCAGCCTGCGAGCGCTTCGGCCGAAGCGGCGCCGACGCCTTGACCGGTATTGCCGTCGCCATGGAGCTGGCCTGCCGGATGACGGTGGTGGCGCCGACGGCGATCCATCGCGCCGGGTTTCATCCGACCGCCGTCATCGGCACGATGGGGGCGGCCGCGGGTGTCGCCGCCGCGCTCGGCATGCCCGCCGGGCAAATAACCCAGGCGCTCGGAATCGCCGGCAGCATGGCATCCGGCATCATTGAATATCTGGCCGAGGGGACCTGGACCAAGCGCCTTCACCCGGGCTGGTCGGCCCATTCCGGCTTGCAGGCGGCGCTCCTGGCGCGGCAGGGATTTACCGGTCCGCGCACCGTCTTCGAGGGGACGCACGGGTTCTTCTTCGCCTTTGCCGATTCCGCGTTCGATCGCGATTTCTCGCATCTGACGGACGGCCTGGGAACCGACTGGCGTATGCGCCGCATCGCCTTCAAGCCCTATGCCTGCGGAACGATGGCGCAGCCCTATATCGACTGCGCCATCGCGCTGGCCAAGCGCGGGGTTGCCGCCTCGGACATCGCCGAGATCCACTGCGAAACCGGCGAAGGTATCGTTCACCGGCTATGGGAGCCGTTGGCGGAAAAGCACCGGCCGAGCACGCCCTATTCCGCGAAGTTCAGCATCCCCTATCTGATTGCCGTCGGCTTTCTCGATCAAGCCGTCGGCCTCGCCCAGTTCACCGAGGACCGCATCCATGACCCGGCCGTGTTGGACGTCGCGGGCAAGGTTGCCTATGTCGTCGATCCGCAGAACGAATATCCGCGAAACTATACCGGCCATCTGCGGGCGGTGCTTCGGAACGGCGAGGAGATCGTTATCCGCCAGCCCCACATGCGCGGCGGCGCGCGCGAGCCCCTGCCGCGCGACGAAATCGTGGCAAAGTTTCGCAACAACACCGCCTTCGGCGGATGGAGCGAACGCCAATCAACGGCGCTCATGGACTGGTGCGGCAACTTGTTCGATGCGCCGAACCTTACCGGCATCTCGGCCTTTCGGACATAAACGAAACACCTTCTGCCAATTTCGGAGACGCCCTTTGGAAGGTATGGCACCTGCCGTCGAGACACGGTAAGCTGCGTAAATTGGTGGGCATACCATCCTTCTGGGGCAAGCGCTTATCCTTTCGAAGCACCGCGCGCCGCAGAGCCAAACCGGGGAGCAGGCGTCATCCGCGTGGCGATTAGCCGGCCGACCGAGAAATGGATGGCGAAAGGTAACGTAGAAAAGACAGGGACAGGATTGGGGATGATCTCGCGCCGGCTGTTTGCTGCAATAGGCTGCTTGCTTGCTCTGGCGGTAATCGCGCCAAGCCCCTTCTCCTCCGCCAACGCCGCAGACGACGGCCCCGGCGCCTTTGTCAGCCGTCTCGGCAATAAAACCATCGCGAACATGACGGACGTCTCCCTGTCGGAGACCGACCGGGAGAGTCAGTTCCGCGGCCTGCTGCGTGAAGGCTTCGACGTCAAAGCGATCGGCCATTTCGTATTGGGCAAATACCGGCGTACGGCGTCGCCCGAAACGGTCGACAGATTCGTCCAGGTCTTCGAGGAATACATCGTCTCGCTGTATGCGAAGCAGTTCAGCCGGTATAACGGTGAGAAGTTCATCGTGGAGAAGGTCGTCGCCACCACCCGGCCGAGCGACAGCATGGTCATGACCAAGATCATTCCGACGGGCGGGTCCGAGCCGATACGCGTCGACTTCCAGGTCCGGAATCTCGGCGACAAATTCAAGATCCTGGATGTTCGGGTCGAAGGCGTAAGCATGGTCTTGGCCGAGCGCGACGAATTCACCTCCTATATCGCCAAGAACGGCGGGCGCGTGGAGGCGCTGATCGACACCCTGCGCCAGCGCACGGCCGCGCCAGCGAGGACTGCCGGCAAATAGCGCTCGCCGCGTCGTCTTGCGGCCCTGTTCGTTTCCTTGATCGTCATGGCGTGCGCCGTTAATGTCCGGCCCAATGTTCGCGTAACGGACTGTCGCAAACGCCTGTCAGATCGCCATGTCAGCGCCCAATCGTTCCGTGCCCCAGTTCGTCATCGAGGTTTCGCCGGGGGAATTGCTCGATCGGATCTCCATTCTCGAGATCAAGTCCGAGCGCATCGGCGATCGCGACAAGCTTCGGAACATCAACCACGAGCTCGACCTCTACCGCGGTACGATCAGCGG
The DNA here is from genome assembly GCA_964585785.1 of uncultured Rhodospirillaceae bacterium. Classification (GTDB taxonomy): domain Bacteria; phylum Pseudomonadota; class Alphaproteobacteria; order UBA8366; family UBA8366; genus WHUA01. Next base: position 42,891 of record CAZPFL010000003.1, read on the forward strand.
CAAAATCCCCGATAGCGAAGCCATGACCCGGCTTATCGGCGACCTCAAAGATGTGAACGGGTCGCTTTGGACAATCGAGGATGAAATCCGGGCATGTGAGGCACGCCGCGATTTCGGCGAACGTTTCGTCGAGCTCGCCCGCAGCGTCTACCGAACCAACGACCGGCGGGCATCGATCAAGCGGGAGATCAATCTCCTCTGCGGCTCGACCATCATCGAAGAGAAGTCCTATACGCGATACTGACATGGCGGCCTCGCGCAGGCCGCCGCCGCGCTGACGGGCATTGTTCGTCTCTGGGCCCCTCCGCCAGCGATTTAAGGAAAGCCGTTGCCCCCGACTACAGCCACACGCGCCGCCGAAGGCATCAACGCCATCCTTGTTTACGTCGGGAGCAATCCCGACGACGCGATTGGCGAAAATATTCTCAAACTACCCTTCCTGCGCGCGCTGAAATCGGCCTTTCCCGATGCCCGCCTCACCTGGATCGCCGGAGTCGGCCCATGCCAGTTCCAAGGGATTCTGGCGCAACTGGTGGACGGAATGATCGACGAATGCCTGACCGACTTTCGGATCGACGATTCGGCCAAGGAGCTGCTCCTACGCTGGCGGCCGATGCCGGGCCGCGGATTCGACATGATAATCGATGCGCAGCGCAACGCCGTCAGAACGCTCGTGCTTCGGCGGATTCCGCACCGTTTGTTCATTTCCGGATGCTGGCGCTATTTCTTCTCCGACGTGAAGCCGCCTGAGGAACTCGTGCATCCAAGGCTTCTTAGCGACCGGTTGCTGGGACTCGCCGCAGCGGCAACGGGCGAAATCGTCCGACCATCGCACATCTGGCCGCTCTCACCTAAATGGCTCGATGCCGCCGCGCGTCTGTTACCGAGCGGCCCGACGTATATCGGCCTTGCTCCCGGGGCCGGAAAGCAAGGAACCGGCAAATGCTGGCCGTTGGACCGGTTCCTGGCGCTCGCCGACGAGCAACGGCAAAAAGGCCGTCAGCCAGTATTCTTTATCGGGCCCGAAGAGAAGGCATGGCTCGACAGAATCCGCCGCGAGGCGCCCTATGCCTTGCTGCCCGAGTGGAGCGATGAAGCAGAGCGTGGCGGCTTGAAGGGGCCGGCCCTTGCCATGGCGCTCGCCCACCAGGTCGATGTGGCGATCGCGAATTGTTCGGGGATCGGCCATATCCTGGCCGCCGGCGGCGCCCGTATGGTTTCCTTGTATGGACCCACGCAGCCCAGCAAGTATGCGCCCTATACGCCGACCTTGATCGCCCTCCGCGCACAGGATTTCGGCGCGTCCGGCAATATCGAAAACATTCCGATGCAAGCAGTCAGCGCGGCTATCGATCGACACCTCGAGCGAACGGTCGCCGAGGCGACCTAGCCGATCCGCGGTCACCGCTGCGTCGGCGTGTTCCCCATAGACGACCGCCGTTCCGCGCTTTCCGCTTGCGGGTCGACGCGCACCGGCTCGCCGGGAAGCGCTCGGGCATATCCCATCTGGACCAACCTGCCGGCGAGGTCGACCTTTGCCGCGAAGCAATGTCCGAGCATTTCGGTTCGCAACGGCGCTTCCCGAACCTTGCAACGCAGCCTGACTCCGGCGATAAGGCCTTGAAGGAAACGTCGGCCTTTCTCACCCTCTGGTGACGCCGGGTCCGGCGCGGCGATGCCCGATAACCGGATCCGCTGCCCCCAGATTTCAACGGTCGAGGTGTCGATAACCTGGGCGTCACCCTCGATAACGAGCATGTCCGCCCACGCCAAGGGCACACCGATCGGCGCGGAGCCAATCAGCAAGGCCACCGGAAAGGTCGAAAAGGGCTTAAATCCCATCAAGGCACGAGACCAATGCGCCGGCGCGACCTATGCGCCCACAACACCGCACCTTGCGTCCTGGTGATTGAAGAAGGCTTAACATCGACCATCTTCCCGTCGCGCCACGGTGTGAAAAGCGCCTGAATTTCCTGAGAAATCAAGCTGCTTAACCAAAAATCAATCATTTTGAGTGGTTTAATAGGTTTGCTCGGCTCTGCGACCTGTCGCCTCGGGCACGGTGCCGGCGCTTCTGGCGCCCCCGAATTTTCCAAGAACGGCGAGCCACATCTACTGGAGGGCAAGTTGGATTTCGTCGTGACCTTCGTCTTCTGCTTACTGCTTGCCACGCTATATCTTGGACCGTCGATCGTCGCGGTCTGCCGGCACCATTTTCGAACGCCCCAGATCATCGCGGTAAATATTCTGCTCGGCTGGACCATCGTCGGGCTGTTCTGGGCTTTCGTCTGGGCTTTGTCGTCGACCCGTCCGCGGTCGAAAGATGGGACGGATGCGCTGTCGACCGATTTCGCCGAGCGGCTTTTCCAAAACCGAAACATCGTCCGCCAGCCTGATGGCGGCGCGATCGTGTATCCGGGGCTGCTGGCCGACGAGGCTTATTGGCTCAGCGCCCCGGACTTCCGAACGTATTTGCAGATGCGTGCCCAGGAAGCACACCGGAATTTCCCGCGAGCGCTGATCATCCTCATTTCGGCCGGTGGGCTTTTCTTGGCCTTCCGCGAGTGGATGGGCCTTGAGCACGGCATGGCGCCGGCGATCCTTCTGTTCATCGCCATCACGCTCTTTGTCACCGCCTGGGATCTCGTGTTCCGGCCGCGCCGCAAGTTTCTCGCGGCATTCCCCAAAGCGCCGCGGACGCATGACCCGATACGCCAGCAACGGAAGACGCTTGCCGGGATGGTGGCGTTCGACCCGCTGATTTGCGTCGGCGCGACGGCGCTCTGCTTCGGTCTTATCGTAAGCCTGACAGCCTCGTTGCTGTTCGGGGCTCAGCAGCCGCAGCTGCGGGCGCAGGATGGCGCCATGCTCATCCTCGGCTTCACAATCTTGAGCGTCGGCGGGACCTTCTACGGCCATTTGGCCTGGCATCATCTGCGCTTCTTCATGAAGCATCGCCGCGCCCCCACGCAAGACGATCTCGACACGCTGGGAACCGGCGTGCGGGCGCCGGGCCTCGCCACCGCCATGGCGTCGCCCGTCGTGAGCAGCATGCCCGCGCCCAGCAATGGGGGCCGCTCAAGCCGGGGCCTGGCCGCCGCCCTGCGCAGCGGGGCGCGACCACGCTGAGCTTGCCGTCTGGCCGCAATCAACGGCTAAACCGCATATCATATTACCGCTATTGCGGAATTTTGGCCTGCAGCCATCCTTTTTCAAGTAGGAGATAAATCCCTAATCCGGGCTGAAATCCTGGGTCGTTAACGATAACAGGCCGTCTATCGCGTTGAATTCCCCCAACTGCCGCTAAATTGCCATAATGCGGACTGAGAACGGCCCCAGTCCCTTACTAATATACAAAGATTGGGAGCGTATCAGGGCTCATGGCATGAACCATGCGCCTGAAATAATTAGAAAAATTGAGGCAACGGTGGCACCTGGTCAGTCAAGACGAGGTGAGTACCATGTTGCATACGGCAAATCAGCGCTGGCCCCGCGTCCTAATCGGCCTGGGCAACGGACTATCCAAATGCACCAAATGCGGCTTGGCATTTGTCGCCAAGCAACCGACGCAGCACACCTGCAGCAAATGCAGTGACTCTCGGAAGCAGAGCACGCGTCGGACGCCCTATCCCGGCCAAGCCGCCAAACCGGTGAAGCGCCCTGGCCACGGCTGAGCATTCTGACGGGTCGGAGCCGGGCGCGCATTGCCTCATACGGCACGCCCACTTTGCCGCGGAAAGCAAGAGAATAACCTCTTGATCACGCGGAACGGACCGGGGCGCCAACCGGCGGTCGTAAGACAGGCCATGCGCCCGTGAGGCCATCCGATATTCGGTAAGGCCTCTACGATCTATCCCGTACAATCCGGCATAGCCCGCCGCATTCATTCGACACGCGGCTCATTGCCGATCGCTCGCATCTTTGAATCACCCCAAAGATCTTGGCCGCGTCCGGCGCGGACCACCTTTGGCCACCTTCTCACTGGTCAATGCGACCGCGATCTCGGCGAGCGCTCGGTCGTGCCATGCGCGTATCGTATCGTGATGCAGCCCGAACATACGCCCGAGCTTGCGATAGCTCACGACGTGACGGCCGCTGACCGGGTGAATCAGCGCCCGGGCCAGACATAATCGCCGCTTGCGCTGGTCGGTATAACGCCACAGCCACTCGAGGACCTCGTCCATCCGTCCCACCGATCGGGCGGACGGCGACGCACGGACCTGATTGTATCCCAGGGAAAAATCCTGCTTCACCTCGTCCGATGCGCCGATCAGGGCGACGAATGCATCCTCGTACCCGCGGACAACATCGGGCCAGCGGGATCGGTCGTCTTTCGGAAGCGATCCGCTCGGCAGCGGCAAGGACATCAAGGTGCGGCCCGCATCCTCGAGCCGTTGGCGCACCTCCTCCGGCGTCCACGTCGTTGCGAGGTCCGCGGCCTGCGCCGATGGTCGCAGCCGTTCCGCGCCTTTGCGAAGCGCCATTTCAGCGAGGCAAGCCGTTGTGGAGGTCGGATTTGACCGTGTAGCAGACAATGCGCCCATCACCGCTGCGAACTGGCGCAACCCGGCAGTGAACATGATAGCCGGAGTCCGCCCATGCCGCCTCGATCGCGCGGGCCAACTGCCGCGCCCCTTTGCGGCGCATGCAGAAATCGACTCTGTTTTCGGCGGGACCAGGAGTGAATGGCGGCACCTTCATTCGCCCCTCCCCGCCGCCGGGCGAGCGTCGAGCGCTTGCGGCTCCCAAACGGATACGGTGCCGGATTGGGTGCCGGATTGGGCGAAAACCGGCATTCCAAAGTATGTTCTTGTTTTGTTCGATCGTTGGTGACGGCGGCTCAGTGCCAGCATGTGACGCCCTCCCTGTGCGCGATAATGACGATAGCGATTACAACTGTGTGAATTTACCGCACATCTGTCAAATAAATTCGTTGCGTTTTGTACGGTAAGTCTGTTATCTTTTCCTAATTCAGAGTGGCAATCGAATGACGATGAGCACGAATTCAAAGGCCTCCTTGGAACTCAAGCGATTCCGGGAACAAGCTGGTTATTCGGTCCGCCAACTTGCTGCGGCCCTGCGCGACACCGGCTCGAAATACGGTCAATCCCCTTCCTCTTACGCCTACTACGAGAACGAATATAAGAAACCATACCTACCGATGGACCTCGTCGATGCGTTGGTCCCACTGCTGCGTGACCGCGGCTCGCCGCCTATCGGCGAACGGCAAATTCTCGCCTTGGGCGGCCGTAACAGCCTGTGGTCCATGCGGGTGAATTTTAATGAAAAGCCGAAATTCAAGACGAAAATTGAAATCGAGACGGACCTCCTTGCCGAAGTGATCAGAGGCGTTGAGCTGGAAACAGAGGCTCTGGATTTGCGCCTAACCGGCCTGCAGCAGGCGCGGCTGGTTGCCGAGATCTGCCGCCGGGTCGCCGCGATCGACAGCACCCAGCAACCGGGCCTGATCGAGTGGGAAGTCGCGCACGCCTGCCGGCTCGCGAAGGCGTTCCTTCAGTCGAACGAATAGCGACCGCGCGCCCGCCCGCCATCTGCGACGCCGCAGCGAAACGGCCCGCAGCGATTTCGCTTCAGTTGCCGTTGCGGCCAAATCCGAACATTCGTACGGTTTTTCCATACAAATTGGAACGCATGCGCGTCCGTTTTTCGGACACCGCAGCGGAAGAACCGGCGAGGAGCGGAAAACCATGCAACGCGAACAGGACAAGGCGAAGAAAATCCCAGCCAGCCACGCGGATGCCCACCAGCCTTTCGACGAAGCGGATTGGGTCGATTGGGACCACTGGCAAACCGTCGAAGAGCTTCAGGATTTTATGAACGACCTGGCCGACGAAACCTTCGCCGCCGATTTCAATCCTTCCGGCGAGCCAGGCGAGAGCGGACAGGGCGGCCGTATCGCCCGGCAAATCCGTCGCCACGGTCTCGAGATCGAGTGGTGACCCGCGGCGAAGCGAAGGGCGCCGCCGGCCCCGGCGCCATGCACGAGGCCTTGGGGCGCGCTGAGTCCCTGGCGAGCCGGCACGGGCTTCCCACTTTCAGCGCGTGGCGCACCGGGCTCGAACGACGCTACACCGTGATGCCCCCGTGGTATTGGAACGAGCGACATTGCCGGGAAAACTATATCGCGCACATCCGTACCGCGATTGACTGGCAGCGGCGGGAAAGTAGAATCAACCGTGGAAATAGCGGCTTCCATCGCTCCCTGATCCCTTGAGCACAGGACTTTCAGACCGCGGGACGAGAAGCCAGGTCCGCCGTTCGGATCGTTGCGGAGCGAAGGGAAAGCCATCCACTCAGGTAACGAGTTTTCACGGGAAGAATCATGAAAAGCGACAATGCGATTACCGTGACGCCCGTAACGCCAGCGGCCGGGGCCTTGATTGGCGGCGTCGATCTCACCAGAGAGCTAGCGCAGGACGCGGTCAGCGCGATTCATCGGGCATTGATGCGCTATCACGTGGTCTTCTTCCGCGACCAGCACATCAGCGCCAAACAGCACGCCGATTTCGCCCGCCAATTCGGCCCGCTCCGCATGGCCCGCCGCGCGGCCTTCGACGTGCTGACGGATGTTCCTGAGATGCAGGTGCTCATCAACGACGAGGCGCGCCCGCCGAATGTGAACCACTATCACTCGGACGGAATTTTTCGAGAAAATCCCGAGTTCGGCTCGATCCTCCGCGCGATGGAATGCCCGGAAGCCGGCGGCGACACGATTTTCGTCAGCCTCGTCGCGGCCTATGAGGGACTCTCGCCTGGGATGAAGGCGTATCTCGAGGGTCTCAGCGCCATGAACGATTTCATGAAACTGCACGGGAGCCCGACCAAGGCGCGCAGCTGGAAAGGCGACAATTTCGACCGCATGGACGCGATGCGCCGCGACAATCCGCCGGTCCCCCATCCGCTGGTGCGATCTCATCCGATAACCGGCCGAAAGCACCTCTATCTGTCGGAGAGCTTTACGACGCATATCATCGGTGTCGACGGCGACGAAAGCCAGCGCGTGCTGGACTTCCTGTTCCGGCATGTCGCCAAGCCTGAATACCAATGCCGTTTCGCCTGGCGGCCGGGTTCCATGGCGTTCTGGGACAATCGCGCCGCCTTGCATTACGCGGTTGCGGATTATTGGCCGGAGAAGCGGCTGATGCACCGGGTGACGATTGTCGAGGACGCCTTGGGCGCGGTGGGGACGGCACCTTCCGGCCGGCGGCGCGCTTCGGCTTAGGCGGCGGCGTCGTTTCACGCGCCCGGTCTATGCCGACGTCGGCGGCCGATGCGCCAGCAGGCTCAGCGCGACCAGGACAACCAGCGCAACATTGATCAAGCTGAGGCTCGCCATTTCGAGCAGAATGCCGGTAACCAGCGGACCGACCGCAGCACCGAAGTCGCGCCAGGTCTGCATCACCGCCAGCCGGTGCAAGGTGGCCTCCCCCTTCGCCCGCTGGGCGACAACGGCGGGGCCGAGCGCCGCGATCGCCGCGCGCGCGGCGATGATGAGCATGGAGCCGGGATAGGCCGCGCCCGCTGCCAACACAACGAACCCACCGGCGAGCAGCACTGTCGCAAGAAACAGCACCTTGCCGGTACCGAAGCGATCGCCGAGAAAGCCGCCGACCGGGGCCAACAGCACTTCGCCAAACCGCCGCAGCGCAAGGATTAGCCCCGCGGCCAGCATCGCCGTCTCGGCCGAAGCCGATTTGGCCAGCATCAGCGCGACGGTCATCGCGAAGACGCCGTCGACCGCGAACCCGACAACGAAGAAAAACAGATCGAAGCGTTGCGGCTTCGGCAGCCACTGGGTCTTCTCCCGGTCGGCACGAACGCTGTCCTTCGGCAGCGCGAATGCCAGCGGCACCGCTAACAGGGAAACGAGCCCCAGGACCAGGAAGACGTCCCGCGGCCCCAGCACGCCGGCCAACCACGCGCCGACGCTCAAGGACAGCGCAGGCCCCATCTGGTTGATCGCGCGGCTGACCCCGACCCGGCTCCCGGCGCGTTCGCGGTCGGCGACGGCGTAAGACAGCGCCGCCAGGCTGAGGCCCGCAAAGGCCAATCCCCATACGATGCGGGCGCACAGCAGCACCGGGCCGCCGTCCCCCTTCCATAGGATGAGGGTCGAGCCAGCCGCCGCCATTGCCGATACGATGGCCAGCACGCGAGACCCGGCGCTTTGGCCAAAGGCCGCCACGGCGCCATAGAGGACAATGCGGGTAAGCCGGTTCGCGGCGAGCAGGACGCCGACCCAGGCAATGCCGACGCCAAAGGCCGCCGCGCTGACCGGCAGCACGACATACAGCAATACGTCACCCAGGCTCGCCAGGGACAGGACCCCGGCCGATATGGACGTCGGCCCCCAACCTTGGTGCGCGGCCTCCCGTACGTCGTTAACCATGTGGCAGCCTTCCGCAAAGCCGTGCCGATGGCCTCCCGCGTCCTCGCGGCAGGCCGGCACGGTTTGAGCGCGTTTAAGATTGCAATTTTATTACAACGAGCAACTGGCCGGGCACAAATCCGTGCCCTCCGGCAACCTATTGATACTTGGCCCCGATTCAGGATGAAAACGGGCGCCTGCGACCTCCGCCATGCGCCTAGTCCTTTAAGACTAGTCCCCATGAACCGGGATCGCGGCAATTTTCGTGAGCCGCGTCACATGCGGAAAACCGCCGATCTGGTCCAATAGCCCCAACACAGCAACAGGGAACGGCTCCGGTCGTCTGGAACAATGCATTACGACCAGCACACTTGGCATATCGCGAAGCTGATACTCGAGCAGCACGGCCAAAACGCCATGCACGGCGCACGGGCGGTGTCTGCTAATCTTCACAACGATCGCCGCAGCGACCGCCGCGCCGACTGCCTCGACGTCGTGCGCGCGATGGATTTCCTGCTCTCCGACGAAGGCAGCGGCACGATCCATTAACCGATTGGCGCGGCGCCGCGGCGCCTGCCCAATCGCCTGACAGGCCGCCGCGACGTCCTCGGCCATCTCACGCGCACCAGAAGCGCGGGACCGGCGCGCGCTGCGGCAATCCGACGCGCCCGCGCAGGTCTATCGCCGCCACCGGCAAGCGCCGGGCCTCGAAAACCGCCATATCCGCCCCATTACACCGGGAACCGTGACAGGCCCCGTGGATATGAAGCAGCCCCGGCAAGCCCGGCCCGGGCCGGCTGACGGGCTGTCCCGCCGCTTTGCGATTGCACGGCGTGTGTTTAAATGACGCATTCGCGAGATGGCCCCGACGATGGTACTGATCGGCAAGCCGGTTTCACGAACGGCACGAGCACGGTATAAAATCCGGCCGAACGATATAAGAACAGGCGCATCGCGCTTTTGGGAGCAACGCTGAGAGGCATACTTGATCCTTGGAAATTCAACGCTTTTGTCTTCGGGACACTTGGCCTGACCGCCCGTTTCGGCGGACCTGATACGTCATGGCCAGCATGATCGAAACCCGAAATCTGACAAAGAGATTCGGCCTCATTACCGCCGTCGACGACGTCACCTTGTCGGTCGAGGCCGGCGAGGTCCTTGGTTTTCTCGGCCCGAACGGCGCCGGCAAGTCGACGGCCATGAAGATGGTCACCGGCTTTCTGGAGCCCACGTCGGGAAGCGCCAGCGTCTGCGGGCACGAGGTTCTCGATGACCCGGTCGCCGTCAAGCGCGCGTTGGGATACCTGCCCGAAGGCGCGCCGACCTACGGCGACATGACGCCCCTCTCCTATCTAGGATTCGTCGCGCAGATCCGCGGCTTCGACGGCGCGGAGAAGCGCAAGAGGATCGATGCCGTCGTCGAAAAGGTCGCGCTGGAAGAAGTGCTGCGCCAGCCGATCGAAACCCTGTCCAAGGGCTTTAAGCGACGCGTCGGCCTCGCGCAGGCGATGCTGCACGACCCGCCGGTTCTCATCATGGACGAGCCCACCGACGGGCTCGATCCCAATCAGAAGCGCCACGTCCGCGCGTTGATCCGTGAGATGGCAAAGAACAAGGCGATCGTCATCTCGACCCATATCCTGGAGGAAGTCGACGCCGTCTGTACGCGCGCGGTGATCATCGCCCGCGGCAAGATACGCGCGGACGGCCGTCCCGATGTGTTGCGCGCGCAGGCGGCCAATCACAATTCGGTCCTGATCACGGCGTCGCAGAAGGACGCGGAGACGATCCGGCGAAAGATCGCCAATTTGCCCGACGTCAAGGCGGCGGAGATCATTGGCACGGTGGACGGTATCTCCAAGCTCCGCATTTCACCGAAGCGCGCCAAGTCCATCGCGACCGATGTCGCCGACCTCGTGCGCTCGGCTGCGTTGCCCGTCCAGGAGATTTTCGTCGAACAGGGATCGCTCGACGACGTCTTCTGGGACATGACGATGGGGCATTCCGGCGGCGGTGCCAGCCATGCGTAACATCTTCATCATCGCAAAGCGTGAGCTCGGAACCTATTTCGGCACGCCGCTCGCCTACGTCTTCATCGTGATCTTTCTCGCCTTGACCGGCGCGCTCACCTTCTATCTCGGCGGCTTCCTTTACAATGGAGAAGCGGATCTTCACGTTTTCTTCGTCTACCACCCATGGGTCTACCTGCTGCTCGTGCCGGCCGTGGCGATGCGCCTATGGGCCGAAGAGCGGAAGACCGGCACGATTGAAAATCTCATGACGCTGCCGGTCTCCACCTACGAGGCGGTGCTCGGCAAGTATCTCGCCGCCTGGGTCTTCTGCGGCATTGCGCTCGCCCTGACCTTTCCGATCTGGATCACCGTCAACATTCTCGGCGATCCGGACAACGGCGTGATCATCGCCAGCTATCTCGGCAGCTTTCTCATGGCCGGCGCCTTTCTCGCGATCGGATCCTGCATGTCCGCGCTGACCAAGAACCAGGTCATCGCCTTCGTCATCGCGGCGACCGCCTGTTTCCTGTTCACCATGAGCGGGCTCGATCTCGTCCTGAATTTCTTCCGCGGCTGGGCGCCGGACTGGTTCGTGGACGCGGTCGCGTCGCTCAGCTTCCTCACGCATTTCAACGCCGTCACGCAGGGGCTGATCGAAGCGCGTGACCTGGTCTTCTTCATTTCGCTCATCGCGTTTTGGCTGTTCGCCAACGTGGTCGTCGTCGACTTGAAACGGGCGAGCTGAGGATGCGGATGCTGGGTCGCCTGAAAACCATGACAAAGAGCGAGCGCTCGATCGTCGGCCTGGGACTGGCGCTCGTCCTGCTCTTCGCGGTCAATATCTTCTCTAACGTTGTGCTCAAGCCGTACCAGCTCGATCTGACACAGGGCAAGCTGTTCACCGTCTCGAAGGGCACGAAGACAATCATCAAGGGCATCGACGAGCCCATCGTGTTGCGGCTGTTTTTCACCAAGGTGATGGGCGAAGGGAACCCGCAGCACACCCAACTCTTCCTTCACGTGAAAGAGCTGCTGGAACGGTATGCGAGCCTCTCGAAAGGCCGCATTCGTCTCGAGCTGTTCGACGCCGCGCCTTTCTCGCCGGCCGAGGACAAGGCGGAAGCGTTCGGCCTCACCGGCATCGCCTATAACGAAGCGGGCGATCTGGGTTACTTCGGCCTAGTCGGCACCAACAGCACCGATGACGTCGAGCTGGTTAAGGCCTTCACGCCCGACCGCGAGCCGTTCCTCGAATACGACATCTCCAAGCTCATCTATCGCCTCACGAACCCGAAGAAAAAGGTCATTGGCCTGATCAGCTCGATGCCGATCGGCGGCGCGGGCGCCGTCCCCAATCAGGAAGGTCCCCGCTGGCCCATCATCGATCGCGTCCGCGAATCCTTCGAGATCCAGGCGCTGCCGTCCTACATCGACAAGATTCCGGACAACATCGACGTCCTCTGGATCGTCCATCCGCGCAAGTTCGATAAATTCGCGCTCTATGCGATCGACCAGTTCGTGCTGCGAGGCGGGCATGTGCTGGTCTTCGTCGACCCGCTGTTCGAATCGAGCGCAAAGATCAGCCCGACGATCTCGCCCGAACAATCCGACTTCAATCGTTTGCTCAACGCCTGGGGTGTCTCGCTGGTGCGCGGCAAGGTTGCCGGCGACCTCGATGCCGCCCGCCGCGTGCGCGTGCAAACCCCCGAGGGTCGCACCGCCATCGCCGACTACGTAGGCTGGCTCACGCTCACCCCGCGCAACTTCGATCTGAGCGATGTCGTCACCAGCGACATCAAGACGCTGAACATGGGAACCGCCGGCATATTGGATCCCGTGCCGCGGCCCGGCGTGAAAGTCACGCCGCTCATCACCACCGGCAAGAGGTCGATGGAAATCGACGAGCGGAAATTCGAGGGGCAGCCCGACGTCGTCGGCCTCTTCCGTAACTTCCAGCCGGATAACCGCAAGCTCATCCTTGCCGCGCGGTCGACCGGCATCGCCAAGACGGCGTTCCCGGAAGGCCCGCCCACGATCAAGGTGACGCCGCCCTCCAGCGGCGGCGCGGCAAAGCCGAAGACATTGGCGTCGGACCAGGCACCGCAGCTGATGCAAGCCAAAAAGCCAATCGACGTCATTACCGTCGCCGATGTGGACATGTTGTATGACGAGTTCTGGGCCGACGTTAAAGACAAAGACGGCCAGCAGACATTCGTTCCTACCGCCAACAATGCCGACTTCGTCGTCAACGCCCTGGACAATCTCACGGGAAGCAACGCGTTGGCGGAGCTGCGCGGCCGCACGGCCACCAGCCATCCGTTCTATATGATCCAAAGGATCCGCCAGGACGCCGAGCAGAAGTTCCGCCAGAAGGAAAAAGAGCTCCAGGAACGTCTCGCCCAGTCGCGCAGCCAGATGGAAGCGATGCTGGACCGCGACACGCGCGGCAGCGGCGCGACGCTCAGCCGCGCCCAGCGGGAACAGCTGAACACGTTCCGCAAGAAGATGCTGACCGTGCGCAAAGAGCTGCGCGATGTTCAGCGCTCCTTGCGCATCGATCTGGAACGGCTGGATGTGTGGCTGAAATTCTTCAATATTGCGGCAATCCCCCTGCTGCTTGTCCTTGGGGTCTTGGTGGTGAGCCTGTATCGCCGCCTGCGGGGCGGCCCGGTCAAGCGCAGCGAATAGGAACGGCGGGCGGCTTCCGAACGGCGATGGCGATCGAGGGAAAGGCAAATGAGTAGGAAAGCGCTCAGCTATCTCGCAATCTGCACGGTCATCGCCGTCGTTGCAGCCATCTGGGCGGTGCATCAGGAATGGTCGCGCTGGGATTCAAACCAGTACGGCACCAAGCTCTTTCCCGAGCTCGCCAGCAAGCTCGACGATGTCGCGCGGGTCCGGTTGCGTCACGGCAACACGACAATCACGCTCGACCGAACCGCGAAGGGTTGGGCGGTTCATGAGGCTGACGACTACCCGGCGCATGCCAACGCCATCCAGGAACTGCTATATGCCCTTTCGGAGTCGCGGCGGCTCGAGCCCAAGACCCAGGAGGCCAAGAAATACGCCAAGCTCGAGCTCGACGATCCCACGCAACCAAAGTCGAAAGCGAAACGGATCGACGTATTCGACAAGAACGGTAACACCCTAGCCAGCCTGATCCTGGGGAAGGACAACATCCTTCTCCAGACGATCAGCGACGGCGGCGCCTATGTCCGGCTCCCCGGGCAAAAGCAGACTTGGCTCGCCAGCGGCAACCTCGTCGCGGGTGACGACTTCAAGGACTGGCTCGATAACCCGATCATGAATGTGCCGCGGCAACGGATCGCCCGCGCCGTGCTGATCCACCCGAACGGCGACCGCATGGTCGTGGTCAAGTCTCCGAAAGATCCCGGAAAATTCATCCTCGAGGGCATGGCCAGTGATGAAAAGCTGATCAGCCAGTATTATCCCAGCGATATCGTGCGGGTCTTCGAAAAGTTCGAGATCGATCAGGCGCAGCGGGCCGACAAGGTCAAGTTCCCGCCGAAAGCAACGATCAAGGGCGCGTATCACACGATCGAGGGGATGACGATCAACTTCGAGCTGACGATGATCGACGGCAAGGGCTGGATGCGCTTCGACTCCATCACGACGGACGGCACGCCGTCCGCCGGCCTTGAGGCGGACCGCAAGGCGATCGAGGCGAATACGAAAGGATGGGCCTTCCTCCTGCCCGAATACGAGTCGATCCATCTGAAGAAAACCCGTGCGGAAACGGTGGAGAAGGTAAAACCGCAGTCCTGAGGCAAAGACGCCGCGGCTACCTCTTGATACGGCCTCGCGCGGCTGAGAAGATCACCTTGCTACCCTTTCCGTCCCCCCAGCGAGAGCTTGATCCGTTTATCCGCCAGGAATCCCGTCCCCATGGTTCGAATTGGCCTCGATGTCGGCGGCACGTTTACGGATTTCACCGTGTTCGACAGCGCGCGCGGCGAGGTCCGCCACCATAAGGTCGCCTCGACGCCCGCCAATCCGGCCGACGCGATCCGGCTCGGCCTGGCGCAGATCCTCGAGAAATTCGGCATCGATCCCGGTGATGTCCATTTTCTCGGCCATGGCACGACGGTCGCGACCAATATGGTGCTCGAGCGCAAAGGCGCGAAAACCGGCCTGATCACGACCCGCGGCTTTCGCGACGTGCTGGAGATCGGCCGCCAGACTCGGCCGAACCTATACGACTATACGGAGCGAAATCCGCTTCCGCTGGCCGTCCGGCAGGACCGGCATGAAATAGGCGAACGCACCCTTGCGAACGGCACGATCGAGCATCCCTTGGACGAGGCCGAACTTCGGGCTGCTATTCGTGCCCTGAAGGACGCAGGCGCCGAGAGCATCGCTATCTGCTTCCTGCACAGCTACCAAAATCCTGATCACGAGCGCACGGCCCGGCGCATCGTGACGCAAGAACTACCCGCCAGCTACGTCAGTACCTCCAGCGAGGTCGTCCCGGAATTCCGCGAATACGAACGGATGTCGACGACGGTGATCAACGCCTATGTCGGGCCGCGCATGGCGCATTATTGCGCGCGTCTGGCGGGTGACGTGAAGGGGCTGGGCATCGAGACCGCCCCCTGGACCTTCCATTCGGGCGGCGGGCTCGTATCGCTCGATACGGTGCAGCAGCTTCCCGTCCGAACCTGCCTTTCCGGTCCCGCCGCCGGCGCGGTCGGCGCCGCCCGCATCGCCGAACAGGCCGGCATTCGCGACATCGTGACCTTCGATGTCGGCGGGACCAGTACCGATATCTCGCTGATTACGGACGCCGCGCCGCGCCTGACGGCCGGACGCCAGGTCGGCGGCTTTCCGATCAAGACGCCGATGCTCGACATCCACGTGATCGGCGCCGGCGGCGGCAGCATCGCCTGGATCGACGAGGCCGGCGCCCTCAAGGTCGGCCCGCAAAGCGCCGGCGCCCATCCCGGGCCCGTCTGCTACGGCGCGGGCGGCGACGAGCCGACCGTCACCGACGCTAATCTTTGCCTCGGGCGCCTGCCGCAAGGGGCGCTCCTGGGCGGCGCCATGACGCTCGACGCGGATGCGGCGCGGCATGCGATCCAGGACCGCATCGCGCGGCCGCTCGGTCTTTCGCTTGAAGCGGCGGCCTATGGCATTCTCCGGGTGGCGGTAGCGAATATGAGCCGCGCCATCCGCTCCGTCAGCACGATGCACGGGCACGACCTCGCCAATTTCGCGCTGATGGCCTTCGGCGGCGCCGGCCCTTTGCACGCAGGGGACGTCGCCCGCGAGTGCGATTTCAAGCGCATTCTCCTGCCGCTGGAGCCCGGCACCCTCTGTGCCCGCGGAATCCTGGTCTCGGATATCTGTCTCGATTTCGTCCGCACCGTCATGGCGGCGGCAGATGAGGCGGGATGGACGATCGTATGCGATCACTTCGGCCAGATGCGGTCCGAAGGCGAGGCCTGGCTCATCCGCGAGGGCGTCGAGGCCGACCGGCGCCAATATCGCTTTGCCGTGGACGCGCGTTACGAGGGCCAGAATCACGAAGTCCGCGTCGCCATCGACCAGCCGTCGCCGCACGGCTTCGCCGACTTCGAGAAAGCGTTCGAGGAGACCCACGCCCGCGAATACGGACACAGCATCGAAGGGCATCGCATCGAGATCGTGAACTGCCGGCTACAGGCGGTCGGCATCGTTCCAAGCGCAGCCATGACGCAACCTGGCGCCGCCGCGAGCGTCGGCGACGCGATCCACGATCGCCGGCCCGTCTATTACGGACCGGACCACGGATGGCTCGAGGTGCCGATCTACCGCCGCGACCGCCTCGCCAGTGGCGCCGCGATAGCCGGCCCCGCGATCATTCAAGAGATGAGCTCGACCACCGTCCTGCTGCCGGGGCACACCGCATCGGTAGACGCCGTCGGCAACATCATCGTCGCAACAGAGCCAGCAGCGGGATAAGGACACGCCATGGCAAATGACCAAGCCACGACCACGCCCCAGGCCAGGCTCCGCGATCCGGTCGAGATGGAGGTATTCAGCAACCGGCTCCTGACGATCACGGAGGAGATGGGACACACGCTCGTGCGGGCGTCCTTTTCCACCAACATCAAGGAGCGCCAGGATTGTTCGGTCGCGCTGTTCGACGCCCGGGGACGGCTCGTCGCGCAGGCCTCCCATGTGCCGCTCCATCTCGGCTCGCTGATGGGGAGCGTCGAAGCCGTTCTTGCCGCCTACCCGCCGTCGGTGATCGAGGACGGCGACGCCTTCGTGTGTAACGACCCGTACCTCGCCGGCGGCACGCACATGCCCGATATCTCGATCGTGACGCCGGTGTTCTATGACGGCAAGCCGCGCTTCTTCACCGCGAACATCGCGCATCATTCGGATGTCGGCGGCAGCGTGCCCGGCTCGATCTCGGGCGGCGCGCGGTCGATCTTCGAGGAAGGGCTCCGCATCCCCGCGATCAAGATCGTCCGCAAGGGCGTGCTCGACCGCGACCTCTTACGCCTGATTTCCAGCAACAGCCGCGATCCAACCGAGCGGACGCTGGACCTGCAGGTGCAGGTTTCGACGAACGAGCGCGGCGCGGCGATGGTCCGCGACCTGATCGGCCGCATGGGGATCACGCTCGTCGAGCAGTCGATCGAGGACCTTCTGATCTATACGCGGGAACGGCTGACCGGGCGTCTCGCACTGCTCGGCGGAAGGCAGGTCTCGGCAACGAGCTGGATGGACGATGACGGCCTCGCGGGCGAGCCGGTCGCCATACGCGCGGCCGTCTCCGTCCGGAACGATAAGCTCGTGATCGATTTCACCGGCTCGGCGCCGCAGGCGCGCGGCGCGATGAACATTCCACCAAGCGCCTTGCGGGCCGCGGTCTACTTTTCGGTCAAGACGTTGCTCGATCCGGAGCTGCCGCCCAACAGCGGCTTCTTCGACGCCGTCGAGATAACCGCCCCCGAAGGCACGATCGTCAATCCGAAAGCACCGGCGGCCGTCGGCGCCCGCAGCCTCGGCTGCAACAAGGTGGTGCGCGCCATCGTCACCGCATTCACGGACCTGTTGCCGCCGGAGCGAAAGCTGGCGCCCGGCCATGACGCGGTGCCGGCGATCGTCTTTTCCGGCGACCAGAAGAGCCGGGCGGGGCAATTCGTCTATCTCGAAACGATGGGCGGCGGGCTCGGCGCCAGCGCAACCGCGGACGGCATGGACGCCATTCAGGTACACATGACGAATACGTCCAACCTCCCGGTCGAGGCGCTCGAGCATGAATACCCGCTGGTCGTGGAGGAATACGCGATGGTGCCCGATTCCGGCGGCGCCGGACGCTATCGCGGCGGCCTCGGTCTCGCGCGCCAGATCCGCGCCGCCGTCGACGGGGTCGTCTTTTCCGCCCGCTCGGACAACCATGTCATCGCGCCGTCCGGCATGGATGGCGGACGATCGGGCCGGCTGGCGCATCTGACCTGGAATTATGGCCGGGCGAACGCGCGCGAGCTTTCATCCAAGGAATCCGCGCTGTCGCTCCGCGCCGGGGACTCCGTGCGGCTGGAGACTGCGGGCGGCGGCGGCTTCGGGCCCGTTGAGGAGCGCCCCGCCGCGCTGCTTGCCGAGGATCTTCGAAGCGGTAAGCTGTCCCGCGCCAATGCCGAGCAGCTTTATGGCGCCGAAGCGGTCGAGCAGGCGCTGCGCACCGGGAGCGATACAGGCCGCTCGCGGAAATAACGGCCACGCCGCGTCCCGTTCCATGTTTCGTCAGCGCCGAGCAGTCTTCTTGTTTTGCCGGGCGACCACCGCATCGATCTCGGCTTCGCGCATTCCCGCGACAACCGTATCGCCGACCGCGTAGAGGAAGCAGGTCGGCGCGTATTCGCGGCATCGCTTCATCGCACGGTAGACGGCGTCGCGCGCATATGGCGCCGCTTCGGTCTGCGCCCATGCGCCATTCATGGCGACGGCAAAGGCTTTTGCGCCTTCTTTGCCTCGATACTCGGCATAGTGTTGCGCGACGTCGCCGTTCAAGAGATTGCGCTGCAGCCACTCGCGCAGGAATCGGTGCGCTTGCAACCGTTCCGGCGGCGTCATCCGTTCCAGTACGTGCTTGAGGCGATTGCCCGCTTCGGCCTGCCCATGGCGTTCCGCGATGTAGTACCACAAGGCGGACCGGGTCAGGTCGAGCGCAACCCCGCTGCCGATTTCATAGTCCAGGCCGAGCGCATATTGCGCCGGCGGGTAGCCCAGGCGCGCCGCGCGCTCGAACCAACGCGCCGACATGGCGGCGTCCCGCGGAACGCCACGGCCTTCCCGATACATAACAGCCAATTTGTATTCGGCGCGGTCATGGTTCCGCGCGGCGGCCTTGCGATAGAGCTCCGATGCGACCGCCGCATTTTCAGCGGTCCCCCATCCGTTCTCATACATCTCGCCGAGATGGAACAGCCCGCCCACATCGCCTTGCGCGGCGGCGGCTCTGAGCAGATCGATCGCCTTGTCATTGTCGCGGGGCACGCCGCGGCCTTCGCGATACATCAAGCCGAGCCGATACTCCGCCCACGCATTGTTCTTGCTGGCCGCCTCGCGGTACCAGCTCAGCGCCTGGGCGAAATCCTGTTCGACGCCCAGCCCTTGCTCGTGCAGATAGCCCAGCGCCGCCTGGCCTGCCGGCAGCTTTTCCGAGGCGGCCAGGCGGAACCAATATGCCGCCTGCTCCGGATCACGCGACACGCCATCGCCTTCATGGAACATGATGCCAAGGCGCATCCGCGCATCGAGGTCGCCTTGCTTTGCAGCCTGCCGGTAGAGGGTCGAGATCGGGTTTTCCCTGTCCTTCCGGCTCAACGCAGTGCCGATATCGGTAACCGGTCCGAGATTGTGCAGCACGACGCGCGACGCATTCGATCCACCGAAAGCGACATACAGGATGACGATGATCGCCGCGACGGCGCCAATCCCGGCCATTGCTTTCTTGGGTTCGCTGACGATCCGACGGCGCCGGGTCTCCGGCGTCCACAGGGATCGCAAATAGTCCGGCAGGGACGCCTCGATCGCGGCCAGCAGATCCCAGGTCTCACCCTCGATATCGCTGACGCGAATTTTCAAGCTGCCCGGGTTGAGCGACGGGTCGATGCGGCGAATGAAATGCGCCCAGCGCAAATCGCCGACTTGCTCGACGCCGGAAAACTCGCGCCACGGGTCGAGAAGGAGGTTGCCGAAGCGGTCCGTGCGGACACGCAGGATCTCCGTCCACGGAATGACCCCCGTGCAGAGCCGGCGGTCCAGGATACCGTTACGCCCAATCGCGACGGCAGGCTGGCGCGCCTGACACATTCGATACGCGTGCCAGGCCAATCCGATGCAGCACGGCACGCCCAGCGCCATCGGAACGAAGACGGCCAGCGGCAACGCCAGGAATGTGCCCGCTCCGGCCAGGCTGAGCGCCAACAACGCCGATAGGATCAGCCGAAGCCCATAAAGGCGCTTGTCCAAATCGAAGCGGCATTGCACGCCATGGCCGCGCGCGCTATTCGCCAACCTCTTTCGAAGCTTCGGATTCACGGCTTACCCCTCCAGTTGAGCCGCAATCGCAGAGAAACCGCTTGCCCGGCCGCTCTGCGAACCTTCGAACGCACACCTGCGCCTTCCTCCGAAGACGGGCCCGCGCAGAACCGGGCGCGCACCACATTACTTTGCGTAATTTTTGTAAAATTATAGTAAAACGATATTTAATACTGAACTCTTGAGCAATCCATTATGATAAAGATCGGCCTTATTTTCAACATTTTTGTTTATGATCTATTTACTTAATTAATGATGTTGTTGTTATTTAATAATTTATACAGGTTTATTTACTTTCCTAACGAACAAGCGGCGGGATTTCAAACGCTACTACTCAGCGGCCGCCGCTTTGCATGAGCCTGTAGGGCGACTTCCCCGCAAGGCACGGGATTGGAAAGACAAGGACAGGATGACGCCGTCGAGCTCGGAGATGCTTCCCGGAACCGCGACGCGACCGGCTGCGGCGTTGCCGTCGGTTGCCGAGATGCGCCGGTTCGTCGCGGTGCATATCGAGCCTTTTCAGCTTCACTATGAAAAAGCGCTCCGTCTCATGGCCCGACATTCCCGGGATACGCTGCCGACGCGACTGCCTTTCCTCCTGTCGTGGCACTGGCCGGCTTTCCTGCTCACCGTGCCATGGATGTTTTATCGGAAGATGTATTCCGGCGGCCTCATCCTCGTGGCGATGCCGGTTTTTCTCGACCACATCCTGCCCGGCTCGCTCTTTCTCGGCTCGGGCCTGCTGATCGCGCTGACGGGCGGCCTATGCGGCAAGTCCTGGTATCTGGAGCATGCCATCCGACGCATCGCAAAAGCGCAACGCGGTCACCACGACGCGCACGCGCGCGCGGCCTATCTGGAACGGGCGCGTGGCGTTTCACTTGCCGCAGGGATCTTCGGTGTCCTCATTCAAGTGGTCAGCATCACCGTGATCGTCCTGAACCTGCTGCCGCCCGACCGGTTCTAAGAGAACCGCGATGGATGCCTTCCCATTCCGCAAGAGCGCGCGGCGGCGGCCATCATGATGGCGCTGGACAGCTTGACGTGGCGATTGGTCGCCGCCTGCGCCGCCGTGGCGCCGGCGAGCGCCCTGTTGGCTTATTTCAGTATGCATCAAGCTTGGCGCCATTTGCGCGAGCTCATCTGGATTTCCTTCGGCTTCGGATTCAGCGTGGCAATTCCAATTGCCGGCATCGCCGCGCTCTATGCACCCGCGATTGCACATATCGAGGGCGTGCGCCTGCATGCACTCGCCGTGGCTTTTCTCGAAGCGTCGATTCCGGAAGAGCTCGGCAAGCTCCTGGTCGTAACCGCGATCGTGCTGCGGCATGAAGATCTGCGCCGCCCGGTCGACGCGATTGTGCTGACCGTGCTCGTCGGCCTGGGGTTCGCGACGATCGAGAATCTCTATTACGTCTTCGGCTCGGAAAATTGGACGGAGACGGCGATGCTCCGCGCCCTGACGGCGGTGCCCATGCATGCCACCGTGGGGATCGTCATGGGATACTTCGCCGCGCGCTGGCTGCTCGCCCGTCGTGCCGCGCCTGCATTCCTTGCCGCAATGTTCGTATTTCCGGTCCTGCTGCACGGATTCTATGACTATCCCGTTTTCGCGATCCAGCAGTTGATCGCGGAAAAATACAAGCTGGGTCAGCCGCCCTATTTCGAGTTTCAAAGCATCTTCGTCGCATCGATCGTTGTCTCGGCACTGGCCGCCATGGCCGTCTTCCGTTCCGTCGCGAATATCCCGGCCGTTACCGAGCTGGCTCCCTGGTTCCGGTCCCAAGAAAGCCGCGGCTGAGACGTGACCGATGCGGCCCGGCTCGTCGCCGGGGAGACGGGTCTTTACGAGTTAATACTTTGAAAAGGATTTTGCCCGAGAGTTCCGCGCGGCGAGGCCCGGTAAGCCTTGCGGCCGTTAAAAGGCGAGAGATGTCTGCTGTTGTAGTGAGCCTCGGCAGTCCCCTCATTCACAGGGTCGAATTCCATCCGGACCGGCGAAAAGCGGCCGTTCTCGGCAGCGCTGCCATGGTCACCGGCATCCTGATCGCATACCCGGCTACCGCCCAACAGATTTCTGTTCAGGGTCTCGCGGAAACGGTGGCCGCCGCCGTCGCGCTCGTCGGCGCGACCGTCCTGATCGGCATGGGCGCCTACCTCTTCCTGCGACTGCTGCTCTGGCGCGGCGCGGCCGTCGTTATCGATTCACGCGGGATCCAGGATCGCCGCGCCGGCGGCGCCGTCATGCCGTGGTCGGCCATTCACGACATTCGCGTGCTTGATCGCCACGGTCACCACATCGCCATCGAGACGCTTGCAGAGTCAATCGAGGAGCGGACCGCGCCCAACGTTCCGCTCCCACGCCCGGCTCGAGCGCACCGCACGACGGTGATCGATACCTTCTTCCTGCGATCGATAACGGGAAATCCGCTTCTGGATTTTGTCATGCCCCTTACCGCGATGGCGCCGATCGACATGAGCGAAACACCGGTGAGCGAAGACACGCTTGCCGCAGACGCGCGACAGGCGCGCTTGCGCAGCGCCGCCATCGCTCTTTTCATTCTCGGTGCGGGCATCGTCCCTGCGATCGCCGCCGCGACGTTGTTGCTCGTCTAGCACACTACGAATCACGAGACGGCAGCCAACTGCATTGGCGCCGTCGCAAATCCGATCTCATCCCGACAATCATGTGCAGCTGCAAAAAATGAGCGGTCGGGGAATTGCCGAGACCACTTTATGCTGTTATCGTCGGTCACGAATCTGGGGTAAGCCTATCTGGTTACGGTTGGGGGACCACCATGAAGTTTTGGCCATCGGCATTTGGCCATGAGTCTGTTGTTGTTTCCGCCCGCGCATTTTCCATTGCACTGTTGACTGCCGTCGCGGCGTGCGCCAGCCCTGGACCGGAAGGGGTAGCGCGCGACACTATGTCCCAGATTTCCACGCAGAATTCGTATGATGATGCGCAGAACTCCACCAATGTGGGGCCCGGCCTCAATGCGTCACGCGACGCATCGATGACGTCGCAAGCGGCGTCGGCGACGCCGGTCTACGATCCAGACGCGATGGCGGCGACGAAGGCCTCCTATTCAGGGCTACGGCCGAAGATCGTCACTCCGCGCAAGCCGCTGCAATGCGTGCCGTATGCGCGAATGGTCTCGGGGATCGAGCTCCGCGGCGACGCCAAAACTTGGTGGGAGAGCGCGGCGGGACGTTTCCGGCGCGGCCAACAGCCTGCGCCCGGCGCCGTCCTGGTGATGAAAGGAAGCAGCAAAACGCCGCATGGTCATGTCGGCGTCGTCACGAAGATCCTCAATGAGCGCGAGATCCTGATCGATCACGCAAACTGGCTCAACAATCGGAAAATCCATCTGGCGACGCCCGTTATCGACGTGTCGCCGAACAACGATTGGACCGCCGTTCGCGTCTGGTACACACCGGGTGCGCATTATGGCGCCCACGTGTATCCGACCGACGGTTTCATCTATGCCGATGCGCCGCATATTTTTGTGACCGTCGCCGATGCGAATGTCCGCGCGCAGCCGACAACGAAGGCAAAGAAAATTGCGATGTTGTCGCGACGCGCGAAGGTCGAGGTTCTCGGAAAAGTGCCAGGCGCACCGTGGTACCGGATTGTTCACGACGGGTCGGAAATCGGCTACGTCTACGCCAAACTCATCCGGTCGACGAGCTTGGCGGAGCGCGGCGCCCAGAGCGGCGCGTCTACGGGAAATCTATGATTGTGACGCCGTACGCGTGGTGACCGGCGCGTCGGGTTTTTCGGCGGGCGCGTTGGTCGTCGCGGCGGCGTCCTTATCTCTCCGGTCCTGCCCCATGAACGGACGGCACTGACGCCGCCGATCCGGCCCCGTATACGCTACGCTGCGCACGAACAATCGCGGGTTATCGACTAGGGTGAGCAGCCGCGAATGAAGGCCACGCGCGGATATGGGCTTGACGAGGAATTCGTCGACGCCGGCGTTTCGGGCTTCAATCACGCGCCGCGTGTTGGCGTTGCTGATCATCATGATCAGCTGCATCTCCGAGCGCCGATTGTTTTCGGCGGCCCGGACCTGCTTGACGAAGGTAATCGCCTCCGCCGACCCGGCGGCAGCATCAAAAATGCAAAGGTCGGGATCGAATTCGCCGATGACGTCTTGTGCGGCGGAGCAGTCCGCGCACTCGCTGATCTGGCTGATCCCCAGCGAATTGAGCGCTTCGCGGATCATCCGGCGCATATCGTCGTCGGTGTCGACGATGCAAACCTTCAGGTTCGCCAGAGCAGACGCCAAGTCCGACACTCCCCATACCCATGTCGGCCACCAAGGCGGCTTTCAACCTGTGATGGCCCCATCCATGATGATGAGAGGGGCCTTAATAATTAGTGAAGATCGGGCTATCGGGGCCGCCGCGGCACCGCCGCTTACACACCGCGCGGGACATACGCGACGGAGCGAAGCACCTCGCCGAGGCTTGCGCCACGCTTGCGCGCGCCCGTCATCAGGTTGAATAAGACGTAGCCTCCATCAACCATTCGGCCGATACGGTAGGCGAGTTGCCCCTGCTGCCCGCGGATCTCAAAGAAATCAAAGCTGTCGTCCGTCCGCCGGACCGTCGTCTTCCAGAGGCCGACCACAACCATTGCGTAGGCGATTCGCCCGAACAGCTCCCTATCCTCGGCGGTGAGCCGGTCGACTTTCGTTGAGCGTTGAAAGTTCATCTTATTACGTCCTCTTGCATCTTCTGAAAATTTAGCGCTAATCCCGCCAATCCAGCAAAGATGCAAAAGGAGAGTAATACTGGCTCATTTATAGCCAATAAGAACTAATCACTAATATTGGCGAAAATATTTATCGGTGTGACCAAGGTCACTGATCGAGATTTACGTTCGATATATTGTTCTTCTCATACCTCCTCTTGATTCCTCCACTCCTCAGGCCATTGTTTACTCAATGGCCTCTTTTTTTGTCCGCTATTAGGAATTTATTTCTTTATCGGACCGACAGCTGGGGAAAATCCCCAATCACAAGCGGGCGCCGGGAATAGCCAGCGCGTAGTCCGTCAGCTCGCGCACAATGTAGTCATAGGCGTCTTCCACCGTATCGCAACGGTAGAAGATCTTGGCATCCTGCGGGCCGATGGTGCCGAATTCCACCAGGGCATCGAAGTTTATGACCTTGTCCCAGAATTCCGTTCCGAAGAGCACGACCGGCAGGTGCTTGCGGATCTTCCTGGTCTGCAGAAGGGTCAATATCTCGAAAAACTCGTCCATCGTCCCGAAGCCGCCCGGGAACATGATGACCGCCTTGGCGAGGTAGACGAACCAGAACTTCCGCATGAAAAAGTAATGGAAATGAATGTCCAGCTCGCGCGTGATGTAGGAATTGCTGCTTTGCTCATGCGGTAGCGAGATGGTCAGGCCGACATTCACGCCGCGCGCCTCCGAGGCGCCGCGGTTCGCGGCTTCCATGATACCGGGCCCGCCGCCCGTGCACACGACGAAGCGCCGTTCCTTGTCGTCGAGATTCTTCGACCACTCGGTCAGACGGTGCGCGAGCGCGCGCGCCGCCTCGTAATAACGCGCCATCTTCACCTGCGCGCGCGCCGCTTCGAGCCCGTCCCCGGACCGTTCCGCCTCCGCCAGGCGCGCCTTCGCGTCTTCGGCGGAAATCGCCCGCGCCGATCCCATGAAAACGATCGTGTCGTCGATCGTATATCGGTCGAACCGGCTCTTCGGTTCGAGATATTCGGCGAGGATGCGTAAAATCCGTGCGTTCTTGCTGTGCAGAAATGACTGATTCGTATAGGCCCTGACGGGCTCGGCGCCTACTTGCTCTTTCTTGTCGCTCACGCGAACGTCCTCCAATTTTCAACCTTCGGGCCGCATCAACCGGCCCGCCGTGACCGACCGCCATCCTATCGAGAGATATAGGCGCTCGGCTCTGTGGCCGCCTGGCCCTGCCCTGTCCAAGATGGCTTCCCCGGTCGGCACCGACAACCGCCAATGCAGTTAATACCGATGCCCGGATGAGCGAACCGGCGGCGCTGGCTATCCTGTTCGAGAGAAACGCTGGTCACGCTCCATTGCAGCCGGCGGCGCCGAAAGCGCCAGAACGATCCGATCGTCGCCAAATGTCGGAGGATCGACCATCGCAGGGGCGCTTCAGGCCATAGGGAGATATCTCATGAAATCCATTAAAGTTTTCTCAAAGGCAATCCTTCTGACCGGAGTCATTGCCCTTGGGTCGGCCCCCCTCCATGCGGAAACGGTTTCGCAGAGCGGCGGCGTCACCGTCATCCGCGGCGTTGATGACGCCGCCACTGCCGATCAGCGCCAGGTTTCCCGCGCACGCTCCGGCGTCACGGTCTTTCGCGGAACGAGCAGCGAAACCGCCGCCGCACCGGCCGCCGCACCGGCGCCCGTCGTGCCGGTAACGCAGTTCAATGGCGGCGAAAATTTGTGGATCCACGATGCCGCCGGCAACGAGGTGACGGCCTGCAGCCTCCGGTACGATGAGTACGGCAACCGCACGGTCCGCTGCAGCTCGAGCCAATATTGAGCCGTACGTAGCCTCGCTAGTCCCTTCCGGCGAACCCCGTAAGGCCCCGTCTTCCCGCGGCAGCCGCTTTCGTCCACGGCATATAAAAAGGCGCCGGCATCCCGGATGGGAAATCCAGCGCCTAGTCCGGCACGATATCTTAGGTCGCTCCAAGGGGCCTGCAGGAAGAAGGGTAGCGGGGAACCGGGGGGTATTGGTTAGCCCGTGCCTCCCTGCAGGCCCGTACTGGAGGTCGTACAGAAGGCATTATCTCGTTTTTGCCTTAAATCGTTGTGGTTATTCCGGCCTAACTCTTCCCTCTAGCTCTTTTCACCCGCATGGGTAATACCTCGGCTGCAGTCTCTCGCCAGTAGCGATAGACGGAATCCGGCGGCCAAACGGCCCGTTTGCCATTAACCGCTCTTTAAGCCGGTTTTATTATTGTCCGCCAACGTCTTCCCTCAAGTACGGGCAAAAAAGGCAACAACAGTGACACGAAAAGTCTCCGTCGACAGCGTGGCCGACACCTCGGCCGACGACCTGCTGCGCTTTCTCTACGACCTCGCTTTTCGCCAGCCGACGCCCTGGGGCTGGGCGGTCGCCGGCGCGTTTGCGGCGATTCCCGGCTGGATGTCGATCGTATCGTTCCTCGAGGGCAAGACAGTGAGCGGCGTCGTCTTTGGCGCGATGTGCGCCGTGATCCTAGGGCTGCGCTTCTACATGCTTCGCAGAGTAGCGCTTGCAATCTTCAAAGAGCGGAAGATCGCCGCGGACGATACCGCCACGCCATTCGATATCGACGGCTGAGTAAATCCGCCGTCGCGCTCTCGAAATTCCGGTTTGTAAGGAATTGCTCTAGACGGTTCCGATACGCGGCGGCCCGCCTTCCGAAGCGTGACTCGGGCCAAACGCCTTGTTCAGAACGCGCGTCGAATCCTCGGCGAAGGTGATCGCCTCGCTCAGAAGCGTGAGGATTTTCATATTATTGTTCAGGACGTGCCGCGCTTCGTCCTTCGGGTCGTTCATGATCTTGGTGCAACGCGTGATCACGTCCATGCGGATCGCATGGAGGATGTCCTCGAGACGAAGCCCGGCCGGATTCTCGTCGGAAACCAAGAACCGGGTCATTTCTTCGCTCCGTCTATGAAGAAGATACGGGCCTCGCCGAACCTAGCACCGCGGCGGGTGTCTTCCGGCCGGGTCGGCCCGACGGGCGTGCACGCGACGACCGGGCTGGGTGCCTGCCGCTCGTAACTCTGACACGCGCGCTCCGGCGAGATGCCGGCATTGATATTCAGCGCCAGCATCATGAAGAGCGTGTATTTGAGGTACTCAGCGATGGTCAGCGTCCTCTAACCGAGAAACCAGCATGGCTATCCACGCGTGACGCTGATTCTATGGAATTGGTGGTTAAGTTTCAGTTAATGCACTGAAATTTTGCGGAAAAAGCGCAATCATGTGACCGCCACGCCGGCCGCGGCGGCAACGTGCACGTTCGGATGATCCTGCGAGGTGTAAACCGTATAGCTCTGCCCGTCGACCGGCGTGGTGCCATCCTGGTGCCAACCGCCGCCCTGGAGGTGGACCGTGTCGCCGGCATCGCCGTCGACAATCAGCGTCCGCGACGTATTCGTATCGGACGAACCGTACAGGCTGGACGATATATTCAGCGTCGTGTTGCCCGCGCCGGAAATGTCGACACGCTCGACGTTACTTATCTGGATTTGACCCGCGCCCAAGCTGAAGCTCTGACCGGCGCCGCTCAGCTTCAAGGTATCGGTGCCATCACCGCCATCGAAGGTCAGCTGGGTCACTCCGTTCGAAGCGCCGTTGAAGGTGAGGACGTCGTTGCCGGCGCCGGTATGCACATTGAAGCTGTTGGACCAGCCAACACCGTTCGAATAGGCGTTGATGGCAATCGTGTCGTTGCCATTACCCGTGGTGATGAAACCGCGTTTCGCGCCGTCGATCGTGATATGGCTGTCGCCGCCGTCGCCGAAGGTCACATCGGCGTGGACGAAATTCTTGATCGTGATGTCCGCTGCGGTCGCGCTCTCCGCTTTGATGTTCTTGACCGAATCCCATGCCGAGGTGAGTGCGACGTCGACGTTGCCGCCTGCATCGCGGGCGAGGTGGATCGACGCCGTATCGGGAACGCCGGGAATGCCCATCTGTGAGCCGTCGATGTCCGATGCCTGTCCGGGGCCCGTGTTGGGCAATTCGAAATGATGCGTCAGGTCCTGATAGGTTTCATTCGTCGTCGCGTTGGACACGATCAGCGTGATATTCGCCGGGTCTGAATGCGACTCTTGCGTCGAGGATTGATCCGGGCTCTGACTGGCCGCGATGGTGATCGGTCCGTCGCTCCCCCAATCTGACGTACTGCCCGATGCATTCGCCCCGTCGCCGGCCCCATTCGATCCGTCCGCCACGAGATGGAAAATCGGATCGCCGACTTGCGGCCCGGTATAGCCGAACGGATGCGTGATATAGGGGTTCGAGGCGAAGGGATCGCTGGCCCCGGAGTCACTACGGAACGGGCTGCCGGACGAAACCGTCGAAGGCACGTTGAGCGCGGTCCCGTCCGTCGCCGCGTGGCCCGCGTCGGCCAGACCGGTACTGCCATCCCCGATGCCCGTGACCGCGGGCGTGAAGGCGACCTGGACGGCTCCTTCCGGTGCGCTGACACCAGGCGCCGGCGTTGCGGCCAGATCGGTCGGCGTCAGGGTGAAGCCGGCGTTGCCGCCCGGCGCCGCGGTCGGGCCGGAGAAGGTCAAGCCACCCGTGAAGTCGATCCCGGGAACTGGGGCGAGAACCGTCTCACCGCCGCCGGAGCTACCCGCCCCGGACGTATCGCCGCCCGCCGCCGGCCCGATGAAAAGACCAGCAGCGGCGACATTGGATTGGTCCCCTGTCGCCGTCGCGCCGTCAATCAATCCCGACGCGCTCGACATATCGAAGAAGGCCGCGGTCGAAGCGGCAAGTGGATCGGTCGCAAGCGCGCTGGCAAGCGACGCGTGATCCGCCGTGTCCGACGGGAGCGCGCTCGCCAGCATCGTGGCACCAGGGCCAAAGCCGGCGTCGGTATGATCGCCATGGCCGCTGGGCGATGAATTCGGATGCGCGCCGTCCGGAACCGGGCCGCCATTACCACCCGGCGCCGGTGACGGTGAATCCGGATGGGTCGTGCCGAAATAGTTCGAGACAACGCCGGCAACATCACCATACGCGTGATCAAACTGCGCCGTGTCGAGCACGACCGGGCTGCTCGGCGGCATCGCGGCACTCGTCACATGCGTTGTTTCGCCATGATCGTCGAGCGTCACGCTTCCAGCCTGGGTCGTAACCTCGATCACGCCATGGATGATCGTGAACTGGCTGTCGGCGGCCGACACGTGGCCCGCCACTTCGGTGCCTCGGATGCCGATCGTGGCAACCGGCGTGATGACCGTCATGTGGGTGTTGTCGGTCTTCGCGATCTCGCCGCTGGCAAAGATAAAGACGCCTTTGAGGACCGAGAATTGCGATGAGCCGGACTGCGAATCCGGATTGAAGACGAGCTGGTCGAGGGCGAGCCGGGCGTCAGCGCCCAACGAAAACTCGGTCTTGTCGGTGAAGACCATGTGGATGGCGCTGCCGGCGCCGCCGGTTTCGACGATATCGCCTTCATAGACCGCGTCGCCTTTCGCCAGCGGAAAACGGGTCCCGTCCGCGTGGACGGCAAAGGCCTCACCGGCCAAGTCAAGCACTTGACCGATCGGCGGCGACACGGCTGTCGGCGCTGCCTGCGCATACTGGCCAGGCGCCATCGGGGTTAGAAACGAGTCTACGAGATTGGGAGTAAGGACCTGTGATCCGTCCGGCGACACGAGATCCGGCGCCACGGGCGCGGCAAAGTATCCGTGCACCACAAGCTCATGGCCCGTCGTGTCGGACAAGACAAGATCGCTGCCGGCCCGCACGAAGTGCCCATCGCTGATGAAGGAGGCCGTCGGCAGGCTGATAGCGCCGCCATTGGCCGGAACAGCGACCGAGTCGCTTGTCCCGTGAGAGAGATCTCCCCCCTCATGTCCCCGGAAAAATGTAAGTCCCATCGGTTGCCCCGCCCACAGCCGGCAAGCATAAAAAGCCCACTAGCGACCAACCGATAGTATATCACTCAATAATATTGCCCAGAAAGTACTAATTAATTAGATAAGTATTTATTATATTAACTATTAATATTATTATTTAACTGAACGATCACGATGTTTCTAAATAACTTGGTTAATATTTTGTAACTCCATCTCAAATATTTGAACGCCTCGGAACTCGTTTGGCATCGGCAGATCGCGGCTCGCTTCCAGAGCAGCCGAACCGGCGACAGACCACAATACCGCGCCGACCCACACCGGCACGGCAACAGGCATTATTGAATGAGGAAGCGTTCGAGCTTGCCCACGCGCTCGAGCGCGAGTCCGGCGCCCATGGCGCCGCAGGTCAAGGGATCGCGCGCCACCTTGGTCGGCAATCCCGTCGCATGGGCGAGCACGACGTCGAGGTTTCGCAGCAGCCCGCCCCCGCCCGTCAGGATCATGCCATTCTCCACCATGTCGGCCGAAAGCTCCGGGACAGTGCGCTCCAAGGTCGTCCGTACCGCATCGACGATCGCCCCGACCGGCTCCGCGAGGCAGGCGATCACTTCACTTTCATGGATTTCCTGGGTCCGCGGGATCCCGGCGACGAGATCCCGCCCCTTCACGACCATGCGCCGCTCCTCGCCATTGAGCGACGGGCATGCGGCGCCGACCGTCAGCTTGATCATTTCCGCCGTTCGTTCGCCGATATGAAGATTGTACCGGCGGCGCATGTAGGACGCGACGGCCGCGTCCATCGCATTCCCGGCAACCCGAATGCATTGGGACGAGACGATGCCGCCGAGCGACATCACGGCCACCTCGGTCGTGCCGCCGCCTATATCGACCACCAT
The DNA here is from genome assembly GCA_964585785.1 of uncultured Rhodospirillaceae bacterium. Taxonomy (GTDB): domain Bacteria; phylum Pseudomonadota; class Alphaproteobacteria; order UBA8366; family UBA8366; genus WHUA01. The sequence goes on from CAZPFL010000003.1 coordinate 74,358, forward strand.
CGAAGCCCTCGGCTCGGTCACCGGCAGTTCGGCGCCGATCGCGGCCGCGATCGGTTCATCGATCAGGAAGACGCGCCTGGCGCCCGCCTTCTCCGCCGACTCACGGATCGCACGGCGCTCGACCGCGGTTGAGCCCGACGGCACGGTTATCACCACCCGCGCATTAACCACGGGACCGCGGCGGTTGAGCGCCCGGCTGATCACCAGCTTGATCAGCTCTTCGGCCACTTCGAAATCGGTGACGGCGCCGTCGCTGAGCGGACGGATCGCGTGCACCCCGGCCGGGGTCTTCCCCAGCATCGCCTTCGCCTCGCTGCCGAACGCGATGACCCTGCGCCGCGCCCCGTCATCGCGGAGCGCGATGACCGTCGGCTCGTTGAAAACGATGCCACGCCCGATGCAGTAGACGAGCGTGTTCGCCGTCCCCAAGTCGATCGCAATGTCCTGGGCAAAAAAGCCGCGCACAGCCGAAAGCATGGTCAACGCACTCCGTTTCAGCGGCGGACGGCACGGCCGTCTCGGCGCGGCCGCTCGCGCGGGGAAACTCTTGGCGCTGGCACTTCAACCGGACCGGCCCGGAGAAACCCTAGGCTGCCACCGCCTCCGACAGAAACGCACGGATCTTCTTGGCAACCGTCTTTGGATGGGGATCCAGCAGGCCGTCATAGCCCTCGGGGTCGAGAAGCGAGCGCAACTCCCGCTGGCTGAGGCCAAAGAAATCGGCGACGGCGGCGCGATCGCTCCGCTCACCGTATACCGGCCAGCAGATCTTGCCCGTCGAATCCTGGGCAAGGCGCAATCCTTGCGCCTGGAACCACGGATTATGTGCCGCCGCCAAGCCAACGGCGCATCCCTTCCCCTCTCCGTACCAACGGGTAAAGGTGAGCCGGTCGGCCGGCAGATCGTCGAGGAAGGCGGCGAGCTCGTTCAGACGCTCGCGGCCCGACGCGTCATAACGAGAAATTTCGCCAAAGATTTTACGTTCCATGGTGCACCCTGTCTTCTTCTGCTTATCTCACCACCTTTCGGCGGTTATGTCTTAACTTTATGGCAACACGATGACGCCCATCAACGACCTCGGGCGTCACAACCGCCTCATATGGATAAAAATATCGGACTAAGTCCTTATCGGCTCCGCCCCCAATCCGCGGCCGGCTCAGTTAATGCGAACGGGTAGGCGCCATCCGTCAACATCGGTCGCCGAGATATTTTGAAGCTTGCTCGCGCGGCCCAAATTTCCTTTGCGCGAGCCGTGGCGCCCTATCCGCTCGTGCCAGGCGCCTTCGCGGTGGCGCTCGAAGGCTGCACAGTCTCACTGGCCAAGCTGAAGGTGATGACGCCATGCTCGCCGATCTCCGAGAATTTCACGGGAATGCCGCGGGTGTCGAACCAAAGCTCATATTTGGCGTCGCCGTCGACCCGGAAATATTGAGTCTTGACGGTCTTGTCGCCCAGCTTGATCTCGCGCGGCTCGCCGGCCCCCGTGTGCACGTTATACAGCTTGCCGGTTTTCGTCCCGAGCAGCACCTTCGCCTTGAGGATCGCTTTCGTCCACGGGTTATTCGGATAGACGCCGGAGGGCGCCTCTTTCGGACCGCTCGGCGTCTCCACATGGAATTTGCCGCCCTCGGCCTCGCCCGTGACGACGGACTTCTTGCCGTTTTCCTCCGTCATGCCGGAAAAGGAAACCAGCCGCCCGTCACGCCAAACCTCGTGGCTGTCGGTGGATTCACGGTGCGCGACGACGAGCAGCACCTTCACCAGAATGCGGATCTTGTTCCGCACCGATATTTGCGACCCCTCGTCCAGAATAATGTTCTGGTAGGTGCCGATATCGCCATGCGTCGGGTGGCTTACGGTATAGGTGTAGACCTTCTCCGGAACGTCGCCGCGGACGCCGCCGATCGCGACAGGCATGAACACGCAGCCCATCGCCATCGTTGCCAGGGCCCGCCTCAAGACAGCTGCGATACGGCTTTCCCTCAACCCGAACCCCAATAATTTATGGCGTGTTCCCTTACACTCCCAAATCATCGTAACCTATTGATATATTGAGAACAACAGGCTAACGCCTCGTGACGTCCAGCCGTTCCGTCCCACAGCGTCTTTTATCATACACAAAATCGACACCCTGAACAGATTGCACCGCAATGAGTTTTCTCGCCCGATGATTGCTTTTCGGCGAATTCTGAGAGGGCCGAAAAGAGGTCGCTGCGCCTCACGACCGCCGATCGCGCTTATCGAACACGTCCAGGATACGGTCGGCGGCGATGCTCGCGGTCAATCGCCCCTGCAGAACCTCCGCTTCGAGCTTCTTGATCGCCGACGCAACCGCGCGGTCGTCGCGCAAGGCGCTCACAAGCCGGTCCTCCACCATGGTCCACATCCAGCGCAGCATCTGGCCCCTTCGCTTGGCGGCAAGCGCGCCGGATGCGGTCAATTTCGCCCGGTGCTCCGTTACCTTGTCCCACAGAGCGTCCAGCCCGCTGTCCTTCAGCGCGCTGCAGGTGACGACGGGCGGCATCCATGAGGCGCTCGGCGGCGTCATTAGATGCATCACATTCGCATATTCGCTGGCCGCCCGCAGTGCCCGGCTCTTGTTGTCGCCGTCGGCCTTGTTGACCGCAATCATGTCGGCCAATTCCAGAATTCCCCGCTTGATGCCCTGCAACTCGTCGCCCGCGCCGGGGATGGCGAGAAAAAGGAAGAAGTCCACCATTTCCGAAACGGCGACCTCGGACTGCCCTACGCCGACGGTTTCGACCAGGATGATGTCGAACCCCGCGGCCTCGCAGATATGCATCGTCTCCCGCGTCCGCCGAGTCACGCCGCCGAGCGTGCCGGCCGTAGGCGACGGCCGGATAAACGCCCGCTCGTCACGGGACAGCCGGTCCATCCGGGTCTTATCGCCCAGGATGCTACCGCCGGTCCGGCTGCTCGTCGGATCGACGGCAAGAACCGCCACGCGATGCCCCCGGGTCGTCAGCTTCGTGCCGAGCGCATCGATGAAGGTGCTCTTGCCGACCCCCGGCACGCCGGTGATGCCGACGCGGTGTGCCTTGCCGCAATGGGGCAGAAGCCGAAGCAGCAGGGCCTCGGCCATTTTCTGATGTTCCGCCTTGCGGCTTTCCGTGAGCGTGATCGCGCGCGCCAGCATGGCGCGGTTAGCCGCGAGAACGCCGTCCACATAGTCGTCGACCGACGGCGCGGCGCGGCTTGCGGGCGGGTGGCCCGCTCGCTTACGAGGCGCCACCGTCAGGAGACCCTGGGCTCGTATCCAAGCGATTGGTTCAGCTTCGCCAACAGGTCGACGGCGGCTTCGCTGATTATGGTGCCCGGCGGGAATATCGCCGCCGCCCCGGCGGCATACAGCGCTTCGTAATCCTGCGGCGGGATCACGCCGCCGACGACGATCAGGATGTCGCCGCGGCCGAGTGCCTCGAGCTCCCGATGCAGCTCGGGCACCATGGTGAGATGGCCGGCCGCCAGCGAGCTCGCCCCGATGATATGCACGTCATTCTCCACCGCCTGGCGCGCCGCTTCCGCCGGAGTCTGGAACAGCGGCCCGATATCGACGTCGAAACCGAGATCGGCGAAGGCGGAGGCAATGATCTTTTGCCCACGGTCATGTCCGTCCTGGCCCATCTTCGCGATCAGGATACGGGGACGCCGTCCCTCCCGCTCCTCGAACTGCTTAACGAGCTCGTTCACGCGCTTCACGCTGGCTTCGGACTCGCCCATCTCGCTCTTGTACACTCCGGTTATTGCCCTGACCTCAGCGACATGCCGGCCGTAGACCTTCTCCAGCGCATCCGAGATCTCGCCCACGGTCGCCTTCGCCCGCGCCGCATCGACGGCAAGCGCCAGCAGGTTTCCCTCACCGGTCTCCGCACTGCGGGTGAGCGCGGAGAGCGCGTTTCGGCATGCGGCCTCGTCGCGCTCGGCGCGGAGCCGCTTCAGCTTCTCGATCTGCGCCCGGCGCACCGAGCTGTTGTCTACCTTCAGAACATCGATCGGCTGCTCTTCATCCAGCCGGTAGCGGTTCACGCCGACCACGGTCTGGCGGCCGGAATCGATCCGCGCCTGGGTCCGTGCCGACGCCTCCTCAATACGCAGCTTCGGGATGCCTGCCTCGATGGCTTTCGCCATGCCGCCGAGCCCCTCGACCTCTTCAATATGCTGCCAGGCCCGCCGCGCCAGCTCATAAGTCAGGCGCTCGACATAGTAGCTGCCGCCCCAGGGATCGATCGTGGCGCAGGTATCGCTTTCCTGCTGCAGGAAGATCTGAGTGTTACGGGCAATCCGGGCGCTGAAGTCCGTCGGCAGCGCCAGCGCCTCGTCGAGCGCGTTCGTGTGTAGCGACTGCGTATGGCCCTGGGTTGCGGCCATCGCCTCGACGCAGGTCCGGATGACGTTGTTGAAAACATCCTGGGCGGTGAGGCTCCAGCCCGATGTCTGGCAATGGGTGCGCAGCGACAGCGACCGCGCATTCTTCGGCTCGAACTGCCGCATCAGCTTCGCCCAAAGCAGCCGCGCCGCCCGCAGCTTGGCGACTTCCATGAAGAAATTCATGCCGACCGCCCAGAAGAAGGACAGCCGGGGCGCGAAGCCATCGACATCGAGCCCGGCGGCGAGTCCGCGACGAACGTATTCGACGCCATCCGCGAGCGTATAGGCGAGCTCGAGATCGGACGTCGCACCCGCCTCCTGCATGTGATAGCCGGAGATGCTGATGCTGTTGAACTTCGGCATGCGCTTGGAGGTATAGGAAAAGATATCGGAGATGATCCGCATCGAGGGTTGCGGCGGATAAATGTAGGTGTTGCGGACCATGAACTCTTTCA